>NZ_FNAJ01000005.1:0-201282 GCF_900101905.1 Myxococcus virescens | reverse complement strand
CCGTTCACGCCTCCGAACAACGGTGGGCTCGTGAAGGTGAAGATGGACGAGCCGACGCTGCCCGACATCGGCGGTCCGCTCACGCCGCCGAACAACGGTGGGCTCGTGAAGGTCATGGCCGACGACCCCTTCCGGGGCAACAGCTGACCTGACGGCCCGGACGTCAGCCGCCGCTCATGGCTCCTCGGAAGAAGGTCGTTCTCATCGGCTCGCGCACGGATGACGCCACCCGGTATGTGGCTGAAGCCGTGGAGCGTCGTCGGGCGAGCGCCATCATCGTGGAGACGGAGCGGGTGCCCGACACCGTCACCTTCGACTGGGAGGACGGTGTCGTGCACTGGGAGAAGGAGTGTCTCAGCGACCTGCGCTCCTTCTACGTCAAGAACCTGCGGCTCTCGCTCCCCGTTCCAGAGGCCGAGGCCCTGACCGAGCGCAACTTCCCGCGCTGGCAGGAGCAATACCTCGCCGAGCGGGAGCGCCAGTCCTTCCTCCACTCGGTGGTGCGCGCCCTCCATCGGCGCGGCTGCTCCTTCGTCAATCCCATGGAGGCCGTGGAACTGCACTACCTCAAGCTCCACCAGCTCGCGCTCCTCGCACGCCACAAGGTCCCCGTCCCTTCGAGCCTGGCCACCCACTCGCCGGACGCGGTGCGCGCGTTCTTCGCCCGCCACCGGAACGTCGTCTACAAGCCGCTGGGCGGCGGCGCGATGGTGCGCAAGCTGAGTGAGGCCGACCTCACCGACGAGCGGCTCACCCTGCTCGGAAACTGTCCCGTCCTCTTCCAGGAACAGATTCAAGGCGACGAGTTCCGCGCCTACGTCCTCGCGGGCGAGCCCGTGGCCGCCTTCCAGATTCCCACCGAGGGCGTGGTCGACGCGCGGCAGAACCTGGAGAAGGCCAGACCCGCTCGACTGCCTCGCGCGGCCTGGGACCTCTGCGTCCGTGGCGCCAAGGCATTGGGAATGGTCTTCACCGCCGTGGACCTGCGCCGCACTCCCGAGGGCGCCTTCGTGGCCCTCGAGTTCAATCCCACCCCCGCCATCTCCTTTTTCGATGACCCGCGCGATGGCAAAGTCATCACCCGACTCGCCAGCTACCTCGTCGCCCAGGCCTGAGCGCCCCAGCGGCTTCTTCATCCCGGACTTCGCCGAGGGCATCTTCGGTGCTGTCCGCGCGGTGCCGCGGCATCTCGACGCGGCCAGGCCCTGGACGCGGCTCGCCGTGGCATCCGAGGCCCTGCGCGCCACCATCCGCCGCGAGTTCTCAGAGGGTGGTCGCGTGCTCCACGTCTGCCTCCAGGACGCGCTGCTGCCCGAGCGCGCCGAGGCCCTCCACGCCGCCCTCCGTCAGGCCCTCTTCCGGCGCCATCACCACGGCCCCTATCCCCTGCACGTGGCGCCGCTCGACTCGCGCCAGCCCCCCTCCACGCTGATCGACTTCTGCGCCTGGCTGCGCAGTGACGAGGCCGCTGCCTTCTTCGCGGACCTCGTGGGCTGGCCCCGACCCCTCCAGACCCGTCAGGTCCAGGTCTCCCGAATGGAGGTGGGGGAGTCCTTCCCTCCACATCACGACACGCAGGAGGAAGGGCTCGCGGTGGTGTTCAACTTCACGCGCCCCTGGGACGAGCGCTTCGGCGGTGTCCTCGCCTTCCCGCATCCCGAAGGCGCGTGGGACAGCATCCGCGTGCCGCCCCTCTTCAACTCGGTCTTCGTCTTCCGCGCCGTGGGCGCGCTCCACCGAGTGACTGAGTGGCTGCCCGCCGCTCAGGGCCACCAGCGCTACTCCATCACCGCGTTCATGCTCGAGCGGCCGTGAGCCACGCGCTGCCCGCGCTCCAGCGCGGCGAGCCAGCCGCGTCGTCGCGTCGGCGCTCTCATCTTCTCGGGACCCACCTCCAATACCGCCGCGGCAAACGGCGACGTATGGGGCTCGACACGCAGGGGAGGGGCTCCCGCTGGCAGGAGCCTCCTCGTGAGCTGTCTGCGCTTGCCCCAGCGCCACGGACAGCGTGGTCACGCTGCCTGAACGACCTGCTCCAGCGCCGGACACTGGAGCAGGACGCAATCGTCCACTCAGGCGATGAGCTCGGAGAGCACGCCCTTGGTCAGCGCCGGGTCGCCGAAGTCGTCCAGGTTCCCGCCGGCCGCGTTCCTCAGCCCCACAGCGGTGCCAATCGTGTTCAGCATCCGGTTGTGGTTGGGATTGCCGCCGCCCGACGCCTCGACGTAGACGCCCTGCTTGAAGAAGCCATTGCAGCTCCCCGCCAGGACGAAGGGCACATTGCGCGCCGAGTGAGCCGGCCCGTTGCCCAGGTCGTTGTACCAGACAGCCACGCCGTGCTCGATGAGTCGCTTTCCGTCCGGCATCTGGTAGGCCACCAGCCGGTCCAGGAGGTGCTTGAAGGCGCTCGCGAACTGCACGTCCACGTGGTGGTGCAGCAGGTCCGAACCCGTGATGATGCCGCCGCTGGAGTCGTGCGACGAGCGACGGTGGGACACGTAATGGAAGTTCTCCATCAACTGCCCCGTATCCGGGTTGCGGTAGCGCGTGTCGCCGTCGTTGCCATTGCCCACCTGGATGACGGCCGCGCGGTTGGTGCCGCACGCCATCGCCATCACGGCGATGTCCATGTGCAGCCTGGCGGTGGCGAGCACCTCGGTGCCGTCCGTGCTGTCATAGCCGGGCGCCTGCTGCTGGAGGATGAGCTCCTGGTCCGCGCGCATTCGGCAGCTCAGGGCGACCTCCAGGTCCCGGACGTTGGACAGGTGCAGGTCCAAGCGCTCATGGTCGGACGCGCTCAACTCGGGACGCTGCTGGAGCGCCTGGAGCTGGGCTTTCACCAGGTCGTTCACGCTGCGCTGCCGGACGAGGAGCTGCTCGCGAGCCTCGGGAGTCAGTCCTCCCGGGCCGCCAATCATCGTCTGGTACGCATTCCACGGGTCATGCAGCGCGGCCCGGCGCACGTTGCTGCTCCGGTAGGAGAGGCAGGGCCCCCCGAGCCAGCCGCCACGCCGGCCCGCGTAGAAGACGAGCGAGTCACGTTGCTGCGGATTGAGCTCGCGGCCGATGCGGTGGTCGATGGACTCGCCCGCGGACTCGGAGCCGCCGCCCGCGCCCTCCACCACGGGGCCCTGCGCCGTCAGCCCCTGCATGGCGCCGCGGGCGTGGCCGTCCCCGTAGTTGTAGTCCTTCATGTTGACGTTGCGGACCAGCAGCAGGTGCGCGCGGTGGTCATCGAGCACGCCCACGGCCCGCCCGGCCATGCTCTCCGCGGTGAGCGCACCCAGGGTGCGCGGCCAGAAGCGCTCCGGCTCCGCGCCGAGCTCCGACGTCGTCTGGGCCGAGGCGACGCCGTTGGCCTGCCGGAAGAAGATGGCGTACGGCAGCACCCCCGAGTCCGCCGCGCGGGCGGTCCTCGGCATCAGCCCCTCGAGAAACGGCAGGCTCAGCATCGTCCCGCCCAGGCCCTTCAACACCATCCGGCGACTCAGCTTCATGGCAGATCCTCCGGGTGGCGATTCACGAAGCCCTCGCTGGTGACGACCTCCACGACGAGGTCGACGATGGACAGGTTGCCCGCCTTCGACAGCTTTCCGAGCCGCTCCACCAGCGGCACATCCTCGCGGGCGGACGGGCGCCCGTGGAGGTACTCCACCCAGTGCTTCGCGTAGCACGCATGCACCGCCTCATTGGCCGCGAGTGCGTCCGCCAGGTCGAGCGCGTCGCGCACCAGCACCGTCTCTCCGTTGATGTTGGGAGACGCGCTGGCGTCCACCGGATGTCCGTTGTCCGTGGTGCGGTAGCCGCCGATGGCGTCGAAGTTCTCGAACGGGAAGCCGAGCGGGTTGATGAGGTTCGAGTGGCAGCTGGCGCACGCAGTCCCTGGCGCTTCGGTGTGCGAGGCGACGACCTCACGATTGGTGCGGCCCTGGGGGGCGGGGAGCGGCGGGATGTTGGCCGGCGGCGCGCCAATCTTCCGGCAGATGATGCGCTCGGACACGAAGACGCCGCGGTGGATGGGGTCCGGGTCCACCGACGTCGCGTGCGAGGCCAGGAAGCCCACCTGGGTGAGCACGCCCTTGCGCTCGCGCGAGTCCAGCGTCACGGGGACGAAGTCGGCGGTGAACGTGCCACTCAGCCCGTAGACGCGCGCCAGCTCGTCGTTGACGAAGGTGGCCGGCGAGGTGAGCAGGTCGCTGTAGCCGCCCTTGCGGGAGAAGACGACGTCCTGGACGAAAAGGGTCGTCTCCTGGGCCGCGTACTCCCCGAGGCGCTCGGACACCTGCGGGTAGCGCGTGAGGGAGGGCCGGATGGCGGCATAGCGGGGCACGTCGAAGAGGGTGCGGTGGAAGGCCTCCACCACCTTGTTCGAGCGCGTGTCCTGGAGCATGCGCCGTGCCTGTGTGGCGACGCCCTCGCGGGAGTGCAGGGTGCCCTCGCTCGCGGCGGCGAACAGGGCGTCGTCCGGCATGGCGCTCCAGAGGCCGAAGCTCAGCCGCGAAGCCACTTCGTAGTCGTCGAGCGGCACCCGGTCCTGCACGGCCTGCGTGCTGCGCTCCACGCGGTAGAGGAAGTGGGGCGACTGAAGGAAGGCTTCAATCACCAGCCGGATGCCACCCTCGAAGGCTGACATGTCCGCGTAGGCCTGGGGCCCCTTGCGGTACAGCCCGAGGTAGCTCTCCACCTCTTCGGACGTCAGCGGGCGCCGATGCGCGCGCAGGCCGAAGGACTCCACGAAGGCGCGGGCGCGCTCCTCGTTGGTGGCGGCCGACGGAGGCAAGAGGCGCGCGAGCTTCGTCGCGTCCGTCGTCACCTGGCCGGCGAGTTCAGCGGCGGCGCGCTGGTAGGCGCCCCAGAGGGCCTCGTCGACGGAGAGGGCGCGCGCATCGTTGTCGAAGAGGAAGCCGCTCTGGGCGGGGTCCGCGCGGAAGGTGCCCGCCAGCGTGGTGGGCGGTGCGTCCAGCCTGAGCAGCTCCTGCACGCTGTTCGTCCACTGCACGTGCGTCAGGCGCGCCATTCGCACGGACGGGGCTGGCTTCTCGATGGCGGTGGGCGGAGGCGTACCGGGGCCGGGCCCTCCACCGGGGCCCTCCGGGTTGGAGATGGTTCCTTCGCAGCCAGCAGCCCCGCTCAAGACCAGCCCTAGCACCACCGGGCGCCACCACCGTCCCCGCTCCGCTGGCTCTCGTGACAACCGTTGTGACCGCATCCTCGGCACGAGCGCCTCCATCATTGGGAGACATATCAATCAGATGGATGATGCGTTCCTGTCAATGTAGCCGCGACTCGCACGCGCATCGGTCGAATGGCCCGATGACACGGATACTGAAAAACTCGTGTCACGCGTGCATACGCGTTGCATCTTTCGTGTGGGCCTCGCGGAAAGTGAGGAGGAGGCGCCACATGCGTGGGGGACAGACCCCCTCAATGCGGTGGTGTTACAGCCTGAGGTACACGCCGAGCTGACCGCTGAAGTACAGGTCCTTGGCGCCGCCGGCGAAGACCGGGGCTCCCTCCGCGGCGTCGGTGGTGAAGGAGTAGCTCCGCAGCTCTCCGCCCAGCCGCAGACCCAAAATGCGCGTCAGGGCGAACTCCACGGCGAGCTCGCCATCGAGTCCGGAGCCGCTCAGCTCCGGGAGGTAGCCGTCCGAGGACAGCTCGCCGCCGCTCAGCACGTGCTGGTAGCCCACGCGCGCGGCGATGGCCCATCGCTCAGTGAGCGCCTTGCGCAGGCCCAGCTCCACGTGCGCGAAGCGGTAGTCCACGTCGGGCAGGGCGAAGGTGCTCTCCGGCGGGAGCTCCACCGCGAAGGAGTGGGTGCCGTACAGCGCGCCCACCGAGACCTCCAGCCACGGCAGCGGCAGGCGGAGGCGCAGGCCTCCCTCCAGGAGCTGCGCGGTGGTGCCGTACTCGGAGCCATCCGGAAGCCGCGTGGACAGCCCGAGGGCGCGTGTGCCCCTCGCCACGATACCCAGGTTGTGCACCATCCCATCCGTGAAGTGGGAGAGCGGGAAGTAGCTCACCGAGAGGCTCGCCGCCGCGGCGCTGTTGAGGCTGTATTCGGGCAGCGCGTTGGCGTTGCTGCCCGAGAAGTTGAAGCGGCGGAACAGCCCCTGTCCGGACAGCAGCGCCTCCAGGATGGGGCCGTCCAGGTCGCGAAGGCCGGCGGCCTTCGGCTCGGGCTCCACCAGCGGCTCCTCCTTCGTCACGGTGGGCGGAGGAGGCTTCACCACCGCCGGGCGCGGTGCCTCCGCGATGGGGGCCGGGGGCGCGACCTCCGGCTCGGAGACTGGCGTCGGAGGCGTGACGGCGGCAGGCGGGAGGCTCTGCTCCGGGCCCGCCTTCAGGGCCGCGCCCAGCTTGGGCTCGAGTTCGCGCCGCACGTCGGGGAAGGCGCGGTTCGTGCGGACGTCCCAGCGCTCCTCCGCGAGGAGGGTGCCGTCCTTGCCGGAGTAGGCGCGGACCTCCACGTCCCAGCGCTTCGTCCCCTTCACCGAGGCGAGGATCAGCACGTCCGCGCCGAGCTTCTTCGCCAGCGCCCGCCGCTGCGCATCCGTCTTCGGACCGCCGCGGATGCGCTTCACCTGGGCATCCACCTTCTTCGCGGGCAGCACCTCTCGCCCGCGTCCCTTCTTGCCAAATTCCTGCGTCAGCACCCTGCGCAGCGCATCCGCCTGGCGGCCCTCCGGGCGCAGCACCGCGACTCGGGTCTTCTGCGCTTGCGTCTTCCTCGCCTGCGCGGCCTCGGCCGGGCGGTACGACACGACCAGCGCCAGCACCAGCAACACCCATCCCGCGATGCGGCTCACAGGGCCACCTCCTTGGAGCGAACAGACGAGGTGGTAGCGGCCGGGAGGGCAGGGACGAAGGGGCGGGAACACATGGGGGGCTCGGCTTCCAGTGTCGAGACGGGGGGCTGCCTCAGCCCCAAGCAATTGAGGGGCCAACATCCCGGAGCTTGGAGCTTATCTCGGTAGGCGCGCGTGGAACTAGGTGATGATGCCCACTGCGAGGTAAAGCATTCCCGGGGTCCAGCGGCTCGTCATGCGAATCATTCACGTCATGACGCGTGTTCTGACGCAGGCTCGCGACGCCTTCGCTCCTGGCGCACATCCTCTGCGACAAGTTCTGCGACGGCCTGCCGTTCCATCGCCAGGAGTGTTAGACCCGCCGCATGGGACTCCTGACCTTCAGCATCAACGTCACCCTGGACGGCTGCGTTGACCACCAGGAGGGAATCGCCGACGACGAGACACACGCCTTCTTCACCCGCCTCATGGACGAGTGCGGGGCGATGCTGTGGGGCCGCGTCACCTACGAGATGATGGAGAGCTACTGGCCGGCGGTCGCCCGCGGCGACGAGGAGGCGCCGCCAGCGATGCGCGAGTGGGCGGTCAAGCTGGAGGCCAAGCCGAAGTACGTGGCGTCGTCGACACGAAAGGACTTCCCCTGGACCAACAGCCACCACATCGTCGGCGACCTGCGCACGGGCGTGCAGAAGCTCAAGGACGCGACCCCCGCCGGCGTGCTCCTCGGTAGCGGCAAGCTCGCGACCGAGCTGGACCGGCTGGAGCTGATCGACGAGTACAAGTTCCTCGTCCACCCCAGGATCGCCGGCCACGGCCCGACCCTGTACCAGAGCGGGCTGTCCAGCACGCGACGGCTCGAGCTGGTCTCGGCGAAGCCGCTCCGCAGCGGCGCGGTCGCCATGCACTACCGGCGCGCGCGCTGACTCAGATCAGAGCAGCCCCCTCGCGCCCAGCTCGCGGGCCAGCGCGTCGTCGGGAGCCGAGCTTGGGCCGTTCATCTCCTCCTCGCGAACGCCCGCCCCGATGATCAACAGCTCGGCCCCGTCGCAGACGCCGAAGCTGTTGACCAACGGGGCCGACTGTTGAGCGCCGGGTACACAGCTAAACGCCTCTCGGCTTCTCTCCCCACGGGCCGCTTTCGCTTCTGCGTTTCCTTCTTAGCGGGCTCGACGGCAGCAGACCCAGGGGGAGTAGCATCCACCGCCGGCACACCAGGGCTTGGCACAAACGGCGCCTCGGGCCGAACAAGGCCGTCCCATCGCGATGCCCCCTTCCACCCCACTGAGCGTCACCCGTTTCGGTGGACAGGCGGCTTGAGCCCCCTTGGGGTACAGGCCTGCCCAGAGCGCGCTCCCATCAGGTGCGTAGCAGCGGCCAGGTCCTCTTGGCGCCTCTTGAGCCTCCACACCACGCGGCCTGGGGTGGCCCTCGTGCCGGGGCCTACCTCGTACATGCCGTGGGCAAGCCCAGCCGCAGGGGACCGCTGGGAGGTTATTTCAGACTCCCTGGCGGGAAACGGGGCAACAAGAGCGGCCCTCTTCGTGGAAAAGTCTCGTGCGTGGCCGTGAGCGGTGTTCCCTGACGACGGCGATGCGGGTGTCTGCCACGGCAGCCGAGGACGATTCCCCTGAAATGGACGAAGAGTTCCTGGCTGCCATCATCCCGTGTGACTCACCAGCAGCCAGGAGGAAGCGTGAATCTCATATCAAACAGTGCCATCGTGACGGGAGCTGCACAGGGCATCGGGCGGGGAATCGCCGAGCGACTGATGCGGGATGGGGCCAACGTGCTTGTCTTTGGCCGGACTCAGGCGAAGGTGGAGGAGACCGCCAGGGACCTCAACCGCATGTTCGACGGGAATGCGCGCGCCGTGCCTTTCACGGGTGACGTCCGTCGGCCGGAGGATGTCGCCCGGAGTCTCGAGGTCGCCACGCGCGAGCTGGGCCTGCCAGGAATTCTGGTGAACAACGCGGGGACCGCCACGCTGGCGCCGCTGCTCGACCTGCCGGACGAGGACTTCGACCAGGTGATGGCCATCAACCTGAAGGGGCCCTTCCTGTTCATGAAGGCCTTCGCGCGGGCGCTCGTGCAGGCCAAGAAGCCCGGCGTGGTGGTCAACATCTCCTCCCTGAACCAGCTCGCGGTGACGGATGGGTTGTCGCACTACTGCGCGTCGAAGGCGGGACTGGCGAACCTCTCGAAGGTCGCCGCGTCGGAGCTCGGGCGGCATGGAATCCGGGTGAATGTGGTGGCCCCTGGAGCCATCCAGACACCGCTGGCGGAGAGTGTCGGACTCATCGAGGTCATGGGTCATGAGTTCCTGGCTCGCACGCCGCTGGGCAAGCCGTGTGGAATGCCGTCGGATGTCGCGGGCGTGGTCTCCTTCCTGTGCGGCGAGGACGCGGCGTGGATCACCGGGGAGACCATCTCCGTCGATGGTGGAAACCACATCCGTGGCCTGCACAGCTACTGGGACATGCTGAGCCGCGCCGCGAAGTAGCGGCGCGGCTCTGATTCACGGCCCGGATGAATTCGTCGTGGGCCGTGGGTGCGGCCCCAGGCGGTGCTCAAGCATCTCGGCTCTCTCCGGAACGCGACCACATCAGCCGAGGCGTGAATGTCGCCGAACTCGATGGTCCGCTGCTGGTCCTTGTTGAGGCCGATCCGATTGCCCGGAACGATCGATGCCTTCCGGCGGATCTTGCCTTCCTGAGACGTGTTCGCCGGGTCTGTCGCCGATTGGTCGGGGAGCCGCCGGTGAAGGGCAGCTCGTAGAGGGGGTGGATCCAGTTGGTCGTGTAGTTGAATTCCCAGCACTGAGTACCTGGGAATTCAACTACACGCACCTCGTGCAAGACAATGCCTGGGATGAATACAGCATGCCCTTCCACAACCAGCCGGACGTCTCCGGTGCGCCGTTGGGGGCGTCGGATGCGACAGAACGACGCATCTCCCTGCGCATCTCCAGCAGTGGGTACATCAGCTATTACCATTCACGCGAGGCCGAGGACGCCTCCAAGCGCCCGCAGCTCGAAGTGACGTACACGCCGTGATTCACGGGTGGGCTCCAGACGCGAAAAGGGTTCGCGTCTGGAGCATTGCCTGAGCGGGGCAAGGGGACGGGCGGGCCGAGCTTGCGGGCCATCCGTTAAACGCCTCCCGGTCAGCGGATTGCTCGTGCAAGGACCTGTTTCACCCGCGCGTCCGCCGTGCCGTGGACGGTGAGCACCTCCACGCCCAGCTCGTACGGGTCGTCGAGCAGCACCCTGGACAGCGTCTCGTCTACCGCGGTCCTCATGTGGATGTCTTCACGGGCCCGGAGCCGGATGCGATCCGGTGCCTCGATGGGCACGAAGACGATGAGGTCGAGCGTCTGGATGGCGGAGCGGACCCGGGGATGCCATTCCTCCAGGTCGAACGCCTCCGCGTCCTCATGCGCCTGGAGATAACCCAGGAAGTCGACAGGGCAGCGGTCGAACAGGATGTCGCGTGAGTCTTTCTCGGCTTGAAGCAGCTCGGCCGAGAACCGGAGCTGTTCGATGAAGTCCTCCAGGGAGGGGGGAGACGCGAACTCGTAACCCTCTTCCTCGAGGAGGAGGTATGGCTCTTCCGCGAGCCGGTACCCCTCGAGCTCTTCTCCGAGCAAGTCAATCAGCGTCGACTTGCCCACCCGGTGTGAACCCGTCACGGCGATGCGCATGCCTGCTCATACCGCATCCCCGAGGATCACGTCCCTCGGGGCGCGGGCATGCGCGAGGGCCACCCCAGGCCGCGTAGTGTTGAGGCGGAAGACAGCCACCAGGCCGGCGGCCCCTGCCGTTGACGCCCCCGGGACGGTGTGTCCCGGAGGCGCCAGCACTCCTTGCGCGACGTCAGCCGCCGCGCGCCCCGTTACTCGGGAATCCCACCGAAGGCGCCCGACTCGAAGTCGTCGATGGCCTGGATGATCTCCCGGTGGTTGTTCATCACGAACGGCCCGGTGTGGGCAATGGGCTCGTGGATGGGTTCGCCCGCGAGGACGATGAAGTGCGTGTCCTCGTCAGCCCGGAGGGAGAGGGCCTCCCCGTCGTTGGCGAACACCGCGAGCTCACCGCTCCGGATGCTCTCCGCGTCCACCGTCACGCGGCCGTTGGCGACGAGGACCAGGGCATTGTGGTTCGAGGGCAGCGACAGGTTGAAGTCCTCGCCCGCGCGCACCTTCACGTCGAGCATGGAGATGGGCGTGAAGGTCCTGGCGGGACCCTTCGCGTCACCGTAGCTCCCGGCGATGATGCGCACCCGGCTGTGCTCCGTGGCCTCCCCGCCTCCTTGAACGGGGACCACCGGAATCTGCTCCTTCGTGATGGGCTGGTAGCCCGGAGCGGACATCTTGTGCTGGCGAGGCAGGTTCACCCAGAGCTGGAGCATGTGGAACGTGCCCCCGCGCCGGGAGAAGTCGTGCTCGTGGTACTCCTCGTGGAGGATGCCGGACGCCGCCGTCATCCACTGCACGTCCCCGGGACTGATGACGCCGGAGTGGCCCGCGTTGTCGCGGTGCGCGACGTGACCCTCGAACGCGAGCGTCACCGTCTCGAAGCCACGGTGCGGATGCCAGCCGACGCCCCGCTGGCCCGTCGCCAGCGCGGGGTAGTCATGGGGCGGATGGTAGTCGAGCAGCAGGAACGGACTCGTCCGCTCCTGGCGCAGGCCGCCGCTCGGCACGAGGGTGTGGACGCGGAAGCCGTCACCCACCCAGTGCAGTCCGCCGCCACCATGGACACTCTCCAGGGTGCGGGGGCGGGAAGTGGCTCGAGGAGAAGTGGGAACGCTGACTTGGGTCGTGGTGCTCATGGTTTCAAACCTAAGAGCCGAGCCCCGTCTGTAAATCGCTCCAGGTCGTGATGCTTTTCATCACGTCGTGTGATGGTCCGCGCCCCCGAGCGCGAGCTGGCACAGCGAGGTGAGCCGGTTCGAGGCCCACGTCGCCACCGGGCCCAGCGGCGTGCCCTTGCGGCGCACCAGGGCGAGCGGGCGCTGGGGTGGGGGACCGCCCTCCCAGGCCGCCAGGCGCAGCGCCACCAGTCGTCCGGCGGCGAGGTCGTCGCGGACGAGGTGCTCGGGCTCGAGGCCCCAGCCGATGCCGCCGACGAGGAGCGAGTGCTTGGTCATCAGGTCCGCGACACGCCAGAGGCGCGAGCCGATGACGCCCCGGTCCGCCGTGCCCGTCTTGCCCTCCGGCAGCCGCTCGCTCAGGACGATTTGGATGGCGGAGGCGAGGTGCGCCTCCGTGAGGACGCCCTTCAGCGCCGCGAGCGGATGCGAGGGCGCGGCGACGGGAATCATCTTGAGGAGCGCGATGGGACGCTGCTCCAGGCCGGTGAGGTCCAGGTCCGCGCCGGCGATGCCCAGCGTCGCGCGCCGCTGGCGCACGCGCTCCGTCACCGCGGACAGCAGCTCCACCTCCAGCGCCAGCTCCACACCGGGGTGCATGCGCGCCAGCTCCCGCACGAAGTCCAGCAGTGCGTCGGTGGGGAACATGGCGTCCACCACCAGCGACAGCTTCGTCTCCTCGCCGCTCTTGAGCCGGCCCACCACCGCCTGGAACGAGGCGATGTCCTCGTGGAGTCGCTGCGCCGCCGCGACGACGGCTTCTCCCTTCGCCGTCAGACGCGGGACGCGCCCGCTCCGGTCGAAGAGCCGCAGGCCGAGCTGCTTCTCCAGCCGCTGCATGGCTTGACTGACGGCGGGCTGCCCCTGGCCGAGCTTCCGAGCCGCCGCGGAGAAGCTTCCCTCCTCGGCCACCGCGCGGAGCGTGCGGAGCTGGTCGATGGTGACGCTTTCGAGCACCTCGCGACTGCATCACATCGACGGCGATGATGCACGCGCGCGTCCTCGCGCTACTTCTTCGAGGACAGCGTCGCGGCGGCGGTGCTCTCCGGGAGGGCGCCCCGGAGCATCTCGCGGGAGATAGCCCCCGCCGCGCCGATGACCGCCCACGCAGCGCTGTCGCAGCGTGTCCCGGGGCAGATCACAGAAGGGCAGGAGGACGTTCGACTTCGACGTGTTCGGCTGCGTGAGGTGTGGCCATCCGCACGCAAGGGCGCTCTCACGGCTCAGCCATACAGCTCGCTCAGCGGTCCCGGCGCGATGCGTGTGCTGCCCTCCTGCCCGAAGGTGTTGAAGTCCGCGTCTCCGAACGCGTGGCCGAGCGTGTTGAAGAGGTTCGAGACCTGCCGGTTCCGGGCCGCGTCGTACTTTGGGTACACGACCGTGCGCCCGTCGGTCTTCAGGCCCAGCGCGTTGCCGCCCACCACGAGCTTCGGCCACTCACGCGAGGTCGAGTGGTGCTGCTCGCCGTTGTCGGACATGAAGACAATCGCGGTGTGATCCAACATCGAGCCGCTCGCGCCGACCTCGGGCGTGGCGGCCAGCGTCCTCGCCAGGTTCGCCACCAGTTGCACGTGACGGCGGGTGACCTCGGCGACGCGGTCCCAGTTCTGCCCCGCATCCAGGCCGTGCTGCAGGTTGTGTCGCGGGATGTCGGTCACGTCCGGGCCGTAGGCCACGTCGAAGCCCGAGGTACCCGTCGCCAGCACCACCGTGTTCGTCAGCCCGCCCAGGAGGGACGCCGTGGCGATCTGGAACTGCGCCTCGAACCACTTCAGCGAGTCGGGCGGTGAGCCCGCGCCGGTGATGAGCGGGTTGTCCTTCGGTGCCGGTGGCAGGTACGGCCGCACGCGTTCCGCCATGCCTTCGAGCTGATCCTCCCGCGTGCGCAGCGACTCGAGCGAGGAGACGTAGCGCTCCAGTTTCAGCCGCTCGTTGGAGTTGCCGCTGAACGCCGCCAACGCCTTCCGCGAGTCGGCCAGCGCGAAGTCGAAGAGCATCTTGCGATCGCGCCCGTTCGTCGAGCCGCCGAGCAGCGAGCCGAAGGTGCTGTCGAACGCGAGCGACGGGTTGACGATGATGCCCGCGGGCTTGCGTGGTCCGAGCGCGCAGGTCTCGTACACGATCGACACGCGCGCGGAGCTGGTGCCCAGGCGCAGCACGTCGAACGGTGCACCCCGGCGCAGGCGAGGTGCGATCACCGCGTCGAAGGTCGCGCCCGCGCCGTTCACCGCGCAGCTCAGCCCGCCCGTCCCGCTGGAGTGCCCGCCCCCCGCGATGAGGTTCGAGAGCCCCAGCAGCACGGCGGAGCGGTTCACCAGGTCGATGTTGCCGGAAGACGCCGCCAGCGGCCCGAGACTGATCGCGCTCGCGAGATTGTCGCCCTCACGCACCAGCGGCGTGTCCTTGTATGCGTCCCAGAAGATGCGGTCGGAGGTGTTGGCGCGCCCCCCCAGCGCCGCGCGGGTGCCCGTGCTCAGGAGCGCGCGGGGGTAGACGCCATTGCACTCGAGGACCAGCACCAGGCGCGCCGGCAACGCTGACGACTGGGCGTAGACGTCGTGGAAGTAGGGCGCGAAGAGGCCGGCGGCCATGCCCTTCAGGACGGTTCGTCGCGAGAACATGGCAGTCACTCTCCAGCCTGCGGCACACGCCGCGTCTTCCAGGTGTCGCTGGTCATCAGCGTGGTCAGCATCTTGGAGAACGAGCCGTTGTTCTGGTCATAGGCCTGCTCCATCTGCGTCAGCGTACAGGCGTCGCTCGGGTTCTCCGGGCGGCCCATGAAGTAGCGGAAGGCTTGTCGCAGGAAGCAGCGTTTCACGTGCCGCGAGGCCGCCAGGCGCTCGCTCAACTCCACCGCGTCGCGCACCGGGCCGTCCAGCCCGGGGTCCGGCATCGACGTGAGCGTCGAGCTTCCGTCCGGCGTGGTCCAGCCTCCGCTGGTCGAGTGATCCCGCGCGCGCAGGAAGCCCGCGTGGTTGTAGATCTCGAAGGGCAGGCCGAGCGGCTCCATCAGGCGGTGACAGCCCTGACACTGCGCTCCGGCGGTCGCCTCCTGCAGGCGGCGGCGCGCGTTCTTGTCGGGAGCGTGAGCGCCGACCTGGGCCGCCACCTGCACGCTGCTGAGCGGCGGGACGAAGCCGCACAGGAGGTTCTCGCGCACCCACTTGCCGCGGTGGACGATGGACGGATCGTCCTCGAAGTTGCCGCCGTGCGCGGCCAGCCACACCGGGTGGGTCAGCACGCCCGCGCGCTCGGTGGCAGGCAGCGTCTTCCATCGGCCCGCGACGGTCGCCGGGAGGATCTCGCTGACGTTGTAGGGGTGTGAGAGGCCCCTGTGCGAGTCGTACGCCGCGTGCTGCATGGAGGGCACGTAGAAGGTGCGTGTGGTGAGCAGGTTCGCCAGCACGTCTTTATCCTCGACGACCACCCGCGCGATCAGATCGTCGAACTGCTGGATGAAGGTCGGCTCCAGCGGATGGAAGTTGGTGAGCAGGTTCTCGTACGAGACCGAGCTGATGTAGCCGAGCCCCTCGAGTTCGAAGCGCGAGGTCGCCGCCGGGGACTCCTTGAACACCGCGGCCACGTGCTCGTAGCCGAGCCACTCGCGGAAGAAGCCCGCGACGCCGTCACCCAGCCAGTACTGCCCGCGCTTGGAGCGCTGCTCCTCGTTGTAGTCCTGCACCAGATCGAAGCGCGGTGTCCCGTTCTGGTGGGCGTCGACGCCGCCCAGGTACTTCTCGATCAGGGCGGTGGTCGTCGCATCCTGCTTGAGCGAGCCATCCTTCGCGGCGGTCGCCACGTCCGCCAGATGCCCCTCGAGGGGCGCGGAGAAGTACGGCCACACGAAGCTCGGCGTGGCCGAGGGCGCGCGCCCCGCCAGCGCGTAGGCCAGCTGCGAGCCCAGCTCGAGGCTGGTCAGCTCCACGCGACCGTCGGCCGGCTCGCCGCCCATCTCGCGGCGGAACATGGCGCCGGTCATCATCCACGCGGCGTTGGAGATCCGCGTGATGGAGTCCGCGCGGTTTCGCGGGGAGTAGCTCGGCTCCTGCGCGATGACCTCGGTCGCGAAGGCGGTGAGGCGGGTAAGCTCATCCTCGGTGGGCGGGCGGAAGAAGACGCCGAACTCGAGCATCTGGCCGAGGTGGAAGCGCTTGCAGGAGTCGCTCGGGTTCGCGTCGTCGAACATGCACCTGAAGCGGCTGTTGGTGTAGACACGCTCCATCCGGTTGCCGTCCGGGTAGTTCATCGTCCACGGCGAGGCGGCCGCGCCGACCACCGGCAGGAAGAGCTCCACCGTGGCCTCGTCCAGCGTCTCGTCCGTGGCCCAGGAGCTGTACTGCTCGATGGCGCTGGGATCGAGCGGGTTGTCGTAAAAGCTGAACCCGGTCCAGCTGCGCTCGACCGAGCCACCGACGTTGCGGGTGAACTCGCGCCGGTTCATGCGGCGGATGCGCGTCGGCGCATCCGAGCGCACGCCTTCGGTGCAGCTGAAGAGCGCAGTCTGATCGAGCAGGTTGGGCTCGGGCACCACGGTGACAGGCGGGCCGCCCGTGCCACTGCAGAGGGGCATCCCCTCCGCGATCCAGGTCTCCAGCGCGGCGAGCTCGGCTGCGCTCGCGCGCGCATGCGGGGCCGGCGGCATCGGAGACGCGTCGTCGCGCATGCGGGTGAGCGCGCGCTGGGCGTTGTTGAGCCTCCCATCCATTGCCGAGCTCACCCGCATGTCGTGCAGGGTGCGCAGCGGCATCGTCGCCCCCTGGGTTGGCATCGCGCCGTGGCAGCTGGCGCAGCGCTCCGTGAGCACCGACTGCACCACGCACGCGGCGCCCCGGTTCTCCCCGGGCTCACCCGGCCCCCCTGGGTTGTTAGGGCCTCCGGGGTCGGTGTTGGGCTCGACAGAGCCCTTACACGCAACGAGGCTCAACAGTCCGGCCAGCAGAAGGACGCGGTTCATCCGGTCAGATTGGCACGGACGGCAGGGGGGATAGCAAGCAGTCCCTGCAAAACGGGCTCAGACCTGCCTGGGCACCCTGTGGTCCCGCCGGTGGTGGCTCGCAGGTGAAGTTGCCCGGGTTCAGTGGACAGGTGGATCAAGTTGCCAGCGGCAGTCAAGCAATGCGCCAGCACAGCCACCGACCAAGCCCCGACCATGTAGTCACGCCCCGTCAGGCGTAGCCCACGCCTGCTGGGAAACACGGCCGCCCCGTCAGTGGCCCTCCTTAGCCCTCTGCACCCTTCCTCCCCCTTCAACAGGGCCCCGTCCCTCTTATGCGTTCACCGTGAAGTGGTTCAACGACGCAAAGGGCTTTGGCTTCATCGCCCAGGTTGGCGGGGGACCTGACGTGTTCTGCCACCACACTGCAATCCAGTCGGACGGGGCGCAATGCCAGGAAGGTCTACGAAGCGTCAGAAGGAACAGGCGCGCAAGCAGCACCCGCAGGAGAAGGACGCCAAGAAAGAGGAGCGCAAGAAGCTGAAGGCCGAGCGCGGACCTCGTCAGCCGGGCGACGCCAACCCTGACATCGAGAACATCATCCCCGGCCCTCAACTGCCGCTGGAGTTCTGAGTTCCAGCCGTGCCGCCCAGGGTTCGCCACGCACCGTGGAGTGCTTCGGGCGCCCCCTTCCGGGATGGCCAGCAATCCCCGGGAGGACGCAGTACCCGTCCCTCCGAACGCTCCAGGTGCGTCCCACCCTGGATTCGAAGCCAGAGGGACTGACGAGCGTCCCTTGCTCAATCCGGGTGTGGGAGGTGCTGAATCCTGCTGGCGTTGACGAAGAAGAGGCCCAGGTCGCTCACCGCCAGCTGGCTGATGCCACGGAGGTCCGGCAGGAGGACGGAGACGCGGCCCTCTTCCTGGTTCCTCCGGTGGATTCCCTGGGCGTGCGTCGAGACGTAGTAGAGGCTCCCCGCGTGAAACCGGAGGCTCGCGGCTCCGGGGGGCAACTCCTGGATGCCGGCGGGCTGGGCTGCTGGATGCGGCGCAAGCGGGAGATGCACCAACCTACGTGAGGGCTCGTCATCCTCGCCAAACACGGCGAAGGGGCCAATGGGCGTCAGCGCCATCGAAATGGGCGCATATGGCGTTACCAGCCCCTCTTCGTCGGGCCAGGTGAGTACATCCTCTTGGGGGCCTTCCGCCTGGATGTCCAGTCTCACCAGCGCGTTGCTGACCACGAGGGGGGCGGCGCTCACCGTCCTTTTTTCCCGCCAGTAGAAGTACGCCTCACTCAGCATGAGGTTGTACGCCGAATGCACTGGGACTTCGGCGACACGTTCAATGGGGCTTGGCGCATCGGTGCTCGTGCGCCAGACTGAATTCGTGGGTTGATACGCCTCGCCCAGCCAGTACAGGTGGGGGCCCGCGAGGATTGGCTCTGCGGTGTATCCCAGCTCCAACCCCTCGGCGAGCAGTTCCTTGCTGCCACCTGACCTGGGTACGCGAAAGAGACGGCCCAGTTCACGGTATCCAGCGTTCGGGGTCGCATCGACACGCACGTGCTCGATGAAATAGACGTGCGTGGGACCGAGCACGAAGCGGCTGAAGGTGCCCTCCGCCAGGATCGTGGCGGTCTCCTGAGGCTCGCTGATGCGCGTGCGATAAAGCGTTGCCCGAGGCGGCTCGGTGCGCTGTGAGGCTTCGATGAAGTTCAGCACGTAGACCGAGCTGTCATCCACCTCGACCTGCGCGACGTACACTTGGCCAGGCAGTTGCGCGAGGGTGAGTGGCTCTAGGCCATCCGTACCTTCGGAACCCCCGCAACCCCAAATATTCATGATAATGAATGCAGTCGAAATAGCCAATGGAAAGCGCTTCACGTCACGTTCCCCCTGAAAGCGCCGGACCTTCGGTGGAGCAGGTAGGTTTGTCAATAGGGGCTGGGTTGAAATTGTCTGTCCATGCCCGGGACTTCCGCGACCTCGCCTTCGACGAGCTGCGCGCATGCAGTTCGATCTGGAGACCACCGGCCTGGACTCGTCGCACCACCGCGTCTTCCTCGTGGCGCTCCGGAGCCCGGACGGGGAGACGGAGACAATCGAAGCGCAGGCGGATGACGACTCGGCGGAGGCGGACCTCCTCTACCACCTGGCGGAGCGCGTGCGCGCGTGGGACCCCGACGTCATCGAGAACCACAACACGAGGGCCACGCCAGGCCGCGAGGACTCTCTCACGCTTCAACTGGTCCGAAAATCGGGGGGCAGACCATCCGAAAGCTCGTATCCAGCACCCCTGGCCTGAAGAGCGGTTTGACGTCACCACTTAAGGCAAGAGCCCAGTGCGTTAGCAGCGCCCGCTGGGATCTGTGCGGGGGGCGGCTCGAACCTTCACGGGTGAAGAGCCATCCCTATCGCGACCGAAGAGAGGCCGCGCCAGCAGGTCTGGCGCGGCCCTTCGACGGGGCACCCGGCCAAGGTGAGACCAGGGGGCTACCGGGGCGTCAGCGCCCGCCTGTGGCTCACGGAACGGTGACCGTCACGGCGTTGCTGCGTTGACTGTTGCCCGCGCGGTCATACGCGATGGCGACAATGACGTGCGTGCCGGACTTGCCCGTTGTGTCCCACGTCCGGGTGAAGGGCGCGGTGGTCGAATAGGGTGTCTGGATGACGCCGTCGATCTCGAAGGCGACGTAGTAGAGCGATTGGCTGTCACTCGCATTGGCAGACAACGTGACGACACCACTGACGACGTCTCCGTTGGCCGGTGCGGTCAGGACGGACGTGGGCGGCGCGTTGTCGACGATCAGCGAACGGGTGTGCATCGCGACATTGCCTGCCCTGTCAGTCGCGCGCAGGGTCAGGCTGTAGGGGCGATTGGCCAGCACCCGCGTGTCCCACGCGAAGGTGTACCCAAAGCTGGTGGGGCTCGTCAGCGAGCCCTTGAGGTACCCCTCCTGGAAGAACTCGGCCAGGACCACGCCTGAGAGGGACTGGTCCGTCACGGTCCAGCCCACGGTGATGTTGCCGCGCACATAGTTCAGGGTCTGTGGGTTGTACTGGGGCGTGCCCGAAAGAATGATGGGAGCGAAGTTGTCCACCATGACGCTCACCGGGTCGGAGATGCCCATGTTGCCGTCCGCGTCGAAGGCCTGGGCTGTCAGCGCCCGGGTGCCGGAGGGGGACGTCGTCGTGTCCCAGTCCACGATGAAAGGGGGCTGGGTGTCGGAGGCGATGAGGGTGGACCCTGAGAAGAAGTCCACGCGCGTGACGCCGACGTCATCGTAGGCGCTCGCCGTCAGGGTGATGGTGCCGCGCACGGCGCTGCCCGGGCTCGGCGAGAGGATCGTCACGGTAGGGGCTGCGCTATCGGTGCACAGCAGGTTTCCGAAGTCCTTCGCGAGGCGCCGCGCGTCGGTGGATTTCGAGCGCGCTGAGTCGAGGATCGATTCCGTCGTGCTCACCTGGAGCCGGCCTGGGGCGGCGGTGAATCGGTCGGTGACGGCCTGGAGGGTGGTGTTGAATGCCTCCGTACCCGGCGTCTGCGTGGCGAGTGCATGCCATTGCCGGGCCCAGTGGAGCGCGTCCGAGCGCTTGGATGCCGGCAGGTCGTACACGAGAGTGGCGGTGAGGGGCAGCGGCTTGCCGTCCGCATCGATTGCATCGAAGACCAGGTGGCCCTCGCCAGCGCTGTGCCGGTCCGAATTGTGGGTGTCCACGTGGTTGACGATGGCCTTCAGCCGCAGCGGCGCCTTCGTCATGTCCAGGGTGCCATCCGCGAGTCTTGGCCACGCTTCGAGGAGCTGGGGCACGAGCGCGCGGGCGACCGCGTCCTGTTCCGCACCCCGCTGGAGTCCGTCGCGGACGAACTCGGAGGGAGCGACGTCGCCGCTCATCTCCGCCAATCGTCGGCCGAAGCTCCACGCGCCGTCCGCGGCCCCGCGCACCTTGAGCATCGCTCCGGACCAGGCCGTACGCACCGGGTCATTCAGCACGGTCGCATCCTGGATGAGCAGCTCCCGCTCCGGTTTGATGGAGGAGAGGCAATCCAGAGGGGCGCTTGTGTGCAGGAGCTCGGCCTGGGAGCTCTCCGACGCGTCCGGGACATCACCACAACCGATGGATGCCAGGGCCGCCGCGCCAAACAGTGCGGAAAGGCCACGGGCCCCTTTCGAAACGATGCGCATGTGGATTCTCCCTTGAGGAGGCTGTGCTCGCATGGAATTGAGAGCGGCAGCGCGCAACGATATATCAAACAATCGGCTGGGGCGCGCCAGGGGAGGGGAGTGAATGTCGCGACCGAGCCCTGGTGAGGGCCCGCCCTATTCGTGCCTGTCATTGTAGGGTGTATTTCTTCAGGGGAAGCCGGCCGCGAGGACTGTCTCTGGCGTGACGCGCCCTGGGGCGTGATAGAGAACGGGCATGGATGCGACGGTCGCGCTGTGCCCCCTTCATCCCGAGCGGCCCGCGGAGGGGACGTGCAGCCGCTGCGGCACCTTCTTGTGTGAAGGCTGCCGCAGGTGGCAGGTGGGGCGCATGCTCTGCCTTCACTGCCACACCGTCGCGCTGGGAGAGAAACCCTCCAAACGCGCCACGCTGGCGCTCATCTTCGCCACGGTGGGGTTCATCGGGTTCGTGCCGGGCCTCGTGGGGCTCGTGCTGGGCTACCAGGAGCTGGCGGACATCCGGCGCGGTGCCGCCCCTGGCTCAGGGGAGGGATGGGCCGTGCTCGCCCGCAACGTCGGCTGGTTCCATGTGGCCATGCTGGTCATCATCGGCCTCGGCGTGGCCCTGCGAGGCTGAGCGGGCCGCGAGGCTTCGCCACGGCGCCGCCTGAAATCGCCCGTGACTTTGCAAGGTCATCCACAGGACAGCTAGCTTCGCCCCCCTGACCCGGTTTGGGGTCGACGGAGGGGGATTCACGTGGGGTCGAAGAAGCTGGCACTGGAGGCGGGTGGCCCGCCTCGCTTGGAGTTGTCGTGGGGCTGGGGGTGGAAGCAGTTCACCGTCGCCCTGGATGGAAAGGTCGTGGGAACGCTGGACGGTGGGGCGGCCGAGCTCAAGCGGGGCGTGTTCTTCAAGCTCCCTGACGGGAGCTCGCTGAACGTCCTGCTCCAGAGCGGCGTCTTTCGCACGGGCCTGGCGGTGTCGCGCGACGGGGAGGCACTTCCAGGCTCGGACACGGACCCGTCGCAGCAGGTCAAGCGCGCGGCGAACATGCTCTACTTCCTGGCCGGGGTGAACACCTTGCTCGGCGTCATCAGGCTGCTGGTGGAGAGCGAGGCACTGGAGGCCGCGGGGATGGGGCTGGGCTCCATCCTCTTCGGCGTGGTGGTCGCGGTGCTTGGCTTCTTTACCTACCGGGGCACCCGGGTGGCGCCCATCCTCGCCGGCATCCTGTACATCGCGGATGCGCTCACCACGGTGGTGGATACCGTCACGGAGGGAGGGCGCGTGCCCGTCGTCGCCCTCATCATCCGCGCCTATATCATCATCACACTCTTCACCGCGGCGAAGGCCGCGGCGGAGCTGCGCCGTCGCGAACAGGAAGACGTGGGCGTGTCGCTCCAGCCCTGATTCCAGGAACGACGACGCCCCCTGGCCAGGGAAGGCCAGGGGGCGTCATGGACAGCGCGAAAGCGACGACTCCCGGCCTACCGCTCGGCCGCCTCCGCCGCGCTCCGCTCTTCCTTGCAGAACGCCAGTCGCTGCTTGATGACGTCGAGCGGCACCGCCATCTCCAGCTTGAAGGACGTGCCATCCGGCTGGACACGCGCGAAGTCGAGCAACTGTGCCAGGTCCTTCTCGCCTTCGGCCTGTGCCTTGATGCGAGCCATGCTCAGCGCGGCGCCCAGCGTCTTGCCCAGGTCCGTGACTTCGTCGCCATTCGCGCCGCGGACCTCGGCGACCATCGCCACATCGCCGCTCGCGTCCACGTGGAGCTCCACGTTCTGGGCCACCCGGCGGATGCGGTCCGCCAGCTCTGCCTGCTCCTTGGGCAGCAGCCGCGCGAGCTGGTCCACGGACAGCACGCCATACATCTCCCCGTAGGTGCTGCCCTCGGAGATGGCGGGCGGCTCGTCCGGGCCGCGGCCCTCCACCCGGTCCACCACCGCCTTCACCTCATCCGGCGACTTGCCAATCACCAGCAGCTCGTTGTTCCACGTCGCCACCGCGGCCTCGCTCCGGCCACGCGCCGTGGTCCCATCCGGCCGCGTCACCGTCATGTCGCCCGGCTCGTACACCCGGGCGCCTTCGCCGTAGTCCATGGACACGCGCTCACCCAGCAGCTCCTTGAACTTCGCGTTGCCGAAGTTGCCTGACAGCATCATCCCTTCATCGGTGATGACCAGGCGGTCCAGGTCCTGGAGCGGGTCCACGCCACTGAGGTTCCGCAGCTCCTGCAGCCGCTTCCCGCCATCCCGCATCAGGCAGTCCAGCAGCAGCTCACCAATGGGCGAGTGCCGCAGCGCGTTCGCCTCGATGACCACCGCTGTCTTTCCCTCGCCGCGGGGTAGGGCGGCCAGCAGGGGGTCCCTGGGGCGCGCGCGCTCCGGCGTGCCCGCGTCCACCTGCACGGGCAGGACATGCGTCCGGCGCCGTTCCGCGCGCTCCCGCTCGGGGGCCCGCATCCGCCGGGGGAATTCCACCTTCGGCGTCTCCATGGCGGGCTCTTCACCCTGCCCGGTGAGCATCAACACCGCGGCCACCACGAACAGCATCGCCGCCACGACGAGCCACACCCGGCGGCGTCCACGGTTGTCCATGTCAGTAATCCTTTCCCTCGAAGCGCCAGAACCCCACCGCCAACGCTCCAAATCCAAACACCAGCACACCGAGCAACAGCAAGCCCAGCGAGCGCACCTCCAGCGGCGTGGACGCGGCGATGTCGCCCGCGGCAACGGCCAGCGCGGACAGCCGCGGCAACACCAGCGTCACCGCCCGGAAGGCTTCGCGTCCAAACCCTTCCTCGAAGAAGGGCGTCATCTGCTGCCGGTAGCCCGCGATGATTCCTCCCACCAGGAAGACGAAGCCGGAGGCCGCGCACAGCGCCGCGCTGCGCACCAGCGTCGCCGCCGTGAGCATCACCGCGTACACCGCCGCGAAGCCCACGCACGCCAGCAATCCCGCGATGAGCGGCCCCGCCGTCCAGTACCCCGCCTTCACGCCGAAGATGAGCACCAGCCCCGTCGTCCCATACAGCGTCCCGCCCAGCGCCAGCACCATCACGCCCAGGAAGGTCCCCGCCAGCAGGTGCCAGCGCTGGATGGGCAGCGCCAGCAGGTGCTCGATGCGCCCCGGTGACATCAGCGACGGCGCGAAGTCCGAGCACGCGACGATGCCGAACAGGATGCCGCCGTAGAACACCAGGAACGCCGCGGCCTGGTACACGGGCCGCAGGGCCACGTCGACGGAGCGGATGCTCGAGCGAAGCTCCTCGCCGAACAGCCGAGACGCCGCGAGCGCTCCGTCCACCACTTCGATGCGCAAGCTCAGCGCCACCGTGGCCAGCACCAGGGTGATGCCCACCATGAACGCCAGGATGAACTTGCGCGACATCGCCTCACGGAGCACGTAGCCCGCGATTCCCAGGACGGGCTTCACGCCGCGGCCTCCACTGTTCCCATCAGCACCGACTCCAGGTCCGTTCCGTCACGCCGCAGCTCCACCATCAATGCCCCCGCCGCGCGCGCCCGGTCCAATGCCCGGTTGAGCGCCGCCGGATCCTCCGCCTCGACGACGTAGTGTCCCTCCGCGACGCCTCGGACGAAGCCTGCCGTCACCAGGGCCTCCGTGTTGGCGCCCGGGGCGAAGCGCACCAGCCACCGCACGCCGCCGCGCGCCAGGTCCTCCAGCCGGCCCTCGCGCACCACGCGGCCTCCCGCGAGGATGGCGACGCGGTCACAGACCCGCTCGGTCTCCGCCAGCAGGTGGGAGTTGAGGAACAGCGTCGTGCCTCGCTGCACCTCGTCCTGGAGGATGCGCCGCACCTCCATCCGCCCCATGGGGTCGATTCCGTCCGTGGGCTCATCCAGCACCAGCAGGGAAGGGGTGCCCACCAGCGCCGCGGCCAGGCCCAACCGCTGACGCATGCCCTTGGAGTACCCGCCAATGCGCCGGCCCACCGCGTCCGACAGGCCCACGCGCTCCAGGAGGCGCAGGTTCACCGCCGGGTCCACGGGGAGGCCCTTCAGCCGCGTCACCGTCGCCAGGAAGGCGGGCGCCGTCCAGGTGCCGGGCAGGTGCAGGCGCTCGGGCAGGTAGCCGATGCGGGCGCGGATGCGCGGATCCTCGGGCGAGCCCCCCAGCACCCGGATGGACCCCTCCGTGGGCTGGACGATGCCGAGGATGCTCTTGATGAAGGTCGTCTTGCCCGCACCGTTGGGGCCGATGAGGCCGAAGGCGCTTCCTACCGGCACCGTCAGGTCCATGCCTCGGAGGGCCTCGTTGCCTCCCTTCCGGAAGGCCCGGTGGTACGTCTTTCTCAATCCCCTCACTTCGATGGCGGGTTCCTGGCTCGTCACGGTCGGGACTGTAGACGACTGGACGGTCCATCCATTGCGTCAGGTTGCCGGACGGTCGTCCGGACGGGCGGAACGGTCTCCTGGCCGCGCCCTGCGGCGCTCCGTTCGCGCCTGTGGGAAAGCCACTTCGCACGCCTGCGGTGCCTGCCGCGCCGCGGTAGCTCGTTGTTCCGGGGACTTGGCGGCTTGCAGATTCTTTGGAGCTCCACGGTCCGGCCCATGCATCGCCCGGCGGCACACTCAAGCCACGAGGAGCATCGGACATGACGTACGAGGACCGCATCGAACAGCAGCTGCTGGATGCCCGCCGCGAGCTGGAGCAGGCCGACAAGGACCTGGCGACCGGGACGGAGGCGGCACGCGTGCGCTACGCCCGCGCCCTGCACGAAGCGGACATCGCCGAGCGCCGCGCCCTGCGGCACGCACGGGAGGCTCGGAACCATCAGAAGAGCTGGAGGCTCGTCGCAGGCTGAGCAGGCGGGCTGGGGGCCCAAAACGGTGAAGGCGCGGCGCCGCCGGTTTATACCGGCGACCGCCATGGCCTATCCCATCCACCGACCCCGCCGCCTGCGCCGCAACGCCGTCCTGCGTGACATGGTGCGCGAGACGCGCCTCGACCCGGGCGACTTCATCTACCCCCTCTTCGTCGTGGAAGGCCGGGACGTGCGCCGTCCCATCGTCTCCATGCCGGGGATCTTCAACCTGTCGCTGGAGCACGTCGTCGCCGAGGCCAGGCACGCCCGGAAGCTGGGCGTGCCGGCCGTCCTCCTGTTCGGCATCCCCAACCACAAGGACGCCCGCGGCACCCAGGCCTACGCCGACGACGGCATCGTCCAGCGCGCCATCCAGGAGATCAAGGCGGCCGAGCCGGACCTCCAGGTCATCGTCGACGTCTGCCTGTGCGAGTTCACCGACCACGGCCACTGCGGCGTGCTGGAAGGCGGCCACGTCGTCAATGACGCCACGCTGCCGCTGCTGGCGAAGATGTCCGTGAGCTGCGCCAAGGCGGGCGCGGACATCATCGCTCCGTCGGACATGATGGATGGCCGCGTGGCCGCCATCCGTGCCGCCCTGGACGAGACGGGCTTCGGCGAGCTGCCCATCATGGCGTACTCGGCCAAGTTCGCGTCCGGCTACTACGGGCCGTTCCGCGAGGCCGCCCAGAACACGCCCACCTCCGGTGACCGCCGGGGCTACCAGATGGACCCCGGCAACTTCCGCGAGGCCCTCAAGGAAGTGGCCCTGGACGTGGAGGAGGGCGCGGACATGATCATGGTCAAGCCCGCGCTGGCCTACCTGGACGTCATCCGCGCCGTGCGCGAGCGCTGGGAGCTGCCCGTCGTCTCCTACAACGTCTCCGGCGAGTACTCGATGCTCAAGGCCGCCGGGCAGAACGGGTGGATCGACTACGAGCGGGTGATGCTGGAGACGCTCACGTCCATGAAGCGCGCCGGCTCCGACCTCATCATCACCTACCACGCCCTGGAGGCGGCGAAGCTCCTGTAGGCAACAGCCGGGCGGACCCGCGGCGGGTTGAGTCTTGATCCGCCGCGCGCGTTGCGTCCAAATGTGCGTCGCACGATGCCAACCAAAAAGCGGCCTGGACGAAAGTCCCAGAAGCCCCCGCCCCAACGCCGGCCCACCGCGAAGACGCGGTCCGGCGCCGGTCGCGCGGCCCGTGTCACCCCCTCAGGACCCTTGCAGTACAAAGTGGTCGAGCTGTCCACGGTGGACGAGGGCTCCCTGGAGCGCACCCTCAACGAGTGGGCGGCCCAGGGCTGGAACCTCGACGGCATCCAGTTCGCGATGCGCGAGTCCTCCAAGCGGCCGGCCATGGCCTTCGTCCTCTTCACACGCCAGGGCAGCCCCGCCAGGCATGATGAAGACGCGGCGCGCGGGCGGCTGATGCGGATGTCGGAGACGGGCAGTCCCACCGCGGCGCTCGCGGCTGAGTACACGCGCGAGCACGTCGCGTGGGCCGCGCCGATGATTTCTCCTTTGAGCGCCCACGAACGGCTGGCGCGTCTGGCGGGGCTGGATGAGCCCGAGCCGCGCGAGGAAGGACTCACGCTGGAGCCGGAGGAGTGAGCACCCCGCGAAGCCGCGTGTTCATGGCGGCCAGCCGGCAAGGTGGTGGTCGCGCCTTGCGGTTGGTGTCCGGAGACGCGCAACCCGATTCGCCCTATCCGAAGGCGTCGCTCTGGCTGCGCGGCGGCGCGCGGGCGGTGGACGTGTCGGTGGCGTGGGGCCTGTACGTCGTGGGAGGGGCGGCGGGTGCGGTGGTGGCGCTGCTGTTCCTGCTGCTGGCGGACGGGATGCTCCAGGGCCAGAGCGTGGGCAAGCGCATCTTCGGCGTGAAGGTGATGCATCTGCCCACGCGCTCGGCGGCGCGGCACCGCGACAGCACCCTGCGCAACGCGCCGCTGGCGCTCATCGTGCTGCTGGGAATGATGCCCGCGCCGCATGGGACGGTGGCCGCGGCCGCGGGGCTCATCGTCATCGGCAGCGTGGAAGCGTGGTGCGTGCTGAGGGATCCGCTGGGCTGGCGGCTGGGCGACACCTGGGCGCAGACGCAGGTGGTCGACGGGAAGGTCGTCGCGGGCGTAACCGTTGCAGCTCGCACGCCGGTCGCGCATGAGCGCGCCTCCGGCAGGCTCATGTCCGCGGCGAAGGTGCGCCGTGGACGCTCGTCGTTCAGGAAGCGAAGGGGGTACCCATGCGCATCGCGCTGACCCACAACCTCAGGCTGTCTGATTTGGAAGAAGAGGCGGAGTTCGACACGCAGGAGACGGTCAACGCGCTCGCGGCGGCCATCGAGCGCATCGGCCACCGGCTGGAGCGCTTCGAGGTGAGCGGCCCGGCCTCGCGCACCGTGGCGCGGCTGGAGGCCTACAGCCCGGACCTCATCTTCAACACCGCTGAGGGCCGCCGTGGCCGCTTCCGCGAGGCCTTTTATCCGGCCCTCTTCGACGAGCTGGGCTTCCCGTACACGGGCTCGGACGCGTACGCGCTGGCGGTGACGCTCGACAAGCAGCTCACCAAGCTGGTGCTGTCCAAGCAGGGCATCCGCACGCCCGGCTGGCAGTACGTGGAGAAGCTCAGCGAGCTGTCCGCGGAGAACCTGCGCTTCCCCGTCATCGTGAAGCCCAACTTCGAGGGCTCGTCCAAGGGCATCAGCCAGGACTCCATCGCGGAGACGCTGGACGAGGTCCGGGTCAAGGTGGCCGCCGCGCTGGAGAAGTACCCGTCCGGCGTGCTGGTGGAGGAGTACATCTCCGGCCGCGACCTCGCCGTGCCGTTCCTGGAGTCGGTGGACAATGACTACGACGGCGTGCTCTCCCCGGTGGAGTACGTCATCGACCCGGCCGTCACGCAGGGCCGCAAGTACGCCATCTACGACTACGCGCTGAAGACGTCGCGGGAGGGCACGGTCAGCGTGCGCGCCCCGGCGCAGATTCCGCCTCGCACGGCGGAGGACGTCCGGCGGATGGCGCAGAAGGTGTACCGGGCGCTCGACTGCCGCGACCTGGGCCGCATCGACGTGCGCCTCAGTGACGCGGGCGTGCCGTACTTCCTGGAGATCAACGCGCTCCCCAGCCTGGAGCCGGGCGCGGGCATCTACGCGGCGGCGGAGCTGGACGGCCTGCACCTGGATGGGGTCATCAACTCCATCATCACCAGCGCGGCGAAGCGGTACAAAATCAAGGACTCGTCGCGTCGCCAGGGCAAGCCTGCGCGCAAGAGCGGTCCGCTGCGCGTGGGCTTCAGCTTCAACGTGAAGCGCGTGAAGCCCACGGCCACGGCGGAGACGGTGGAGGACAGCGAGGCCGAGTACGACTCGCCGAACACGCTCCAGGCCATCCGCGAGGCGATTGCGTCGTGGGGCCACGAGGTCATCGACCTGGAGGCCACGGCCGAGCTTCCCTCGGTGCTGTCGAGCACGCCGCTGGACGTGGTGTTCAACATCGCGGAGGGCTTCAAGGGCCGCAACCGGGAGAGCCAGGTCCCGGCGCTGCTGGAGCTGCTGGACATCCCGTACACGGGCTCGGACCCGGCCACGCTGTCCATCGCCCTGGACAAGGGCCTGGCGAAGAAGATTGTCCGGCAGGCAGGCATCCTCACGCCCAACTTCCAGCTCATGGCGACGGGCAAGGAGCGCCTCAACAAGGAGTTCACCAGCTTCCCGCTCATCGTGAAGCCGGTGGCGGAGGGCAGCTCCAAGGGCGTCGTCACCAAGAGCGTCTGCCACAGCGAGGCGGAGCTGCGCGAGGTGGTGCGCGAGATTGCCGGCAAGTACCAGCAGCCCGCGCTCATCGAGGAGTACATCCGCGGCCGGGAGTTCACCGTGGGCCTGCTGGGCGAGCGGCGTCCCCGCGTCCTGCCGCCCATGGAGATCGTCTTCCTGGACCGGGAGGAGAAGAACCCCGTCTACAGCTTCCAGCACAAGCTGGATTGGACGGACCGCATCCGCTACGACGCGCCGGCGAAGCTGGAGCCCGCGCTGCTGGAGCGGCTGCGCACGGCGGCGCGCAACTCGTTCATGGCGCTGGGATGCCGCGACGTCGCGCGCATCGACTTCCGCATGGATGACAAGGGGCGCATCTACTTCATCGAGTGCAACCCGCTGCCGGGCCTGACGCCGGGCTGGAGCGACCTGGTGCTCATCGCCCAGGGCGCCGGCATGGACTACCGGGGGCTCATCGGCGAAATCATGGCCCCCGCCATCCGCCGCTACAAGGAGCGCGAGGCGCGCCGCGCCGCCAGCGAGCACCCCGCTTCGGTGTTGCGCAAGAGCGTGCCCCTGGAGGAAGGGACTCCCGCCGCCGCGCAGCCCGTGGCCGCGACGGCCCCCGCACCGGCGACCCCAGCGCCGGAGCCGTCTCCGCGCGTGGACGCGAAGGCCTGAGTCCCACGCGCCGCCCTGGCCGCCCCGTCCCGTGCCTCCTCTTCGAGGGGGCGGGCGGGGCCGGCTGGAGTGGTTGACTGTGGGGAGTCGTCGGTTAGTGTCCCCCCTCTATGGTGCACATCCCCGAGGAGACTGGGCCGCGCGTCCGGGCCCGTGAGCTGGGCCTGCCGCTGGGGCGCTTCAAGCCCGGCAAGTTCAACGCCATCACCGACGTGGAGGGGGTGCTCGTCGGGCACAGCACGTTGATACGGGGCGAGGGCCCGCTTCGTCCTGGGCACGGTCCGGTGCGCACGGGGGTCACCGCCATCCTCCCCAACGAGGGGAACATCTTCATGGAGCGCATGACGGGGGGCGGCTTCGTGCTCAACGGCGCGGGCGAGGTCGCCGGCATGACGCAGCTCATGGAGTGGGGCCTCATCGAGACGCCCATCCTCCTCACCAACACCATGGCGGTGGGCGCGGTGTCGGACGGCGTGGCGCGTTACCTGGTGGACCGCTACCCCGGCATCGGTGACGAGCACGATGTCATCATCCCCGTGGTGGGGGAGTGTGACGATTCCTGGCTCAACGACATCTCCGGGCGCCACGTGCGCGAGGAGCATGTCTTCGAGGCCATCAACAACGCCTCCACCGGCCCCGTGGCCGAGGGGAACGTGGGCGGCGGCACCGGCATGGTGACGTGCGACTTCAAGGGCGGCATCGGCACGTCGTCCCGCAAGCTGCCGGAGGTGCTGGGCGGCTACACGCTGGGTGTGCTGGTGATGTCCAACTTCGGGAAGATGCACAACCTGCGGGTGGGTGGCCTGCCCGTGGGCGAGGTGCTGGCGGAGAAGTTCAAGGGCACGCCCAAGCGCGGCCAGACGTACGGCTCCATCATCGCGGTGGTGGCCACGGACGCGCCGTTGCTGAGCCATCAAATCAACCGCCTCTGCAAGCGCGTGGCGCTGGGCATTGGCCGCGTGGGCAGCTACGCGGCGCACGGCTCAGGGGAGATTGTCGTCGGCTTCTCCACGGCGAACATCATCCCCCGGCGCACGCAGAAGATGGTCTACAAACTGAAGCTCCTCCTGGATCAGCGCCTGGACCCCCTCTATGAGGCGGTCATGGAGGCCACCGAGGAGGCCATCCTCAACGCCATGTGCATGGCGACGTCCATGACGGGCGCCAACGGCAACCACTGCCCGGCGCTCCCCCTGGACGAGGTCCGGCGCTTCCTGGACGCGTACAAGCCGATTTTCGCGTCCGTGAAGAAGCGCCCCCAGCAGTCGAGCGCCCCGGCGGCCAAGGAGCGGCCCAGCAACGAGGACCGGGAGGGGGACGTGAAGGTGTCCACCGCCCGGCCGACCCAGGTCCGGAGCGCCGAGGGAATCCCGTTTCCCACCCGTCCGGCACCGGACGACACCGGCGAGCCGGGGGGGCCCGAGGGTTCCTCTTCCGGGAGCCCGCCGGGTTCTGATAGTTAAGCCCCTCTTTTCACGTCTCCGTACGGAGCACAGGAGTCAAAGATGGCCCGCAGCAAGAGCAAGCACCGTCGCGTGCAGATGAAGATCAAGCAGGCCTGGAAGAAGCGGGCCAAGAAGAACAAGGCCGAGGCCAAGGCCGCCGCCGAGTCGAAGAAGAAGTAATCGTTCCGACCGCGCTCGTGCGGCCCGTGGCTCAGTCCCGGGTCGCCGAGAACGGACTGCTGACGTTGCAGCGCTGTCCCCCCGTGTCGGACGCGCGCGCGTAGCTGCCCGTGAGGACGCCGTTGATGGACGCCGTCCCGCCATCCGCCAGCGGCGCCAGGTAGGTGCCGGTGAGCGTCAGGGTGTCCGTCCGGTTCGCCGAGGGCACTCCCGTTCCCGTCATCACGAAGGTCCCCTGGGAGGTGATGGTGCCCCGGACGGGGACGCCCGCCAGCCGGCTGGTGAGGTTTTCGCCCGAGCGGGCGATGTCCAGGACTTCGCCCGTGGGAACCTCCACCCCCAGGAGCGCGCACTCCGGAGGCACGCCCCCGCTCGTGTCGAATTGCAGCCGGTAGCGGCCTTCGACCGCGGGGCATTCCGTGCAGCGGGGGGCTTCTCCGCCACAGCCCGCGGTGGTGAGCAGGAGCAACCCGGCGAAGAAGGGGGCGAAACGTCCAGAAGTCATGACTTGGTTCTCCTTGAGACGGAAGCCGGACTTCCCGGTGGGACGGCCGGTTCCTACGTTGGGCAAGGGCGGCGTTCGGTGGGCTCGCAGGGCGGGGTGGGGTGGGGCGGTGGCTGACTCGAGGCGGTGGTCCAATTTCGTATTCGCCGGGCTCTTTGCCCTGGCGCTGATTCTCTTCTCCAGGATTCTGCTGCCGTTCCTGATGCCGGTGTTGCTGGGCGGCTTCCTGGTGGTGCTGTTCATGCCGGTGCAGGACTCCCTGTGCCAGAAGCTGGGGGGCCGCAAGTCTCTCAGCGCCGGGGTGTCCACCGTCACTGTGTTCGTCCTCATCCTGGCGCCGCTGGCGCTGGTCGGGTGGATGGTGGCGCGCGAGGTGTTCCAGCTCGTGGGCCAGGTGCAGGTCCTGCTGGAGCAGCAACACCTGCGTCACCCGTTCCTCGCCGGCCTGCCGCTGGGCTTGGAGCGCTATCTCCGGCTGGACGTGGACAGCGCGGAGACGGAGCGGGCGCTCCTGGCCGCGATGACGGGCGGCGCGTCGTTGCTGCGCGACGTGGCGGCGGCGGGCACGGACCTGGTCATCAACCTGTTCCTGATGTCCGTGGCCATGTACTACTTCTTCCTCGACGGGCGCCGGCTGGTGGCCGAGGTCATGCGGCTCATCCCGCTGGACAGGCGCTACTTCGAGGCCTTCGCGCGCGAGTTCACCGACGTCGCCTACGCCATCATCTATGGCAACACCGTCACCGCGCTCATCCAGGGCGCCGTGGGCTTCGTCGGGCTGCTCATCGCGGGGGTGCCGCATGCCGGCGTGTGGGGCGCGGCCATGGTGCTGGTGGCGCTGGTGCCCGTGGGTGGCACGGCCCTGGTGTGGGGGCCCATTGGGGTGGTGCTCATCGCCGCCAACCAGGTGAGCGAGGGCGTGTTCCTCCTGGCCTGGGGCGCCTTCCTGGTGGGCAGCATCGACAACGTCATCCGGCCCCGGCTCTGTGGCTCGCGCATGGCGCTGCACCCGCTGCTCGTCTTCCTGTCCATGTTCGGCGGGCTGGCCGTGTTCGGGATGATGGGCCTGCTGGTGGGGCCGCTCATCGCCTCCATCTTCATGGCCATGGTGCGCATCTACCGGCGGGACTTCCTGGGCATCGGCCGCGCCGAGCACCTGTCGGCCCATGACGAGAACATGTCGGCGCCTCCCATGTCCGAGCCCGCCTCCTCCCGCATGTCTCCCGCGGCGCCGGCGATGGGACCCGCCGCGACGCTCAACGCCTGAGCGGCGAGAGAACCGCCGAGCCTGGACTTCCCCGACGGGGTGGGTGAACCTCCCTGGGGAATGACGACCGCCCGACACTCGATGGTTCGCTGGGGGCTGTGGTGTGCCCTGTTGGTGGCGCTGGCCTCGCCGCAGGCCCTGGCCGCCGAGGCGAAGCGGAAGGACTCGGGACCGGCGAAGCCGAGCGTCGTGGTGCTGGAGGCGGAGGGAGATGCGCGGCAGCGGCAGGCCCCTTTCCTGGAGGTCGCGCTGGATACGGGCTCTGGCGGCACGGTGGGAGACGCGCCGGCGCGCCCGCCCCTGGCGCGGCTGACGTTGGGGGGCACGACGACGTGGCGCAACGCCTGCGCGCGGCCCGGCGTGAAGTCCTGTGGCGAATATGACCGGCTCCCGGCGAACGAGCGCCTGGGGGACACGGTGAGCTATGCGTCGTCGGTGCCGTACCTGGGCATCGCCGCCGAGCTGGAGCTGCTGCCGCTGGCGAACAGCGAATCCCTGCTGCGCGGCCTGGGCCTGTCGCTGGGTTACCGGCGTGGGTATTCCTCCACCAACGTGACGCTGGAGAGTGACGCCGGCCGGTCGACCACGCGCGAGGCGGTGGCCACCGACTCGGTGCTCACCGCGCAGGCGCTGTACCGCTACTTCTTCGGCATGGGGGAGGCGAACGCGCTGCTGGGCCATGCGGGGCTGCGCGCGGGCCTCCTCACCCGCGCCTTCGACGTGGACGCGTCCTCCAACAGCCCGCTCACCGGGACGCACCGCTTGTTCCCCGCCGTGGGGTTGGAGGTGTCGGTGCCGCTGCTGCGCTGGGTCCGGCTGGAGGGCGCGGGGCAGTTCTTCCTGAGCCCGAAGCCGGGCAAGGGCCTGGGCGCCGGCAGCGCGGCGCTGGACGCGGAGGTCAGCGACTACGGCACGTCGGTGTCCAGCTTCGGCTGGGAGGCGGAGCTGGGCGTCGGGGGCGACATCTGGGGGCCCTTCGGTTACTCGGTCCGCTTCCGCCTGTCCCGCTTCCAGGACACGTTCTCCGGCGCCGGCACGAAGCTGGGCTGGGATGAGGGCGGCGTGGCGGCTGAGACGTACTCCAGCCTCCACTGGGGCATCACCGCGTCCTACTGAGGCGCGTTGCCGGCTCCCACTCCGGCGCGGCGGAGGCGTAGGGTGCGGACATGTCCGAGCACGTGTCCCCCCAGGAGCTGCGCAGGAAGTGGAAGCTGGCGAACGCGGAGCCGCTGGAGGGCGGTCACCGGCTCGAGGCGTACCGCGCGCTGGCGCAGCGCTGTCCCGCGTTCGTTCCCAATCTCCTGTCGTTGAGCCGCACGTTGCTGGCCGGCCGGCACGACGCGGCGGACCCGGAGGCCGCGGTGTCCGAGGTCGAGCAGGTGCTCCGCTCCGCGTCGGACGTCTCCGCGGGGGCCCCGGAGCCCCTGCTGGCGCTGGGACACTTCCTCGTCTCGGTGCGACAGGCGCCGGATGAGGCGGAGCGCGCCTTCTCCTCCGCGGCCAGCGCCGCCATGGCCTTGCTGGAGGAAGCGTGGGCGGGGTGGATTCACGCGCTGGGCGCGCAGGGACAACTGGAGGCGGCGCTGGAGGTAGAGGAACGGGCGCGGAGCCTCTTTCCCAGCTCCAAGGCGATTTCTCAGGCGGTGGCGTTCGCGCGAGCGCAGTCGGGTATGCGCTGACGCGGGGCCCGCCACGTCAGGGCACGCGCTCCTGCGAACTCCGGCCGCCGGCCCGCACGGCTTGACGGTGCTGGGCAATCCGGTTGCGGGCCCACTCCGGGGCCAGCTCCAGCTCCTCCGGGAAGAAGAGGTCTTCGCCCAGCCCTTCGACGAGCACCTGGATGAGCGGGTCATCGGGGTACTGCGTGGCTGGGTCGTCGAACACCAGCCCCACGACGATTCCCGTCTGGCCCAGGAAGCGCTGGCTGATGGTGCCGTCCTCGGAGTGCGGCACGACCTTCACCTTCGCGCCAATGCGCACCGGTGCGCCGTCCACGTCATGACAGATGATGAGTGAGGGGTCCTGGATCATGGCGCGTAGGAACGGGGCTTGAGCGACTTCGAGATGACCACCAGCACGACGGTGATGACGACCCATGCGGGCAGGTGATGGGAGAGGACGTGCCGCCCGTCCTGCTCACAGGCGAGCTCTCCGAGCAGCGCGCCCGTCGAACCCACCGACAGGCCCGCCACCACGGCGCGCAGCGGCTGGAAGAAGGCCCCGCGCAGCGCGAACAGCGCCACCACCAGCGGCACCACGCCAATGGCCAGGTGACTGACGGTGCAGACCCAGCCCGGGAGTGATGGGTGACTGTGCGGCGTGCCCCGGGCGAGCACCAGGGCCGCCGCGCTGACCACCGCCAGCCCCACGCCCAGCCGGCGCATCCAGCGGCCCTTGGGAGACAGCGCACCCCAGGCGCACACCGCGCTGGTTCCCACCAGCATGGCCAGCAGGGGCGCGCGTGCCAGGAGCAGGGGGCCGGTGACCGCGCCCACCGCGAGCATCACCCCGGCCGCCAGCAGGCCCAGGCCCGCTGACGCCGCCATCAACCAGACGGCCTGCGTGCGCCAGCGCCGCACCGGACGGCGAAGCGCCAGTTCACCCCGGGCCGCGGCGAGCACGCGCTCCAGCGCGGCGTTGTCCTTCGCGGGCGTCTGGGTGAGCAACTGGTCCAGGTCCATCGGTGGCTTCATCGCGCCACCTCCAGCGCCAGCTCGCCCAGCAGTTCGCGCAGCTTCTCGTAGCCCCGGTGCGCCCGCAGCCGCGCGGCGCCAGGGCTGATCCCCCGCAGCGCGCCGATCTCCTCGAAGGACCAGCCCTCCACCTTGCTGAGCACCACGGCTTCACGGTGGTCCGGGTGGAGTTGTTGCAAGGCGTCCAGCAGGTGCCTGCGCAGCGACGGGTCGCTGTCATCCGGCGCCGGGGATGCGGGCGTCGCGGAGTCCTCCTGGGATGCATAGGCGTCTACGTGTCGCTGATGCCTCAGCGCGTCCCGCGCGGCGTTCGCGGCAATGGTCATCAGCCAGGGGGTGAAGCGGGTGCCGGGCTCGTAGCGGCCCCGCGAGCGGATGACGGACAAGAAGGTGGCCTGCAGCAAATCTTCCGCGAGCGCGCCATTGCGCACCATCCGGGCCAGGAAGCCTTGGACCCGCGGCGCGTGCCGCGCGAAGAGGTCCTCGAAGGCGTCCTGTGCTCCGTCGCGAAACCGTTCCATGAGTGCTTCGTCCGTTTGGCTCCGCATCACCCGACTCCTCTACGGGCCACCCGCGAAAGTGTTTCCGGCGGTCGCGATTCTCAAGGTTCGGTGAGGAAAGCTCTGGAAAGTCACGGGGTTGCGAACGCTAGCAACATCCCGTCCTGCCCTGGAGGGCGAGGCCGTTAGTGTTGGGCGCGGAGGCACCTCGGACGCGTGGACCATTGGAGCATCGAAGGCATGGGGGCGGGGTTGGTGGCAAGCCTGCTGGCGGGCACGGCGACGGGACTGGGCGCGCTGCCCGTGCTCGTCACCTCGGAGCTCAGCCGGAAGGCCCAGGACCGGATGTTGGGCTTCAGCGCGGGCGTGATGCTGGCGGCCACGTCCTTCTCGCTGGTCATCCCCTCGATGGAGTTGGTGAAAGGGCAGGGCCATGACGGGCCTTCGGCGGCACTGCGCGTGGCGGCGGGGGTGTTGCTGGGTGGGCTGTTCCTGCGCGTGTGGCACGACCTGATGCCGCACGAACACGTGCTCAAGGGCCACGAGGGCCATGGCGGCACGAAGTGGAACAGCGCGCTGCTGTTCGTGCTGGCCATGACGCTGCACAACTTCCCGGAAGGCCTGGCGGTGGGCGTGTCGTTCGCCGCGCCGCAGCCGGAGCTGGGTCTGTCGGTGGCGCTGGGAATCGGCGCGCAGAACATTCCCGAAGGTCTGGTGGTGGCGCTGGCGCTGAGGGCCACGGGGGCGTCCGCGTCGCGCGCCGCGTTCCTGACGCTGCTCACCGGCCTGGTGGAGCCGGTCGGAGCGCTGTTCGGCCTCCTGGCCCTGTCACTCAGCTCCGCGCTGCTGCCGTGGGGGCTGGCCTTCGCGGGCGGGGCGATGCTCTATGTCATCAGCCACGAGATGATTCCGGAGAGCCACCGCGGCGGCTTCGAGCGCGAGGCCACCACCGGCCTCATGTGGGGCTTCGTGCTCGCGCTGGTGCTGGACATGTCGCTGGGCTGACGCGGCCTACGCGGGCAGCAGCACCAGTCGGGCAATCTCCGGGGGCGCGCCCACGCGCATGGGTGGGCCCACGAAGCCACAACCCCGGCTGACGTAGATGAGCGAGTCGCCCGTGCGGCTCAGGCCCGCGTTGCGGTCTCCCCAGATGAGGTCGCCCATCAGGTTGCCCGGGAACATCTGTCCGCCGTGCGTGTGCCCTGAGACTTGGAGCCCCACGCCGCGCCGGGCCACCTCGTCGAAGTTGGACGGCTGGTGCGCCAGCAGCACGGAGGCGCGGTCGGGCCGCACGTCGCGCAGCGCCGCGTCCAGGTCATAGCCGCGCTCGCCCATACGGTGCGCGCTCCAGTCGTCCACACCCGCCAGTTGGAAGGAGGCCGCGCCGTCGCCAATGGACACGGAGCGGTTGCGCAGCGTGTGGATGCCCAGCCCCTCCAGGAAGGCGACCCACGAATCGGCGCCCGAGTAGTAGTCGTGGTTGCCGGTCACGAACCAGGTGCCGTACCGCGCGCTCAGCTTCCCCAGGCTGGCGGCGAAGCCCCCCAGCGCATTCACGGAGCCGTCCACCAGGTCCCCGGTGATGGCGATGACGTCCGGCTTGAGTGCGTTGGTGCGGGACACCAGCTCATCCATGAAGCGGCGCTGAATCACCCCGCCGATGTGGATGTCGGTGAGCTGCACCAGCGTGAGACCTTCCAGCTCGCGCGGCAGGTGGGGCAGCCGCACGGGGATGTCTCGCACATCGGGTGGGTGGTACGCGCGCCAGCCGCCGTAGGTGCTCACCGCCACGCCCGCGAGCCCCGCGCCCACCGCGAGCCCCTGACCCAGCAGCGCCCGGCGCTCCGGCGACGCGGGCGCGGTGGGGGCCGTCGTCTCCGCGCGCGCGTTGCGGCGCTCACGCCACGCGGCCAGGGCCCGTACCAGGTCCACCGCCAGGGTGAACATGAGCAGGTAGAGGACCAGGCCAATCCACAGGAGGAAGACGATGCCCAGGCGCTGGGCGCCCTCGGAGGGCAGCACGGAGCCAATGGCCCGCGCGCTCAGGGCTCCGACGAAGCCCACGGCGAACAGACCCTGGGCGGTGCGCCGCAGCCACTTGCGCTTCGTCACGTCACGGACGAGCCGGCGGTAGAGATAGACATGGCCCACCGCCAGGACGGCGAGCACGGGAACGAAGAAGAGGAGCAGGCTGACCCAGCGTGGCATCGGGAATCCTGCATAACGAATGCGTTCTCGCCGCGCTCCAGGATTCCAGGGGGGCAGGCGGGAAGGCGGCATGGGCACACCGCTGGCCCCTTTCCCACGCCGCCGCGCCGGGGCAGGCTTCGCCATCCCGCGAGGCCGATACCCGGTTCACGCTCCCCTTCGAGGTCGTCATGCTCCGCTCCCTGCTGGTTCCCATGCTCCTGGCTGTCTCGCTGCTCGGCTGTGGCGACGACGAAAGCGTCAACCCCGACTCGGGAGACCCGACCAAGGTGACGTACGCGGAGTCGCTCAATGTGGACCTGGCCGAGATGACCCGCCTGGAAAGCGGGCTCTACATCCAGGACACCTTCATCGTGGAGGATGGCGCGCAGGCCCAGGCGGGCAATCGCGTGCAGGTGCGCTACACGGGCTACCTGCCGGACGGCCGCAGCTTCGACGCCACCGGCAACGGGCCCGCCATCGGCTTCACCCTGGGCACGGGGCAGGTCATCGCGGGCTGGGATGAAGGCATCGCCGGCATGCGCGTGGGGGGCCGTCGTCGCCTCATCATCCCGTCGTCCCTGGGTTATGGCGCCAGCGGCTCAGGCAGCCGGATTCCGCCGTACACGGTCCTCATCTTCGACACCGAGCTCGTGTCCGTCCGCTGACGGAGGCGAGGAACTCCGCTCGTCGACGTGCTATAGGATTTCCTTGTCTTCCGGGAAGTCCGGGTCGGTGTGGACCGGCCTGGAGGTTCGTGGTGACCCGGAATGGGGGAGGCGAGCGATGTCGCGGTCCGAGGCGGAGATGAGTTTGGAGGGCCCCCGAGCAGCAGTCCCGGGGGAGGGAGCGTTCCACGGGCTGCTCACGCAGCCGTCGTCCGAGGTGGCGGCGCAGCTCTACGAGGAGCTGGGGAGCTCCCAACGCGAGCGGCTCCAGAAGGAGGCCGCGCAGGCCGCGGTGGCGGAGCGCCAGCGTCTGGCGGAAGTCCTGCGCCAGGCCCGCGACTTCTCGGGCGCCGCGCGCCTGCTGGATGGCTGCGGCGCCGCGGCCCTGGTGGCGGAGCTGTACGTCCAGGGCGGGCGTTACGTGGACGCGGCGGAGGCGTACCTGCGCGCGGGTGAGGTGGAGCGCGCCGCGGCCGCTTTCGAGCGGGGCGGCGCCATGGAGCGCGCGCTGGAGGCCTACCGCGGCCTGGGCGCGCGTGAGGCCATGGCGCACTGCCTGGTGCGTCTGGGGCGTCCGTACGAGGCGGCGCAGCTCTACCGCGAGCTGGGCCAGCCGCACGCGGAGGTGGAAGCGCTCGCGAGCGTTCCCTCCGGCGACCCGCGTCACCTGGAGTCCGTGCTGCGCATGTGCAAGCTGCTGGATGGCGAGGGCTTCACACGGCGTGCGCTGGCGCTCCTGGCCGACACGGTGCGCGGCACGGAGTCGGCGCGGGGAGACCCGGCGCTGGCGGCGGAGAAGGCCCGGCTGCTGCGCCGCCTGGGCATGGACGCGGAGGCCGAGGCCGTCATCGCGCGTCTGCCCTCGAACGCGGCGGCGCCGGAGTCCAATGGCTACCACTACCTGAAGGCCATCCCCATCTTCGGAGAGCTGTCGCTCGAGGACATGAAGGACCTGTACCGCGTGGCGCGGCAGGTGCTCATCCCGGCGGGCGCGGTGCTGCTGGAGAAGGGCTCGCCGGGCAGCGGCCTCTTCGTGCTCCTGGAGGGCGAGGTGGACGTGTTCAGCGGGCCGGAGACGGACGCGCGCCGGCTCAACACGCTGGGGCCTGGCGCCTACCTGGGAGAAATCTCCCTGGTGCAGGATGCCCCGGTGTCCGCCCAGGTCCGCGCGCGCACGGCGGTCCGCGCGCTGCGCGTCACCCGCGCGGGTTTCCAGCACTACCTGGACACGCATGACGCGGCGGCGCTGCGCATCTTCCGCCTCTTCACGCACAACCTCGCGGCGCGCGTGCGGGCGCTCAGCACCTGACGGCGCGCATGTCTGTCATTCCGGGCTCGCGTATTCGCACCCGCGCCCGGATTGACAACACGGCGTCTGTGCTTTAATTCAAACGCATCATGAGGCCCGCCTTCTTCAACGCCCTGCTGTGTGCGCGCACGTTCGCGCCGGCGGCGGACGTGTGCCTCGCCCCCCGTCACGAGGTTCTGCTCGACATTTGAGTTGGCGGACCGGTGTCTCCGGCGCGCGGGTTGGCTGGTTCCCGTGTGCCGTGAGCCCCGGCTCCGCCCTCTCTCTTGCCGCGTCCTCGTGTGCCCTCACGCGTCCCTGAGCGGGCCTGACGTGCCCCTCCGGCGAGTCGCGCGTGCGTGCCGCTGAGGCGTTCGCGGCGTCATCCCTTCATCTCAACCAGCGCCTCAATTCAACCCGCGGGCCTCGCTGCTCGACGGGAACGGGAGTCCTTCATGTCTCGCCACACACGCATCGAGCGGTACCGCAACATCGGCATCATGGCGCACATCGACGCGGGGAAGACGACGCTCACCGAGCGCGTCCTCTTCTTCACCGGTCGCATCCACTCCGTGGGAGAGGTGCACGACGGAGCCACGGAGATGGACTGGCTGCCACAGGAGCGGCAGCGCGGCATCACCATCACCTCCGCGGCCACCACCGCGTTCTGGCAACCCCGGCAGGGGATGGGCGCGGGTGTGCCCCACCGCATCAACGTCCTGGACACCCCAGGGCACGTGGACTTCACCATCGAAGTGGAGCGCTCGCTGCGCGTGCTGGACGGCGCGGTCGCCGTCTTCGACGCGAGCCAGGGTGTGGAGCCCCAGTCGGAGGCGGTGTGGCGGCAGGCGGACCGGTACAACGTGCCGCGCATCGCCTTCATCAACAAGATGGACAAGGTGGGCGCGGACTTCGCCATGAGCGTCGCGTCCATCCAGGCGCGGCTGGGCGCGCGGCCGGTGGCCGTGCAGTGGCCCCTGGGCGAGGGCTCGGCGTTCCGCGGGCTGGTGGACCTGGTGCGCATGCGGGCCGTCATGTTCGACGGGGAGGACGGAAGCTTCGTCGACGGCCAGGCCTTGCCGGAGGCGGTGCGCGCGGAGGTGGAGGCGCAGCGGCTGCGGCTCATCGAGGCATGCGCGGACGAGGACGCCACTGTGCTGGAGAAGTTCGTGGACGGACGGTTGGAGGACATCACCGCGGAGGACCTGGAGCGCGCGCTGCGCTCGGGCGCGCTCGCGCGGACGCTGGTGCCGGTGCTGTGCGGGTCGGCCTTCAAGAAGAAGGGAGTGCAGATGTTGCTGGACGCCATCGTCAACTACCTTCCCGCGCCGTCGGACATGCCCGCCGTGGAGGGCTTTGTTCCGGGCAAGGAGGCGCGTGTGTCCCGGCCCGTATCCGATTCGGGGCCGCCTTGTGCCCTGGCCTTCAAGCTCATGAGCGACAAGGCCGTGGGCGGCATCGTGTTCCTCCGCGTCTATTCGGGCACGCTGCGCGCGGGCACGGTTCTGCTCAACCCCGCCACCGGGCGGCGTGAGCGGGTGGGGCGCTTGATGTTCATGCACGCCAACCGCCGCGAAGAAGTGGCGGAGGTCCATGCGGGAGACATCTGCGCGGCGCTGGGCCTGAAGGGCGTGCGCACGGGCGACACGTTGTGCGACCCGGCGGAGCCCGTGGTGCTGGAGTCGCTGGGCGTCATGGAGCCCGTGGTGCAGCTCGCCGTGGAGGCGCGCTCGCCCGCGGAGCTGACGAAGCTGGAGGACGGCCTGCACCGGCTGGCGGCGGAGGACCCGTCGCTGCGTGTGGGCGTGGACCCGGAGAGCGGCCAGGTGCTGCTGTCCGGGATGGGTGAGCTGCACCTGGAGGTGGTGGTGGACCGCTTGAGGACAGAGCACGGCGTGGAGGCCCGCGTGGGCCAGCCCAAGGTGGCCTGGCGCGACACGCTCCGGCGCCAGGTGCGGCAGGAGTACCGCCACGTCCGCCAGTCGGGCGGGCCCGGACAGTACGCGTACGTGGTGCTGGACGTGGGGCCGGCGCCGCGTGGCGCGGGGCTCGTCTTCACGGACGACACGCGCGGGGGCACCATTCCCAAGGAGCTGGTGCCCGCCATCGAGAAGGGCGTGGCCGGGGCCATGGCCCGAGGCGTGCGGGACGGCGTGCCGCTGGTGGACGTGGAGGTGCGGCTGTTGGATGGGGACACGCACGTGCGTGACTCCACGCCTCAGGCCTTCGCCGTGGCCGGCTCCCTGGCGCTCCAGGCGGCGGCGCACAGGGCGGGCGTGCAGCAGTTGGAGCCGGTGATGGAGGTGGAGGTCACCACGCCCGAGGAGTACCTCGGCGAGGTGTTGGGGGACCTGGCGGCGCGGCGGGGGCGGGTGCTGGGCATGGAGGCGCGCGGCGGGGTGCGGCTCATCTCCGCGCGGGTGCCCATGGCCAGCCTCTTCGGCTACGTCACCGGGCTGCGAGGCCGCACCCAGGGCCGGGCCCAGGCCAGCATGCGTCTGGGCGCGTACGAGCCGGTGCCAGAGGCACTCCAGGCCGCTTCCGCGGCGGAGGCCCGCGCCTGAGGTGAAGGGCGGCCCCGGGAGCCAGGAGTGGCTCCCGGGGCCTGTAGGACATTTCGGGTCTTTCGACTTGGAAGGAACTGCACCCTGTACAAATGTCCATCAGGGGCCACAAAACCGGCAAGCAAGCTGTTGATTTCACGGGACTTCCGGGACGGGAAAGTGCAGGGTCCCGCGCCGATTCTCCGGAATGGGTAGGGGAGACCCCCTGTTCCCATCCGTTCCCAAAGCGGTTCGGCCGGCCGGGCCCGACCGCGCACCGCCAGGCGCCCCGGACATACGTCCGACTGGGCGCGCTGCGCGGGCTTCCTCCCCTGGGGAGGAGGCGGGCTCTCTTCAACGTCAGGAACCCATGACTTTCGACGAACTTCAGCTTCACGACACCCTCCTGCGCGCCGTCAAGGCGGAGGGTTACACCACCCCCACGCCCATCCAGCAGAAGGCCATCCCCCACGCGCTGGCCGGGCGGGATGTGCTCGGCGTGGCCCAGACGGGCACGGGCAAGACGGCGGCCTTCGCGCTGCCCATCCTCCAGCGGCTGTCCGCCAAGGCGCCCGCGGGCGGGGCGCGCCCGGTGCGCTGCCTGGTCCTGACGCCCACGCGTGAGCTGGCGGGGCAGGTGGGCGACAGCTTCGGGACCTACGGCAAGGGGCTTCCCCTGCGTCACGCCGTCATCTTCGGTGGCGTGGGCCAGAATCCGCAGGTCCAGACGCTGCGAAGTGGCGTGGATGTGCTGGTGGCCACGCCGGGCCGCCTGCTGGACCTGATGGAGCAGGGCTTCGTGTCGCTGCGCTCGCTCGAGGTGTTCGTGCTCGACGAGGCGGACCGCATGCTCGACATGGGCTTCATCCACGACGTGCGGCGCGTCATCAAGGCGCTGCCGCCCAAGCGGCAGACGCTGTTCTTCAGCGCCACGCTGCCCCCGGACATCGTGGACCTGGCGCGCAGCATCCTCACGGACCCCATCCGCGTGGAGGTGACGCCGGCGTCCAGCACCGCGGAGACGGTGAGCCAGCAGGTGTACTTCGTGGAGCGCGAGCAGAAGCGCGGGCTGCTGACGCACCTGCTGAAGGAAGGCAACATCCACCGCGCGCTCGTCTTCACCCGCACCAAGCACGGCGCGAACCGGGTGGCGAAGCAGTTGGAGGGCGCGGGCGTCAGCTCGGCGGCCATCCACGGCAACAAGAGCCAGAACGCCCGTGAGCGCGCGCTCGACGAGTTCCGCTCCGGGACGCTCCGCGTGCTCGTGGCGACGGACATCGCCGCGCGCGGCATCGACATCGACGGGCTGAGCTACGTCGTCAACTACGACCTGCCCAACGTGCCGGAGCAGTACGTGCACCGCATTGGCCGCACCGGCCGCGCGGGGGCCAGTGGCACCGCTGTGTCGTTCTGCGACGCCGAGGAGCGCGCGTACCTGCGCGACATCGAGCGCACCATCCGCCGCAACGTGCCCGTGGTGGAGGACCATCCGTACCGCTCGGGCCAGCCCGCGCCGCGTCCCGTGAGCCACGCGTCCGGCGCCGCGCCAGAGGCCCGTCCTTCGGGCAACGGTGGGCGGCCTCAGGGCACGCCGCGTCCCGCGGGCAACGGTGGGGGCGGCGGGCACTCCGCGGGGGCTTCGCGCCGCCGCCGGGGGGGCCGTGGTGGCGCTGGCGGCGGAGGCCGTGGGCAGGGCCGTCCCGAAGGTGGCCGCTCGGCGCAAGGCTCGGGTGGCTCCGGTGGCAACGCCAGCCGGGGTGGCCAGGGCGGTTCCAGGGGTTCGGGTGGCGGCCGTCCCGCGGTGGCTCAGGCTCCGGCGAAGGCCCCCGAGGCCTCCCCGCTTCCTCCGCGTCGCCCGTCGCCCAAGTGGTTCTGAGCGGCTGAGGCCAGGCGGCGGCTCCGGCCCGCCGTGAAGTCCAGGAAGGGAGCTCGCGCCAACGGGGCGGGCTCCCTTTCGCGTGTCAGTGGAGGACCATCAGCGCCATGGAGCCAAAGGCGAGCGCCATGGCCAGGATGCCCCAGCGGAACCACTTCTGCGTGAGCTGCAGGTAGTCGTCGAACGAGGCCCCGGTGTCGCCGAGTGCCTCTGCCATGGCCAGCTGCAGCGCCTGGATGGGGCGCAGCGTGAGCTGCCAGACGATGCCGCACAGCATGAAGCAGACCTGTCCCGCGGCGAGCGCCGGGTTCGTCCACAGGGGGATGTCCTGGAGGTGCGCGCGCAGCATGCCGGTGGCGGCGAGCGCGAAGACGCTGGGCACCAGCAGGTACTTGTCGGTGAACTGCACCAGCCGCAGGGCATAGATAATCACCCGGGGCTCGCGCGTCCTGTCCGCGAGCAACCGCCACACGGCCGTCACGACGATGTCGCCCAGGAACACCACGACGGCGATGAGGTGCAGGAGCTTCAGGACGTTGTGGACGTTCATGGGGCGGTCGTCGGACGTGGGATGAGCGCGAGCAGGTGCTGGGCGAGCACCGCCGCGTGCGGGTCGCGGAGCAGCGACAGGTGGGTGCCTGGGACGGGGTAGGCCGAGCAGGCCTGCTGCGTCAACTGGCGCCAGCCGAGCGTGCCGTCTTGCACGAGCGCGTCGAGCGCCGCCGTGCTGGGGCCACTGCGGTCCTCCGCGCGGAACACCGCCAGGGGCACCGGTTGTCCACGGCGGGGCCGGTAGTTCAGGGCGTCATGGGCCCGCGCCACGTTGAGGATGCCCTGCACGTGGACGGGCTGCGCGCCTTCGGGGAGGACCGCCGCGGCCTGGAGCCGTGCGACGAAGAACTGGAGCCGCTCTGCTTCACCCATGGCGCGCACTTCAGGCAGGGCGAGGTCGATCTTCACGTTGAAGAACGCCTCCATGATGCCGGCGAGGTGGAGCATCCACTGCGCCGTGTCCCAGCCCTCGCCCTGCGGCCGGGTGACGTCGGGGAAGGGCGCCAGGGTATCCAGCATGGCGACGACGCCCACCTCGCGTCCGCGGGCCTTGAGCTCCTGGGCCAGCTCGTAGGCGATGTGTCCGCCCATGGAGTGTCCACCGACGGAGTAGGGACCTTCGGGCTGCAGGGCCAGGATGGCGTCCGCGTACCACGTGGCAATGGCCTCCACCGTCTCGTGTGGTGGCACATCGCCATCCAGGCCCTGGGGCTGGAGGCCGAACACGGCGACGCCTTCCAGGTGTCTGGCGAGGGACAACAGGTAGAACGGCGTCGAACCTCCACCGGGCACCAGGTAGAGCACTGGCGCCCGGTTCGCGTTCGTCGCGCCGGCCATGAGTGCGTGGGCCTCGGGGGTGAGCGGCACCAGCGGAGAGACGGCCGCGTTCTCGGTCCGGAGGACCGCCGTGAGCTGCGCGGGCGTCGGGTTCCTGAACAGGGACACCAGCGGAAGCGGGCGGCCCAGGCGCTTCTCCACCGCGAGCTTCATCTTGAGCGCCAGCAGCGAGTGGCCGCCCAGGTCGAAGAAGCTGTCGTGGATGCCCACGGCGCGCACCCCGAGCACCTCCTCGAAGAGCCGGACCAGCTCCAGCTCCAGGGCATCACGCGGCAGGCCCTCCAGGGCGGTGACGCGCGCGTCGGCGAGCTCCATCGCGCTCAGCGCCCGCGTGTCCACCTTTCCGTTGGGCGCGAGCGGCAGCGCGTCCAGGAGGACGAACTGCCCAGGCACCATGTTCGCCGTGAGCTGCTGCTCGACGAAGCTCCGGAGCTCGGTGGGCTCGGGGCGCTGCGCGGACGCATGGGGCACCACGAAGGCCACCAGCCGGGAGTCTCCACCCGTGCCGCGCACCAGCGCGACGGCTTCACGCACCGTCGGGTGCCGGGCAATGGCGGCTTCGACCTCGCCCAGCTCGATGCGATGCCCGCGCAGCTTCACCTGCCGGTCGGCGCGGCCCACGAACAGGAACGTGCCATCCGCCAGCCGGCGGACCACGTCACCCGTCTTGTACATGCGCAGCGTCGGGCCTCCGGGGAAGGCGTGTTCGATGAAGCGCGACTGCGTCAGCTCCGGGCGGTTGAGGTAGCCGCGCGCCAGGCCGGGCCCCGCGAGATAGAGCTCTCCGGGGACACCCTCCGGGACAGGGCGAAGCCTGCCATCCAGGATGAGCGCTTCCATTCGGTGGATGGGCAGGCCAATGGGCTCGGTCGGGCCGTGCGCGCCCACCTGTCCGGGCAGGCACCGGTGCGCCAGCGAATCGATGGTCGCCTCGGTCGGTCCGTAGAGGTTCCACACCTCCGCCTTCGAACGGCTGAAGAGCGTGGCGACGGTCGCGGAGGGCAGGGGCTCTCCACCCACGCAGACGCGCCGGAGCGCCGGGAGGTTCGCGAAGCCGGGCTCCTCCACCAGCGCCGTCAGCAGTGAGGGCACCAGTTGGAGCACGGAGACGTCGCGCTCGCGCAGCACGCGGGCCAGGTGCTCCGTATCCGCGCCAAGGCCGTGCGGCGCCAGCACCAGCCGGGCACCCACCATCAGCGGGGCGAACAGCTCCCAGACCGAGGCGTCGAAGCTGAGCGACGTGCGCTGGAGCACCCGGTCTTCGAGACCCAGCGGCATGGCGTCGGCCATCCACGCCATGTGATTGGCCAGGGCGGAATGCTCAATCAGCACGCCCTTGGGCTGCCCCGTCGAGCCGGAGGTGAACAGGCAGTACGCCAGCGCGCCGCTCCGCGGCTCGAACGACTCCAGGGTGTCATCCCCGAGCACCACCACGTCGGTCCCCGGGAACCGCGAGGTGAGGTGCGCTTGCGTGATGACCACCCGCGCGCCGCTGTCCTCGAGCATGAACGTCAGCCGCTCGCGGGGGTAGGCCGGGTCGAGCGGGACGTAGGCCGCGCCCGCCTTGAGGATGCCGAGCAGCCCCGCCATCATCCCCACGGACCGTTCCACGGCGAGGGCCACCAGTGCTCCCGGCGTGACGCCGCGCTGGACCAGCGCCTGGGCAACGGCCTTCGCGCGAGCCTCCAGGGCCGCGTAGCTGAGGGTGCCGTCCTCGGCCTCGACGGCGATGGCCGTCGGCGTCTTCGCCGCTTGGGCCGCGATGACCTCGTGCACGGCGGGAAGGGACGGTGTCGCCTCCGGTGCGCGAGGCGTGAGCCGGGCACGCTCCTCGGCGCCCAGCAGGTCGACATCCACGACCTTCGACCGCGGTTCGGCGGCCAGCCGCGTGATGAAGCCCGTCAGTTGGCGCACCATCGCCTGGATGCGCCAGGCGTCGAAGAGGTCGCGGTCGTATTCCAGCACGCCTTCGAACCCCTGGGCCGTCTCGGACAGCGTCAGGGTGAGGTCGAACTTGGCGGCGCCGCTGGGGATGGCCACCGGGGTGACCTCCAGGTCCGGCAGCGCCATCTTCGCGGTGTGCGTCTGCTGGTACGCGAGCATCACCTGGAAGAGCGGACTGGTTCCGAGCACGCGCTCCGGCTTGAGCACCTCGACCAGCTTCTCGAAAGGGACGTCCTGGTGCTCATGGGCGTCGAGCACCTGGCGGCGGATGCGCTGGAGGAGCTCGAGGAACGTGGGCTCGCCGCCCAGGTCGATGCGCAGGGGCAGCGAGTTCACGAAGAACCCGATGAGCGGCTCCGTCTCCGCGATGCGGCGGCCCGCGAACGGTGAGCCGATGACCACGTCGTCCTGCCCGCTCACCCGGCCCAGGTAGGCGCCAAAGGCGGCGAGCCATGCCATATAGGCCGTCACCCCTTGTTCACGGCAGAGCGAGGTGAGGGCCTGGGCCACGTCGGGCGCCAACGCCAGCGGCTCGGTGGCACCCCGGTGACTCCGGACCGCGGGCCGGGGCCTGTCAGTCGGCAGGTCCAGCACGGCGGGCGCACCCGCGAGCGCCTTGCGCCAATGGCCGAGTTGATGCTCCCGGGCCTGGCCGTCGAGCCAGCTCCGCTGCCACGCCGCGTAGTCCGTGTACTGGATGGGAAGGGCCGGAAGCGCCAGGGGCTCGCCCCGGACCTCTGCGGCGTAGAACGCGGAGAACTCACGCATCATCACGCCGAAGGACCAGCCGTCGGACACGATGTGGTGCATGGCCACGAGGAGCACGTGTTCGTCGTCCGCGCGCTTGAACAGGTGCACGCGCACCACGGGGCCCACGTCCAGTGCGAAGGGCCGGGCGGACTCCTCGGCCAGCCGCTGGTCGAGGCTCGCCGCGCCAGCGTGGCGGAGGTCCTCTGTGGTCAGCGTGAGCACCGCGTCGGCCACCCGGGCCACCGGCAGACCGTCGACGAGCGGGAAGTTCGTCCGGAGAACCTCATGGCGCTCCAGCACGCGCTGGAGGCTCCGTCGCAACGCGGCGTCGTCCAGCGAGCCGCGCAACGTGAACGCGATGGGGATGTTGTAGGCCGCGCTCTGGCCTTCGAGCTCGGCGAGGAATCGCAGCCGCTCCTGCGCGAACGAAAGGGGGCGGTCCCCGGGGCTCGTCAGCCGGACCAGCGGCGGAAGTTGGGGTGCGGCCTCCTTGGCGGCAATCACCGCCGCCAGTGCCGTCAGCGTCGGCTGCTCGAAGATGGCGGAGAGGGGCACGTCGACACCGAACGTCCTCCGCACGCGGCTCATGACCTGCGCGGCCAGAAGCGAGTGCCCGCCCAAGTCGAAGAAGTTGTCCTCCGCGCCAATCGGGCGGCGCTCCAGGAGCGACTCCCACAGCGAAGCCAGCGCCTGCTCGGTGGGCGTACGCGGGGGAACGAAGTGCGTCTCGCTCGCGGACGCCTCGAAGCGCGGTGGCGGTAGACGCCGCTTGTCCACCTTGCCGCTGGACGACAACGGCAGCTCCTCCAGGTGGATGAACTGCGCGGGCACCATGAACTCCGGGAGCTTCTTCCGGGCGTACTCGCGGAGCGCGTGCACATCCACGGGCTGGGCCGAGACGACGTAGGCAATCAGGGCCTTCACGCCCCCCTGGGCGCCCGCGGAATGAACGTTGGCCACGGCCTTCGCCACACCGGGGTAGGAGGCGAGCACCGCTTCGATTTCACCCAGTTCGATGCGATAGCCACGGAGCTTGACCTGATGGTCGATGCGCCCGAGGTACTCGAGGTTGCCATCCTTGCGCCAGCGGACCAGGTCTCCGCTCCGGTACAGCCGTGCGTCGGGCTTGAACGGATGCGGGATGAACTTCTCGCGCGTGAGCTCCTCGCGGTTCAGGTAACCGCGGGCGACACCGACGCCTCCGATGTGCAGCTCGCCCGGGACGCCAATGGGCAGCAGTGCGCCGTGGCGGTCCAGGACGTATCCCTCCAGGTTGAGGGCGGGGCGCCCGATGGGCGGAGCACCCGGGTCGTCCTGCCGGCAGTGGCCGAGCGTGCTGATGATGGACACCTCGGTGGGGCCATAGGCGTTGACGAACCGGACGCCGGGCCGCGCCCACGTGTGGACGACCTCCGGCGGAAGGGCCTCTCCCGCGGACGTCAGCATGCGAAGCGAGGGGTACTCGCGGTCGGTGGGGAGGGCCGCATACGACGTTGGAGGCAGCACCATGTGCGTGACGCCGTGAGCCAGCAGCACCTTGGCCAGTTCGTCGCCCGCGAGCAGCGTGTCCGCGGGGGCCACCACGAGCCGGCCCCCGTTTGTCAGGGCCATGACGATTTCCCAGACCGAGACGTCGAAGGAGATGGAGGAGAACTGGAGCATGACGCAGCCCGCGTCAGCGCCCAGTTCGTGCCGCTGCATCTCGATGACGTTCGCGAGCCCCCGGTGCTCCAGAATCACGCCCTTGGGCCTGCCCGTGGAGCCCGAGGTGTAGATGACGTAGGCGGCGTTCTCCATGCGAACGCCACTGTCGGGGTTGCCGGTGGGCGCGGCATCCGCGGGCTCGTCCAGCCAGAGCGTCCGCACCTGCGGCGCGCGCCACTTCTGCTCCGCCGCATGGGTGCTCACCATGAGCGCGGCACCCGAGTCCTCCAGGATTCCGTCGAGCCGATCCTTCGGGTACGAGAGGTCGAGCGGGACGTAGGCCGCCCCCGCCTTCCAGATGGCGAGCAGGCCGATGAGCATCTCGAACGACCGAGGCACGGCCAGGGCCACCAGCTTCTCCGGGCCGGCGCCCATCGCGATGAGCTGGTGCGCGGCGCGGTTGGCCCGGCGGTTCAGCTCGCCATACGTGAGCCGCTCCTGCCCCAGTTCGAGCGCGATGGCATCCGGCGTTCGCTCCGCGTGTTCCTCCACGAACCGGTGGGCTGGGACGTGGCGGGTGGGCGCCACCACGCGCCCCTGGGTGAACGCGGTGACGACGCCGCGCTCCTGCTCGGGGAGGAGCGCGAGCTCAGACAGCCGCTTCTCCGGATGCGCCACTGCGTCGGCGAAGAGCACCTGGAGGTGGGCGACCATCCGCTCGATGCGGTCCGCGTCGAAGAGGTCCGTGCTGTACTCGATGACGCCGGACAGCCCTTCGCGCGTGGGCTCGAAGCTCAGGGTGAGGTCGAACTTCGCGCTCTCGATCTCCAGGTCGATGGGCTCCAGCGCCAGCCCCGGAAGGCTCAGGTGGCCCTCCGGGGTGTTCTGCAGCATCAACATCACCTGGAACAGCGGGGCGTGGCTCAGGTTCCGCTCGACCCCGAGCGCCTCGACAATCTTCTCCAGGGGAACGTCCTGGTACGCGTAGGCCTCCAGCGCGGAGGCACGGACGCGCGCGACGAGCTCCTCGAAGGTCGGATTGGCGGACAGGTCGATACGCAGTGGCAGGGTCCCGACGAAGAAGCCAATCAGGGACTCGAGCTCCGCGTGGTCGCGGTTGGCCACGGGCGTGCCGATGACGATGTCATCCTGCCCGGTGATGCGCGCCAGGTAGGCTGCGAAGCCGCCCATGAGGACCATGAAGCTGGTTCCACCCGTGCGCAGGCTCAGGGCCTCGATGGCCTCGCTCAGCGCCTTGCCCAGGGCGATGCGTTCGGTGGCACCGCGCATGCTCGTCCGGGGAGGACGAGGCCGGTCCATGGGCAGGTCCAGGGCCGACGGCGCGCCATGAAGCTTCTTCCGCCAGTGGTCGAGCCGCTGCTCCAGCACCTTGCCCTGGAGGTGCCGCCGCTGCTGGTACGCGAAGTCCCGGTAGTCGACGGCGAGCTCGGGCAGCGTCACCGGCTGGCCGGAGACACGTCCGGCATAGAGCTGGGAGAGCTCACGCACGAGCACGCTGATGGACCAGCCGTCACCGACGGTGTGATGCATCGTTGCGACGACGACGTGTGCCGCCTCGTCGAGCCGGAACAGCTTCGCGCGGAACAGCGGGCCGTTCGTCAGGTCGAACGGTCGCGTGGCCTCCTCCGCGATGAGCAGGCGAAGCGCCTCGGGGGACGTCTCTCCCAGGGTGACCTGCTCGAACGGAACGCCCTGGTTCGCCCGCGGCTCTTGCCACACGCGGCCATCTCGCTCGACGAAGCGCATCCCGAGCACGGGGTGCCGCCGGACGATGTCGGACAGGCTTTCCTGGAAGGCGCTGACGTCCAATATGCCCGTCAGCCGCAGCGCCATGGGCAGGTTGTAGGCCGCGGTGCCGGGGTAGAGCTGATCCAGGAACCAGAGCCGCTCCTGGGAGAATGACAGCGGAATGGCGGCGCCCTCAGGCGCCGGTTCAATCCGGGCAAGCGTCAGCGTCTGGCTTCCCCGGCGGGCATCGAGCACCCGGCTCAAGGAGGCGATGGTCGGATTCTCGAAGAGGTCGGAGACGCGGAACGCAGCGTCCACGTCACCGCGAATCCGCGCGACGACCTGCATCGCGAGCAGCGAGTGCCCGCCCAGTTGGAAGAAGTCCTGGTCCCGTCCGACGACGCCGCGTCCCAGGACCTGTTCAAAGGCCCGTGCCACGGTCGCCTCCGTGGGCGTGCGAGGCGGCTCGGATGGGCTCTCGGCCTGCACTGGCGCGACGGGGGCGGGGAGCGCACGGCGCGCGACCTTGCCACTGGGCGTCCGGGGCAGCTCGGGCAACGGCACGAACAGCGCGGGAACCATGTACTCGGGCAGGTCCTTGGCGAGGAAGTCGGGCAGCTCGGCCAACGGCACCGTCTCCGGGACGACGTAGGCCACCAGCCGCTTCTCGCGCGTGGCATCACCATCGACGATGACCGCCGCATCGCGGACATCGGGGTGGGCACACAGGGCGCGCTCAATCTCGCCGGGCTCCACACGGAAGCCGCGAATCTTGACCTGGTCGTCCGCGCGGCCGAGGAACTCGATGCTCCCCTCCACCGTCAACCGGCCAAGGTCCCCGGTTCGGTACGCCCGCACGGGGGGAGACAGGGGCAGGTCGACGAAGCGCTCGGCGGTGAGGTCCGGCCGTGACAAGTAGCCGTCGGCGAGGCACGTGCCCGCCAGATAGAGCTCTCCGGGCACACCCACCGGGACGGGACGCTGGTTCGCATCGAGCACGTGGACCGCCGCGTTGGCGATGGGCCGCCCGATGGAAGGCAGCCCAGGCCAGTGCCGCGGGTCGCCCTCCAACTCGTGCGCCGTCACCACATGTGACTCAGTGGGGCCGTAGTGGTTGTGAAGGCGCTTGCCACCTTCCTGGAACCAGCGGCGGATGGGGTCGGTGATGCGGAGTTGGTCTCCCGCGGTGATGACTTCCGCGAGCCCCGGCACGCGATGCTCGGTGCGCAGCGCAGCCTGTGCCAGATGGTGGAGCGCCACGGCCGGCAGGAAGAGGCGTTGGACGCGCGCCGCATCGAGGAAGTCGGCCAACGCGTCTGGGTCGCGTCGCGTGCCTTCATCGATGAGGACCAATGTGCCACCCGAGCACCAGGTGGAGAAGGTCTCCTGGAACGACACATCGAAGTTGAGCGGCGCGAACTGGAGCGTGCGCAGGGGGCGGGCGTGTTCGGTCTGCCACTCGATGAGGTTGACCAGTGCCCGGTGCGGCATGGCTACGCCCTTGGGCTTGCCCGTCGAGCCCGACGTGTAGAGGACGTAGGCCAGATGATGCGGCTCCACCCGGGGCCGCGGAGTCTTCGTGGCACGCGCCTCCGCGTCATCCAGCAGGACCTGCGTCAGACCCTGTGACGGGAGCAGCTCGCTGTACTTCTTCTCCGTGAGCAGGACGCGCGGCTTGGCGTCCTCCAGCATGTAGCGAAGGCGCTCAGGCGGGTACGTCGGATCGAGCGGCACATAGGCGCCACCGGCCTTGAGGACCGCGAGGAGGGCGACCTGCGCATGGATGGAGCGGTCCAGACAGATGGAAACCCGGACCCCTGGGCCCACGCCCAATGCGCCCAGCCGGTCGGCCAGGGCTTCCGCCGCCTCATGGAGCTGGCGGTAGGTCCGCGTCTCGCCCTGGTGCTCCAGCGCGACCACGTCAGGCGTCTTCTGGGCCTGACGCTCGAACAGCTCGGGGAGGGTGCGGCCGGTGTACCTGCGCTCGGTGCGGTTGAGGTCGGCGTACAGACGCCGCTCCTCGTTGGACAAGAGCGGGAGCTCTGAGGTGTGGAGCTCGGGCTCCTCGGCGATGGCCTGGAGCAGCCGGCCGAGGTGCGCGGCCATCCGGTCAATCCGGTCCGCGTCGAAGAGGTCCGTGTCGTACTCGATGCTGCAGGCGAGCGCGCCCTCACGCGGCTCCACGAAGAAGGTGAGGTCGAACTTCGACGTCGAGCTCGCCGGCGCTTGAATCTCGGCGCGAACATCGGGGAGCTGGAGCTCGCCACCGCTCTGGCCCTGGAGGACGAACATCACCTGGAACAGCGGGTTGTGCGCAAGTCCACGCGGCAGCTCGACTGCGGCCACCAGCTTCTCGAAGGGCACGTCCTGATGCGCGTAGGCATCGAGCGCCACCTTACGGACGCGCAGCAACAGCTCGGAGAACGTCGGGTCTCCAGACAGGTCGACGCGGAGGGCGAGCGTGTTGAGGAAGTACCCGACCACTCCCTCCGTTTCGTGCCGGTCGCGGTTGGCGACAGGCGAGCCAATCACCACGTCCTCCTGACCGCTGATGCGCCCGAGGTACGCGGCGAAGGCGCCGAGCAGGGTCATGAACAGCGAGGCGCCCGAGCTCCGGGAGAGCGCTTCGAGCCGCTGGCCCAGCGGCGCTTCCAGCACGAAGCCATGGGTCTTTCCATGGAACCGCTGCCGCTCCGGTCGCGGACGGTCGGTGGGAAGCGGAAGGACGGGCGGGGCGTCCTTCAGGGCTTCGCGCCAGAAGGCAACGCTCTCGTCCAGGCGTCCTGATTCCAGCCGCTGCCGCTGCCATGCGGCCCAGTCCGCGTAGCGAATGGGCAACGCGGGCAGGGCCGGCTCCGTGCCGCTCACCAGTGACGCGTACACGATGCAAAACTCGCGCAGCAGGACCCCGACGGACCAGGCATCCGCGATGATGTGGTGCTGGTTGAGGATCAGGACGTGACTGTCGGGTGCGAGCCTGAAGTGCCGCGCGCGGAAGAGCGGGCCGTCCGTCAGCGAGAACGGCGCGGCGACCTCCTCGGCGATGCGTGCGTCGAGGAGGGCAGGGGAGACGTCCTCGCTCACGAGCACGGAGGCGGCAGATGCCTGGACTCGCAGGACGGGTGTGCCTCCACGGTCGTGGAAGGTGCTCCGGAGCGCCTCATGGCGTTCAACCAGGAGCTGGAGCGTTCTTGCGAGCGCGCTGCCATCGAGCGTCCCCTGGAGCCGGAGCACCAACGGGACGTTGTACGCCGCGCTGTCCCCTCCGAGCGCGTCGATGAACCACAGGCTCTCCTGGCCCGGAGCGACAGGCGTGTCTCCCGTCAGCTCCACATGCGGGATGGGCTCGACCGCCGTGCCCTGTCCAGAGAGCGTCTCCGCGAGCTGCGCGATGGTCCGGCGCTCGAAGATGGCTCGGACGGGAATGTCGACGCCGAAGGCTTCGCGGGTGCGCGCGATGACCTGCGTCGCCTTCAGCGAATGCCCACCGAGGTCGAAGAAGTCATCGTGGATGCCTACGCGCTCCTGGCCGAGCACCGCGCTCCAGATGCCGGCGAGGATCTCCTCATGGGGTGTCCGGGGCGCGGCCGAAGCCACCTGGGGCTGGGCCTCCAGGGCACGTGCTTCGAGCGCCGCGGTGTCGACCTTCCCGTTGGGCGTCAGCGGAAGCCGGTCGATGACGATGACCCGGCTGGGAAGGATGGCCGAGGGGAGCTTCGTCGCCAGATACTGCGTGAGCACGGCCGCGTCGGGCTGAGGCACCACGTCGCTGGCCGCGAACGCAATCAGCCGAACGTCACCGTTCTGCCGCTGCGCCTCGCTCACCACGGCTGCCGCGCTCACGTCGGAATGGGCCGCCAGCGCGGCCTCGATTTCGCCAAGCTCCACCCGCACGCCGCGAATCTGGACCTGACGGTCCGCGCGACCGTGGAACGCGATGGTTCCATCTGGGAGGAACCGGGCGAAGTCGCCGCTCGCGTACATGCGCGCTTCGGGCACGCCCGCGAACGGGTCGGGAATGAAGCGCTCCGCGTTCAGGTCCGGCCGGTTCAGGTAGCCCCGGGTGACGCCTGCGCCGCCGATGTACAGCTCTCCGATGACACCCGGAAGGACGGGCCGCCGCTGGCGGTCGAGGATGTAGATGCGGGCATTGGCGACCGGCCGGCCGATGGAGGGCAGCCCTTGTTTGCCATCCGGAGCAACGGTTCCGGATGTCGCCACCACCGTCGTCTCGGTGGGGCCGTAGTTGTTGACGAGCTGGAACGGGAGTCCCGCGGGCGGTGTGGCGTGGAGCCGGTCGCCGCCCGTGAGCACGAAGCGCAGCGCGCACGGCGAAGGCCACGGCAAGGCCAGCACGGCCTCTGCGATGACCGTCGGCAGGAAGCTGATGGAGATCTGCTGCGCCACCAGCCAGTTCGCCAGGTCGGCGGGCGCGCTGGACAGCTCGGGTGGGACGAGGTGCAGCGTGGCGCCCGCAGCGAGCGTCGGCCAGATTTCCCAGACGGCGGCGTCAAACGCGGTGCTGGCGAGCTGGGTCGTCCGGTCCTTCGCCGTGAGGCCGAAGGTCTCCGTGTGCCAGGACACCAGGTTCATCAGGTTCCGGTGTGTGACCAGGACGCCCTTGGGCGCGCCGGTCGAACCCGACGTGTAGATGACGTAGGCCAGGTCATCCAGCCGCACCGGCTCCTTCGCGGGGACGTCGGGCGTGTCCGTCTCATTCAGGACTCGGGAGATGTCGAGCCGGGGAACGCGCGTGTCCGCGATGGGGTCCGCACCCGTGTTGAGGATGGCGACCGGCGCTACATCGCCCACGATGTAGGCGAGCCGCTCAGCGGGATAGTTGGGGTCCAGGGGCAGGTAGGCCGCTCCCGCCTTGAGCACGCCCAGGAGGGACACCACCATCTCCACGGACCTGCCAATGCACACGCCGACGATGCGCTCACGCCCGGCGCCCAACTGACGGAGGTGCCGCGCCACGCGCTCGGCGCGGCGGTCGAGTTCGCGGTAGCTGATGGATTGGCCGTCGGGGCCCACCACGGCGGTCGCGTCGGGCGCGGCCCCGTCCAGCAGGGCCGTCACAGGCCGGGTGACATCGTAGGCACGGGGATGCTGGCCCCACTCCGCCAGCACGCGCTGAGCGGTCTCCTCCATCAGGTCGATATCGCCGACCGTCTTCGCGCCCGGCAGCGACTCGAGCGCGGCTATCAGCAACCGCGCGATGCGCTCGGCCATCGGACGGGAGAACGCGTCCGCGGCGTACATGACACGCAGCTCCATCGACTCGCCCGGGATGGCAACCAGCGCCAGTGGGTAGCTGATGCGGTCGTGCGTGTTGACCGAGCTGATGGTGAGGCCACTGCGAGGCAGGAGCGTCGAGGCGTCGAGCGGATAATTCTCGAACACCAGGATGCTCTCGAAGAGCGGCCGGTCCTTCGGCGCGTCCGACCAGTGCTGGATGTCCGCCAGCGAGGCGTAGCTGTACGGCTCGACGGCGCCTTGCTCAGCCTGAAGCCCCGACAGGAACGTGGCGACCGGCGCCGTGCCGTCCAGCCGCGCTCGCAGAGGTAGGGTGTTGATGAAGAGCCCGACAATGGATTCGGAACCAGCAAGGTCGGCGGGACGGCCAGAGACCGTCACACCGAAGATGACGTCGTCCGTGCCTGTCGCTCTCGCCAGGACCAGCGCCCATGCACCCTGGACCAGCGTGTTGAGCGTCAGCCGGTGCGCCTTCGCGAAGCCCGTGAGCCGCGCGGTCAGCTCTGGCGACAGCCGCTTGGTGACCTCCGGCTGCGTATCGCCCGCCGGTCCGCTGGTGTCCTGCCGCTCGGTGAAGGGCAGTGGCGTGGGTTGCTTGAAGCCCTGGAGCCGCTCGCGCCAGAAGGACTCCGCGCGGGAGGGGGCCTGCTCCTGGAGCCACGCGATGTAGTCGCGGTAGGGGCGCGCAGCTGGCGGCAGCGCTGCAACGCCCTCCTCGAAGGCACCGAGCACTTCGCGGAGGACGATGGAGAAGCACCACCCGTCCAGCAGCAGGTGGTGGTAGGTCCAGACGAACAGGTGGCGCGTGTCGTCGAGCCGGATCAGCGCGCAGCGAATCAGGGGCGGCGTGCCCAGGTCGAAGCCCTGGAGCCGGTCCTCGCGCAGGAAGTCGTCAATCCACCGCTGCTGCGCGTTCGCCGGCACGTGCCGGATGTCCTCGATGCGCCAGGGGACTTCGGCCTCCACCGCGACGACCTGGAGCGGCTTCTCCAAGCCTTCCCAGAGGAAGCCCGAGCGCAGGATGGGGTGCCGGGCGAGGACGTGCTGCCAGGCCTCCTTCCAACGGTCAATGGGCAGGTCCCCCCGGACCTCGCAGCTCAGTTGCTCCACGTACATGCCCGCGCCGGGCTCCATCAGCGCGTGGAAGAGCATGCCGTGCTGCATGGGGGCGAGCTCGTAGATGTCCTCGATCGACTCTTCTGACGTCATGGCGCTGTCCTGCCCCTCACCTTCCACCTGGCTCATCGCGGCTTCTTGGTCAGCGTGAGCACGCGCTTCAAATCCTTGGCACTCAGACGCGCCGCCGGGAAGTCAGACGCCACTCGGACCGCGGCGGCGGGCTCCGCGCGCTCGCGAATCATCGCTCGCACATTGGCGTGGAACTCCGCGTTCAGCCGCTCGATGGTCTCCTTGCGGAAGACCTTGGCGCCGAAGGTCCAGTCGAGGCGGAGGCGCTGACCCGCTTCGACCACGGCGTTGAGCTCGATGCGGTGGGGCCGGGTGGCGCCAGGTGCGTGCAGCAGGCCCAGGCCCTCCTTGGCGCGGCCTCGCACCACGCCCTGCGTTGGCACGGCGCCCATCTGTCCCAGGTAGTTGAAGACGATGCCCGCGTTCGGAATCGCGCCGAGCCGCGAACGAATCGACGCATCCGGCGACAGCGCACGGAGCACGCCGTAGCCGATGCCGCCACGGGGCGTCCGGCGCAGCGCGTCCTTCGCGCGGGCCAGCGTCTCACGCACGCTTTCCCGGGCACCCACGTGCAGGCGGAGCGGGAAGAGCGCGGTGAACCAGCCCACCGTGCGGCTCAGGTCCACGTCCTCGAACAGGAACTCGCGTCCATGGCCTTCCAGGTCGATTCGGACGGTGCTGTTGCCGGACCAGCCCGTGAGCGTCCGGGCGAGCGCGGCAATCAGGGCCTCGTTGACCTTGACGTCGTACGCCGTCGGGACCTCGTTCAGCAGCAGCTGGGTCTCCTCCGCCTCCAGCCACGTCACGAGCGTGCCAGCGTCGCTCACCGTGTCCGGGGCGTGCGAGTCGTTCAGCGGCAGGTCCTGCGAGTCGTCTCGCTGCGCCGTCGCGAGCCAGGCGTCGAGCTCGGCCCGGGCGTTGGGCGTCGCCGCATACGCTTCGAGCCGCTTCGCCCAGTGCTGGAAGGACGTCGTCTTCGGCGGGAGACCGACCTCCTGGCCATTCGACAACTGGCTGTACGCCGTCAGCAGGTCCTCGATGATGATGCCCCACGACACGGCGTCCACGACCAGGTGGTGGGCCACCAGCGCGAGCCGCGCGGAGTCCCCACCCAGCCGCAGCAGGGCGGCGCGCATGAGCGGGCCCTGCTCCAGGTCCAGGGACTCGTGGAGGTCGGCGAGCGCCTCTTCCACGTGCTCGCTCCCGTCCACGTCCAGCGTGTCCAGGGGAATGCCTGTCAGCGCCTCCTCTTCGGCGTGGAACTGGGTCCAGCCGTCACCGTCCTTGCGGTAGCGGAAGCGGAGCGCGTCGTGGTGGCGCTCCACCGCTTCGAGCGCGCCGCGAAGCGCGGCCAGGTCGATTCCTGGCTCCACGTCGAGCATCACCGCCATGTTGAAGTGCTGCGGCCCGGCGCGGTTCTGGTCGAAGAACCAATGCTGGATGGGGGTGAGGGGCGCGCTGCCCGTCACGAGCCCCTGCTCGGCGTTGATGACCTGGGTGCTGGAGGCCACGCGCGCCAGGTCGGCGATGGTCTGGTGTTCGAACAACTGGCGCGGACGCAGCCGCAGGCCCTGCTGGGTGGCGCGGGAGATGATCTGCAGCCCGAGGATGGAGTCACCGCCGAGCGCGAAGAAGTTGTCGTGGATGCCCACGGACTCCTTCTTCAAGACGGTGGCCCAGATGCTGGACAGGATCTGCTCCTCCCGCGTCCGCGCATCGGCGAAGGCGGCGGGCGCCTGGGCCTGCACGGGGTCCGGCAGCTTCTTGCGGTCCACCTTTCCGCTGGGCGTCAGCGGGAAGGTTTCCAGCACGACGAAGTGCGCTGGCACCATGTAGTTCGGAAGCAGGCCCATGGCATGGTCGCGCAGGGACTGAATCGTCAGCGACGTGCCCGGACGGCCCACGGCATAGGCCGCGAGCTGCCCCTGGTGGATCGTGATGACCGACCGCTGGACCGCGGGGTGGCTGTCGACGACGGTTTCCACCTCACCCAGTTCGATGCGGTAGCCGCGCAGCTTCACCTGGTCGTCGATGCGGCCCAGGAAGTCGATGCTGCCGTCGGCACTCCAGCGCGTGAGATCGCCGGTCCGGTAGAGCCGGGCGTTCGGGGCGTCGGAGTAGGGGTCCGGGATGAAGCGCGTCCGGGTGAGCTCGTCGAGTCCGTGGTACCCGCGCGCGAGCGCCGCACCGCCCACGTACAGCTCGCCGGGAACTCCGATGGGGACCTGCCGCTGGTCGGCGTCGAGGATGCGCGCCACCAGCCCCGGGAGGGGCCGGCCGATGGACGGAACGCCCGTGTCGCCCTGCTTGAGCTCGGCGACCGTCGCGATGACCGTCGTCTCCGTCGGACCATAGGCGTTGATGAAGCGACGGGTGTCCGTCACCCACTTCTTCACGAGCTCCGCGGGGAGCGCTTCTCCGGCCGTGATGAGCACGCGGAGATCGGAATAGGCTCCCTCCGGCAGCGTCGCGAGCGCGGAGGGTGACAGCACCACCTGGGTGATGTGCTTCTCCGTGAGCACCGTGGCCAGGGCCTCGCCCACGCGCGCGGTCTCATCCGTGGGCAGCACCAGCCGGGCGCCGCTGGCGAACGCCATCACGATGTCCCAGACGGATACGTCGAAGGACAGCGACGCCGCCTGGAGGATGCGACTGTCCGGTCCGAGCCCGAAGAGCGGGACCGAGGCCACGGCGAGGTTCGCCACGCCCCGGTGCTCCAGCACCGCGCCCTTCGGCTTCCCGGTGGAACCCGAGGTGTAGATGACGTAGGCGGCGGAGCCCGCGTCGGGGAACGGGAGGGTGGACGGCTCGGCGTGCTCCGGCAGGGGCTCATCCATCCATAACGTCTGGCCCTGGAAGCCCGGCCGCTCGCCCAGGGCGCGCTCCGTGAGCAGCACCTCCGCGCCCGAGTCGTCCAGCATGTGGCCCAGGCGCGCCTGGGGGTACTCCGGGTCGAGCGGGACATACGCGCCGCCGGCCTTCCAGACGCCCAGGATGCAGGTGATGAAGTCCACCGACTTCGGCAGGCAGATGGCGGCCCGCTTCTCCCGTCCGAAGCCCAACGAAACCAGGTGCCGGGCAAGGCGCGTCGCCCGCCGGTCGAGCTCGCCGTAGCTCAGGCGGACGTCGCGATGCTCCAGGGCAATGGCCTCAGGTGCGCGCGCGACCTGCGCCTGGAACAGCTCCACTACCGAGCCGGGCGCGGGCGGGGCACTGGGGCCTTGCTCCCATTTCGCCACCAGGCTGGCTTCGCTCGCACCCAGGAGCGCGAACTCGGGCACGCGGCGCTCTGGCGCCTGCACCGCTTCGCGGAGCATGACGACGAGGTGCTCGGCCATCCGCTCGATGCGCTCGCGGTCGAACAGGTCCGCGCTGAACTCGAGCAGGCCGGAGAGGCCATCCGCGGATTCCTGCATGGACAGCGTCAGGTCGAACTTGGCGGTGACGCTGTCCAGGTCGAGCAGTTGCACGTCGAGCCCATCCAGCGCGGGGGGGGAGAACGGCGCGTTCTGGAGCGCGAACATCACCTGGACCAGGGGCTGGCGGCTGAGGCTCCGCTCGGGCGCGACCACCTCCACCAGCTTCTCGAAGGGCACGTCCTGGTCCGCGTAGGCGTCCAGGGCCGTGCGCCGGACGCGCGACAGCAGTTCCAGGAAGCTGGGGTCGCCGGACAGGTCCATCCGGAGCGCGAGCGTGTTGACGAAGAAGCCAATCAGCGGCTCTGCCGCCGCGCGGTTCCGGTTCGCCACCGGCGAGCCGATGATGAGGTCCTTCTGGCCGCTCAGCCGTGACAGGTAGGCGGTGAAGGCCGCCAGCAGCGTCATGTACAGCGTGGCGCCTTCCCGGCGGCTCAGCTCCTTCAGGCGCGCCGTGAGGGAACGGTCCACGTCGAAGCGGACCACGCCACCCCGGTACGTCGGCGTCTCCGGCCGGGGCCGGTCGCTGGGGAGGTTGAGGGACGTGGGCGCCCCCGCCAGGCGCTGCTTGTGCGCTTCGATGGACTCCGCGAGCGCACCGTCCCGCAAGAGCTGCCGCTGCCACAGCGCGAAGTCCGCGTACTGGACCTGGAGCGGCGGCAAGGCCAGCTCACGCTGCGAGCGCAGCGCGTTGTAACCGGCCGCGAGCTCACGCGCGAGGATGCCCACGGACCAGCCGTCGGAGACGACGTGGTGCATGGTCAGAACCAGCACATGGTCCGACTCCGAGATGCGGAAGAGGCGCATCCGCAGCAGCGGGCCCCGCTCGAGGTCGAACGGCCGGGAGACCTCCAAGCCCGCCTGGACCTGGATGAGCCCGAGCAGCTCCGCCTCCGAAGCGCCGGCCGGGTGGGCCAGCTCCTCCGTGGGCGGCAGCTCGGCCGTGACGTTCGGGGAGATGACCTGGAAGGGCTGCGCGCCTTCCGCCGGGAAGCACGTGCGGAGCACTTCGTGCCGCTGGACGATGGCGTCCAGGCTCTGCCGGAGGGCCTCGTGGTGGAGGGGGCCTCGGAGCCGGAGCACCAGCGGGATGACGTAGATGGGGGCCCGCGTCTCCTCGATGCGGTCCACGATCCACAGCCGCTCCTGGGAGGACGACAGCGGAATGCGCTCCGGGCGCTCCATGGGCCCGGTGAAGTCGACCGCGGCCACTCCGGGGCGCTGGCGCTGCTGTTGGACGGCCGTCACGAGCCCCGCGACGGTGGGGCTCGCGAAGAACGTGCGCAGCGGAATCTCCACGCCCAGCACGGCGCGAATCCTGGACACGACCTGCGTGGCCAGCAGCGAGTGGCCGCCCAGGTCGAAGAAGCTGTCGTGCACGCCCACGCGCTCCGCGCCGAGCAGCTCGGCGAAGATGCTGGCCAGGATCTCCTCCTCGCCGTTGCGCGGCTCGACGTAGGCCGTCTCCAGGCCCTGTGAGACGGATGGAACGGGCAGGGCGCGCCGGTCGACCTTGCCGTTCTCGGTCAGGGGAATCCGGTCGACGACCATGATGCTCGCGGGCACCATGTACTCGGGAAGGCTCGCCTGCGTCCGCTTGCGCAGCTCGCTCTCCAGGCGGCGATCCACCCGGCTCCGGAGCGGGTCATTGGCGCGGCGTGCCCCCGCGACGATTTCCGGCGCACTGCCGAAGAGGGCCACGGGCCCGTGCGCCGACTTCGCGGCCGGGGTGAAGACCGCGTCGAAGGAACCATCCACGCCGCCGCGTGACCAGTCCAAGGCGACGTTGAGGGACAGGGCTTCCGCGAGCTGGTGGAGAGACTCGGGGTCGATGCCAGGCTCCGGCTCGCTCGCGGGCGTCGTGGCGTCGCGGTCCAGCACACGCCGACGGAGCTTCTCGAAGGAACCAGGCCGCGAGGCCGCTCCATCCGTCACGCTCGCCAGGGCGTCCAAGGATGCCTCGACTCGCGCGTTTCGGATGCCGCGCAGGCCGACACGCCGGGTGCCGTCCTGGGTCAGCCGGGCGCGAAGCTCGGGCAGGCTCACGTTGCCCGGGCCCCAGGCCACGTCGGGGGCGGGGCTGGGCGGGGTGTCCAGGTGGATGAGCACGTCGTAGCGGAAGCGCGTCAGCTCGTTCAGGCACGCGCCCCGCTTCGGGCGAATCTCCACGTGGGTGAGGCGGGGGATGCGCTGCTTGAGGGCCCAGAAGAAGTCCGGGGCGAGCACCAGCTCCTCTTCCGCCGCCATGCGCTGCGCCACGCGGGCCTTGAGCACCTGTGGGTCGAGCGTGCCGGACGCCTGCGCCAGGACGATGGACGCGTGGAATGCCTCCAGCAGGCGGAAGTTCCGCACGTCACCCACGAAGATGACGCCGCCCGTGTCCAGCCGCTGTGACGCCTTCTCCAGGGCCTGGGCGAGGTACTCCGCGCTCGGGAAGTACTGGACCACCGAGTTCAGCATCACCGCGTCGAAGCGCATGTCGCCGAAGTCGATGCCGTCCAACTGGTCCGCCGCGCAGTGGAAGAGCTTCGCATGCTCGAGCCCGGCCGACTTCGCCGTGTTGCTCCGGAGCATGTTGACGACGACACCCGAGACGTCCGTGGCCCAGTAGGCCTCCGTGGACGGCGCAATCCGCGTGAGGAGCAGACCGGTGCCACAGCCGATCTCGAGCACGCGGCGGGGCTTCCGCACGAGAATCTGGTGGACCGTGTGGTCGACCCACTCCTTCATCGCCTCCGCGCTGAGCGGTGCGCCGGTGTAGCTGCTGTCCCAGCCCGCGATGTTGAAGCTGGGGTCCAGCTGCGGCTCGCTGGCGGAGCGTGCATAGAGGTCGTCGTAGAGCGCCTTCCACTCGCCCACGTGCGTGTCGCCGACGCCGCCGTCCGCATCCGAGGACAGGAGCATCTCCGCGGCGTTGTCCCTGGGCACGACGTAGGCGGCGATGCGGCGGTCGTCCGCGCTCCGCTCATGCGTGGTGACGTAGGCATCAACGACCGCCGGATGCGTGGCGAGCACCGACTGGATTTCACCCAGCTCGATTCGGAACCCGCGAATCTTCACCTGGTCGTCGATGCGCCCCAGGTACGTGAAGCCGCCATCCGGAAGGCGGATGGCGAGGTCGCCCGAGCGGTAGAGCCGCTTGCCCGGCGAAGACGGGTCCTCGACGAAGCGCTGTGCGGTCAGCTCGGGGCGCTTCAGGTAGCCGCGCGCAACACCCGCGCCGCCGACGTACATCTCTCCCGGAACGCCGGCCGGTACGGGCTGGCCGTGCTCGTCGAGCAGGTGCAGCTCGAGGTCCGGGAGCGGGCGTCCGATGGGGCTCGCGGCGGAGGTGAGGTCGGCCTCGGTCACCCGGTAGTACGTGACGTGCACCGTGGTCTCGGTGATGCCGTACATGTTGATGAGCTGCGTGCCGGCGTCCCCATACCGCTCGAACCAGGGGCGCACGGTCGCCGCGTCCAGCGCCTCGCCACCGAAGATGATCCACTTGAGGCCGCGCCCGCCCTTGCCATCCGCGATGGACGGCGCGCGCGTCAGCGCTCGGAACGCGGACGGCGTCTGGTTGAGGACCGTCACACCCTCCCGTGCAATCAGCTCACCGAAAGCCTCGGGCGCGCGCGTCATCCAATGGGGCACGACGACCAGGCGACCGCCGTAGAGCAGCGGCCCCCAGAGCTCCCAGACGGAGAAGTCGAACGCCGCGGAGTGGAACAGCGTCCAGACATCATCCGGCCCGAAGCCATAAAGCGGCTCCGACGTGGTGAACAGCCGGGTGGCGTTGGCATGAGTGACGATGACGCCCTTGGGGCGCCCCGTCGAACCAGAGGTGTAGATGACGTAGGCGGCGTTGTCCGGCGTGATGGCCGGCTCGGGATTCGGCGCACGTCGACCGCCCTGCCAGTCGAGCGCGCCCACGAAGACGGTGGACACACGCTGGGTGGGAAGCTCGCCGGTGCGGCTGGACTCGGTCACCAGCGCGGTGACCTCCGCGTCCTCCAGAATCAACGCGAGCCGATCCTTCGGGCTGGCGGGGTCCAGCGGCACATAGGCGCCGCCGGCCTTGAGCACGCCGAGGATGGAGACGACCAGCTCCACGCTGCGGTCGACGCAGATGCCCACCAGTGACTCGGGGCCCACGCCGTGGTCGCGCAGCGCATGCGCCAGGACATTCGCCCGGGCGTTGAGCTCGGCGTAGCTGAGGTGCGCCTCGCCAAACGTCAGCGCGGTGGCGTTCGGGCTGCGCTCGGCCTGGGCCTCGAACCAGCCGGTGAGGGTCTGGGCGGTGGTGACGGCCGGGGTACTTTCAACGCGCGCATCGTGCACGGGGGACGGGGCCTTGACCGCCAGGGACAGTCGGGCCACCGGCTCATCCGGTGCGCGGACCATCTCCTCGACGAGCTTCTCGAAGTAGCCGCGCCACAGGGCGACAGTGTCGTCGTTGAAGAGGGCGCGGTTGAAGCGGAGCACGCCGGAGAAGGCGCCCCGCGTCTCCCACATCTCCAACGTGAGGTCGAACTGCGACTCCTGTTCGCTGATGGGGAAGGGCTCGAGCTGCAGGTTGCCCCAATAGACGCGGGCGTCCTCGTCGGGCGAGGCCCACAGCGCCATGGCGCCGCCGCCCTCGCGCGAGGCGTGGAGCGAGATGGACGCCTGGAAGAGGGGAGACACGCCAGGACGGCGCTCGATGTTCAAGCGCTCCACGAGCGATGCGAACGGGAAGTCCTGGTGCGCGAGCGCTTCGTGGACGACGGTGCGCATCCGGCCCAGCAGGGTCCGGGTGGAGGGCGCACCGGAGAGGTCCGCGCGCAGCGCCACCGCGTTGGCGAAGTAGCCTACGACGTCATGGAAGGCGGAGCCGGGCCGGCCCGCCGTGGGCGAGCCAATCAGGATGTCCTCCTGCCGCGCCAGACGCCCCAGCAGGGCGGCATAGGCGGACACGAGCACGACGAAGGGCGTGGACTCGGCGCTCTGCGCGAGCGCCTTGATGCGGGCCGTCAGCTCCGCGGAGAGGCGGAACGGGCTCGCGCCACTCCGGTTCGCGGCGACCGCCGACCGGCTGCGGTCGGCGGGCAGCGCCAGGATGGGAAGCTCACCATCGAGCTTCTTCTGCCAGTAGTCCCAGTGGGCCCGCCCCGCGGCACCCGACATCGTCTCCGCCTGCTGCGCGACGAAGGCGGCATAGCTGCCCGTGACGGGCGGCAGGGACGGCTGCTCGCCACGCGCGATGGCCTGATAGAGCTGATTGAACTCCTGCTGGAGGATGCCCGCGGACCACCCGTCGTAGACGATGTGGTGGACGGTCATCAGGAGGACGTGGTCCTCAGCCCCCAGGGAGAAGAGGTTCCCCCGGAGCAGCGGGCCCCGCTCCAGGGAGAACGGCTGACGGTAGGCGCGGGCCACCTCGGCCTGGAGCTGCTCAGGGCTCCAGCCTTGCGCGTCCACGTGGGTGAAGCTCGGCTCGAGGGTGGGGTGGCACGTCTGGACGAGCTGCCCTTCCGCGGTGGACGAGAACGTGGTGCGCAGGGACGCGTGGCGCTCGGCCAGCATTGCGAACGCGCGCTTGAGCGACGCCACATCCATCTGCGAGCGGATGCGCAGCGCGAAGGGCGTGTTGTAGGCCGCGCTCTCCGGGTCCTGCTGGTGCAGGAGCCACAGCGCCTTCTGGCCGGATGCGAGCGGGGAGAGGCGGGGGGCCGCCTTCCCGGACTTCGCCATGAGCTCCGCGAGCAGCTTGCGCTTCGCCTCGAGTGAGAGGCCCTTCATGTTGTCAGCCGGGGTGCTCATGCCGTCTCCCTCTCCTGCGCCGTCTGCGCGGCGAGCATGGCCTGGAGGATCGTGTCCAGCTCACCCTCCGACATGCTGTTCACCTGCTGCTCGATTTCGGCTTCCTCCGTCACCGGTTCCGGCGCGGGCGCAGCGGCGGCGGCAGCGGGCCCGTCGAACTTCGATGACAGGTTGGTGGCGACCTCCACCAGGCTCCCGGCGCGCAGCAGCTCCAGCGCGGGAATCTCGATGCCGAGCGCCTCGCGGATGGTCCGCTGGACCTGCATCGACAGCAGCGAGTCCACGCCCAGCAGGGACAGGGGCTTCTGCGGTTCCACCCGCTCCATGGGAATCTGGAGAATGGTGGCGAGCCGTTCGACGAGGAACTTCTCCAGCTCCGGCTGCCGGGACTCGGGGGCCAGCCCCGACAGATGTCCGCGCAGCTGGTCCGCCTCGTTCTGTGCGCCAGCCTGGGCACTGCCCAGCAGGTGTGACGTCCTGGCGGACTTGCCCAGGTGCGGGGCGGCGCGGCCCAGCTTGGACCACTGCACGTCGAAGAGGCCCAACTGCGGCGTGCGCAGGCGCAGCACCCGCTTGAGCGCGGTCAACACGGTGGCGGGCGCCATCGGGTTGAGGCCGAGCGATTCGAGGTAGGTTCGCACCGCTTCGTCCTGGGCCATGCCGAACTCACCCAGCACGCCCCAGTGGATGCTGATGGCCGCCAGCCCTCGTGCGGCTCGGTGCTCCGCGAGCGCGTCGAGGAAGCTGTTCGCCGCGACGTAGTTGCCCTGACGCGGGTTGCCAATCAGCGCGGCGACGGACGAGAACAGGACGAAGAGGTCCAGCGGCCGGTCCTGCGTCAGCTCGTGAAGAATCCACGCGCCGCCCGCCTTGGGAGACATGACGCGCTGGATGCGCTCGAGGTTCAGGTCGGGCATCGGCGCGTCGTCCAGCACGGCCGCCGTGTGCAGCACGCCCTTGAGCGGCGGGTGCGTGGCGTCGATGCGCGCGAACAGCGCCCGCATGTCGTCCATGCTGCTGACGTCCGCGGCGGCCGCGGTGACGCGAGCGCCGGCCGCCTCCAGGTCCTGGACCAACTGTCTGGCTTCCGGCGTGGAGGCGCCCTTGCGACCGGTGAGCACGAGGTTCCGCGCACCCTCCGCGACCATCCAACGGGCGAGCGCGAGGCCGAACCCGCCAAAGCCGCCGGTGACGAGGTACGTGGCGTTCGCATCGAAGAGCGGCTCGTCCGCCGCCGGCGCGAGCGCTAGCGGCTCACCATCGGCGAACGTCAGCGTGAGCCGGGCCAGCCCCTGGTCCCGCGAATGCTCCGCCAGCCACGCCGGTGCCTCCTCGGCGCGAGTGATGGGCCAGGACTCGGACGGCAGCGCCGGCAGGGTCTGGAACCGGCCGAGGACGGACTGGAGCCGCGCGGCGACCTCGTGGGGACGCTGGCGCAGCATGGCCGCGACGTCCACGCGCGCGCAGGCCGCGCCACGGGGCCAGGCGGTGGCGAACAGACCCTCCGCCGGAGCGAGCGGGCCCGCATCGACGAAGCGGCCGAAGGACCCGAGCACACTGGTGAGGGTGGGCTCCGCGTCGCAGGACGCGTTCACCAGCAGGTCCACGCCCGCGCCGTCCGTCCACTCCAGGATGTCTTCCGAGAGGGAAGGCGAGCGCCGGTCGAAGACGCGAACGCCCTCTGGCACCTGCCGCGTGTCGCCGTCCAGGATGATGGCCGTCCGGGCTCCCGCGGCGCAGCCGAGCTCGACCACGGCGGTCCCCACGCCACCGGCGTCCCCGATGACGAGGAGCCGTTCGGAGGTCTGGAGGTGGCCATGTACATGGAGCGCGTACTCCGCGCCGAGGAAGGGCAGCAGCCTTCCCTGGGACGTGCCGACGCTGACGAAGTCCCGGTCCAGGCACAGCACCACGTGCGTGCCCACCACGGGCGCTTCTTGCGCGACCAGCGCCTGCACCACCTGGCCGGACGTGAAGCCCGGGGTGGCCTCGCCCACCGCGACGACCACGCCGCCCACCTCCAGCGGCCAGTGCGTGTCGGACGCACGCCGGCCTTGCACGGCCGCGGCGCGGGTCAGTGTCACGTGGGTGACCTTGATTTCGACCTCTCCGCGCGCGGGCTGCTTGCGCGTGGCGCGACGCGGTCGGCGCTCGGCGCCGTCGAGGGCGACTTCGAACACCTGCTCCACACCGGCCGGCGCGGGCGTGCCCTTCGTCTGGGCCTCCCACTCCGGAAGGGGCTTCGCGCTGAGGCGGCGGACGAAGCGGCGGGTGTCACGCAGCGCGACCTCCTCCTCCTGCGTCTCCGCCAGCAGCTCACGCGCAAGGCGCTCGATCAGCTCCGGCTGCGACGCCGAGGCGTCCTTCGGCAGGTCGATGGAGCGGGTCCGCAGGTGTGGGAACTCCGCGGGGATGACGCGCGCGAAGCCAATCAGCGGCGTGGCGGACAGCGCGCCCAGGCCGTCGCCCGGGGCCGCGCGCTGTGCGTCGCGGGTGACGATGCGTAGCGACGCGCCATCGCCCGGCGCCAGGGCCAGCACCACGTCGAGCAGCGCCCGCACGTCGTTCGACTCGACTCCCGGACGCGCGTCCAGGCCGGCGAGGTAGGCAACGTGCTGGATGCGGACACGGCCCACGGCCTCCACGAGGGAACGGACGTCCTCCGCGTTTCCGGGACGAACCTGGAAGCGGTGGTTGGACTCGCGGACGAACATCTCGCCCCGCGTCACCAGGACCAGGTCCTGGATGCCGGTCCGCTGGAGTTCACGCGTGAGCTCGGCGCCGATTCCGCCCTGGTCGGCGAAGACGAGCCACGTGCCCTGGCTCTTCGCGGGCAGCTCCTCGGCGGTGGCCTCGAAGGCGTGCGTGTACGTCCAGTCGTAGAACGCGGGCCTGGGCACGGACTCCTCACGGTCCGCGAGCGCGGCGCACTCGACGCCCGTCAGCTTCGCGGACACCCGTCCCTCGCCGTCCAGCAGCGTGATGTCGCATTCGAGCTTGTGGGCCGTGCGCGCGCGAATCCGGGCATGGCACCACAGCGGCGCGTGGGCCGCGGGAGGGGCGGAGAGCTGGATGCTCCGGCAGCCCATGGGCAGGTAGAGCCGCGCGTCGTCCTCGGGAAGCCAGGACACCATGGCTTGGAGGCACGGGTCCAACCACACGGGGTCGAGCAGCATCTGCGAATCCGCGGTGATGCGCGCCACTTCCGCTTCGGGAAGGACAATCTCGGCCAGCAGTTCCTTCTCGTTGCGGCGCAGCGTGCGGATGCCGCGCAGGCTGGGGCCATACTCGAGCCCGCGCGTCGCCAGCATCCGGTACAGCGCCTCGGTGTCGAGCGGCGCCTCGGCGTGGATGCCGAGCTCGCTCACCCGGGCCCGTGTCTCCGGTGGCGTGTGGACGTTCCGGCGGATGCGCGCGGTGGCGTGACGGGTCCACGCCGTGCGGTTGTCGCGCGGCCGGCTGTAGATGGTCACCGTCTGCGCCGCCTCGTCGTACGTGGTCCGGACGACGGGCTCGTCATGGCCGGTGACGACGAGCGCGTTCTCGAACCGCACCTCTTCCAGTGCATGCGGTTCGGAGAGGCCCATGGCGCGGCGAACGGCGAGCGCCAGCTCGACGTAGGTGGCGCCAGGGACGACGAGCGAGCCCCGGACGCGGTGGTCCTGGAGGCACGGCAGGAAGCGCGCGTTGAGCCCGCGCTCCCAGGTGGGCAACGGCGCGGAGACGCGGGGGCCGAGCAGCGAATGCTCGTCCGAACCCCGACGGTCCGTGAGGGCCTCCTCCGATTCGTGCCAGTGCTTCTCTCGCTGCCAGGGGTAGGTGGGGAGCGGGGTGTAGCGCGAGCCCTGCGGATAGAGGCCGCTCCAGTCGATGGGAATGCCCGCGACGTAGAGCTCGGCCACGGCCTTGGTGAACGTCTTGAGCTCGGGCTCCTGCCGCCGGAGGGAGGTGAGGACGCGGCCCTCGACGCGGGCCTCCGCGCAGCACTCCTTGATGGACGCCAGCAGCACGGGGTGGGGCCCCAGCTCGATGAAGAGCCGGTAGCCGTCCTTCAGCATCTGCCCGGCGGCCTTCGCGAAGAGCGTGGGCTCGCGGATGTTGTCGCACCAGTATTCCGCGTCGTAGGCAATGCCTTCGATGCGCCCGCCCGTGACGGTGGAGTAGGTGGGCAGGTGCCCGGCGGAAGGCTTCAGCGCGGCCAGGCAGCGGCGCAGCTCTGGCTTCAGGCCCTCCATGGCGGGGCTGTGGTACGGCACCTCGACCTTGAGGATGCGCTGGAACACGCCGCGCGCCTCCAGCTCCGCGGCGATCTCCTCGATGGCCTTCGCGTCACCCGACAGCGTCACCGCGTTGGGGCCGTTGATGGCGGCGATGGAGACCCGGTCCTCACGCCCCCGGATGGCGGCGCGCGCGCCTTCCTCGGAGAGGCCCACGGCGGCCATCTTTCCCTGGCCCGCGGCCTTGGCCTGGATGCGGCTGCGCTCGTAGATGACGAGCATGGCCTGCTCCAGCGTGAAGCGGCCGGCGGCATAGGCCGACGCGACCTCGCCCGCGCTGTGGCCAATCACCGCCGCGGGCGTGATGCCCGCGCGCCGCCACATCTCCAGCAAGCCAATCTGGAGGAACGTGTTCGCGGGCTGCGCGATGTCCGTCCGCGCCATGTTGGAGGACTTCTCATCCGCGAGCATCTGCTCCAGCAGCGACCAGCCCGCCAGCCGCTGGAAGAGGGCGTCGCAGCGGTCCAGGGTGGCGCGGAACAGCGCGTCCTGCGCGTAGAGCTCCCGGCCCATGGCCCACCACTGGGGCCCCATGCCGGTGAACACGAAGACGGGCCGGGCATCCGCGGCCTGGAGCGTCCGGCCAGAAGCGCCCAGCTCGGCGGGGTTGCCCGACGCGAAGGACTCCAGCCGCGCCGTCAGGTCGGCCACGTCCTCCGTCGCCAGCAGCGCCAGCCGGTGCTCATGGTGGGCGCGTCGCGTGGCCGCGGAGAAGCAGATGTCCGGCAGCGAGGCCGACGCCGGCGCGGCGAGCATCTCCGCGTAGGACCGAGCCAGGGCGCGCAGCGCCTCGGGGCTGCGGGCGGAGAGGGGGAGGAGCAGCGGCGCCGGGGGCGCGTCGGCGCGGGCCTGCGATACGGCGGACGGGGCCTGCTCGATGACGCAGTGGGCGTTGGTGCCGCCATAGCCAAAGGAGTTGACGCCCATCCGCAGCGGCTCGTCCTTCCGGGGCGCGAGCGCTTCGAGCGCGCGCGGGATGCGGATGCCCAGCGTGTCGAAGGGGATGGCGGGGTTGAGGTTGCGCAGGTTGGCCTGCGGGGGCAACTGCCGGTGCTGCAGGCACAGGCTCGCCTTGATGAGGCCGGCCACCCCGGCCGCGGCCTCCAGGTGCCCGATGTTGGCCTTGAGCGAGCCGACCCACGGTCCCTGGCCGTCCTCGCGCTTGGAGACGGCGCCCAGGCCTCCCAGCTCCGCCGGGTCTCCCACGGCGGTGCCCGTGCCATGGGCCTCGAAGGCATGGATTTCGGTGGGGTCCAACGCGGCGCTGGCGCAGACGCGGCGAATCAGCGCTTCCTGCGCGCGAGAGCTCGGCGCCGTCATGGACTCGCTGTGGCCGTCCTGGTTGACGCCCGTTCCTCGAATGACGGCGTAGACGCGGTCCTGGTCTCGGACCGCGTCGGAGAGCCGCTTGAGCACCACGATGCCGGCGCCCTCGCCACGGCCGTAGCCGTCCGCGCGGGTATCAAAGCTCTTGGAGTACCCGTCCGCCGACAGGAACTTGCCCTTGCTCATGGCCACGAAGATCTCGGGCCGGAACATGACGTTGACGCCACCCGCCAGCGCCAGGGAGGTGGTGCCGCTGCGCAGGTCCTGGCACGCCAGGTGGACGGCGACCATCGACGAGGAGCACGCCGTGTCCAGGGAGATGCTCGGCCCCTGGAAGTCGAACATGTACGACAGGCGGTTGGAGAGCACCGTCATCGTGGAGCCCACCGCCGTGTGCGGTCCGATGAGCTCGCGGTTCATCGGCCCCATGTGCGTGAGCATGCTGTCGAGCATGAAACCGCCGACGTAGACCCCCGTGGGGCTGCCCGCGAGCTTGTCCGCCGGAAGGCCCGCGTCCTCCAGGCTCTCCCACGCGACCTCCGCGAGCAGGCGCTGCTGCGGATCGAGCGTCGCCGCCTCCCGGGGCGAAATGGAGAAGAAGGCCGCGTCGAACGTGTCGATGGCCTCCTGCAGGAAGCCTCCCGCCCGCACGTACGTCTTGCCTGGCTTGTCTGGGTCCGGGTCGTAGTACCGGCGGTGGTCCCATCGCTCCTTCGGGACTTCTACGATGGCGCAGCGGCCCTGGGTGAGCAGCTCCCAGAGGTGGCGTGGTGACTTCGCGCCCCCTGGAAAGCGGCAGCCGATGCCAATGATTGCGATGGGGTCATGCTCAATATTGGACACTGCGCTCATATCTAAAACCTACGCCAATAGCGGATTGCTCGTAAAGCCAAGGTTGTATTCTTAACTCTCGAGATTGGTTGTGTATGAATGGGTTACAGCATGTGTCACAGCCGTGTGCCCTCTGAGACACGACGTCTCAAGTTGGTGAGAAACGGCCGAGGCCAGGTTTCTTCACTCAATTCCTGTTACGGATGTCGCGCGGGGCTCCCCCTCTGGCATTGGCGCCTGGGGACATCCTCTCAGGACTGTCTGACACTTGTGAGGCTCCGCCATGTCCCTTGTTCCTGGGCCCGTGCGCGTCTTTCGTCATGAGTCGGAAGACGGCCGCTGGGAGCGACTTCGGGCTGTTGCTCTGGATTCTCGACGCGCGAGACGTTTGTGTCGCCACAGGTCACAAGGACCGCTTCGTCGCCGGATGGGATGATTCATTCTCACTCACTGAGACGCCGGGAGTGATGTGAGGCATCCATGTCTACTTCATGCCCGTGGAGCTGGGGATGCCGCCTACGTTGCTGGCCCGGCCCCAACCGCCTGGCCCCGGCGGCCTTCGCGGCGACTGAGCGCGGACGTTGGCGAGTCAAACAACGCCGGTGCATCCGCTTTCCCGCACCGCTTGACTCCCCTAGGGTGCCGCGCCACCGATGCCAGCCGAAGTCACTGTTCAATCAACGTTGTTCGAATCCCTGGTCCGCCTGGCGCAACCCGACGCGAAGCTCCAGGCCGAGTTCCTGGCCGCGGGCTTCGACATGGACAAGCCCCGCGCCACCTATCCGGCGGCCGTGTTCGTGGGTTGTCAGGATGCGACGGTGCGCTACCGCTACCAGGGCATGGACCGTCAGTCGGCCTACCGGACCCTGGGGCGGGAGCTGGTGCGCAGCTACTTCGACACCCTGGTGGGCAAGGTGGTGGGCATTGCCCTCAAGGTGGCCGGACCCGAGCGCGCCATGAAGCGCGTGTCGCTGAGCTTCAGCTCCGTCTTCTCCCCGGTGGACATCCAGGTGGAATCCCTGGGGCCGGCGGACTGGCGTGTCCGCTTCCGGGGCTACCCGTTCCCGGCGGAGGCCGCCGCGGGCACCTGTGAAGGTGCGCTGCGGCAGGCCGGCGCCACCGAGCCCCAGGCGAACGTGGAACGCTACGAGCCGCCCGACGGCTTCGACCTGCGCATTCGCTGGCGCTGACCCGTCAGGGCGTGGACGGGCTCCCCAGCGCTACCGTGGACGCGACGGAGGGCTCCGTCACGTTATCGGTAGACGTGCGGTCGATGAGCACGTTGAGCGGGTCGATGCCCACCTGGACGGGCTTCACGGGAACGGTGAAGGTGAACTCCGATTCACCCTTCGTCACCCGGCGCTTCTCCAGGAAGATGGCCTCGCCGCGCTCGTCGAGCGCGCCCACGTCCATCCAGTCGTTGAAGTCCACCTCCGTCTGTTCGCCCTTCTCATCGGCGCGGTACTTCTTCGACGTCACCTTGAGGGTGACGTCCCAGGTGCCCTGGTCGTTCTGCCGCACCTGCGCGGAGACGGCGCGGTTGTCGTAGAGGGTGATGTTCTCGAACAGGTCCTCGATGAGGTACTGGTACTCCGGCGGCGTCTCTTCCCGGAGGAAGCCCAGCAGCTCGGAGGAGCCGGTGTACGGCGGGCCCTGGAAGCGGACCTTCTCCACGTAGCGGCGCAGGGCGCGGTTCACCCGCTCCTCGCCGATGAAGTCCTGCAGCGCGTACATGACGAGGCTGCCCTTCTGGTAGTGGATGTACATCTGCTGTTCCACCCGTGCCAGCGGCACCTCCTTCTTCGATTCGAACGCGCGGCCAGCGAGGTAGCGGTCCAGCTCGAACTTGAGGAAGCGCTTCATCTTCTTCGGCCCGAAGCGGTGCTTCATCACCATCAGCGCGGCGTACTGTGACATCGTCTCCGACGTCATCGTGGCGCCCTGCGCGCGCGCACCCACCACTTGGTGCGCCCACCACTGGTGGGCAATCTCGTGCGCGGTGACGTAGTACGGGTAGTCCACGTCGTCGGCGCGTCCGTCCTCCACGCGGGCGATGAAGCCCAGCGCCTCCGAATACGGAATCGTATTGGGAAAGGACTGGGCGAAGCTCGCGTAGCGGGGGAACTCCAGGATGCGGGCCTGCCGGTGCTGATACGGCCCGAAGTTCTCGCTGCAGTACTCCAGCGTGTCCTTCATGCCGCGCATCATCCGGTCCAGCGCGAAGGTATGCGTGGGGTGGTGGTAGATCTCCAGCTTCACGTCGCGCCATGTGTCGCGCATCACCTCGTAGCGCGCGGACAGGACGGAGAAGAAGTTGAGGATGGGTTTGTCCATCCGGTAGTGGAAGAAGCGGCGGTTGCCCTCGGTCCACTCCTTCTCCAGGTAGCCCGGGGCAATGGCAATCTGGTCCTTCGCCGTGCTCACCGTGGCCTCGAAGGTGATGAAGTCCGAGTCCTGGCGGATGTAGTTGTCCTGCTTCGCCTTCGGATCGTCGCGGTCCGGCAGGCGCTCGCGAGGCGGCAGGCCGTAGTCCTTGCGGTCCCGGTCGTCCTCCAGCTCCGCGTCCTTTAGGTAGCCCAGCACCGGCAGGTTCATGTTGTTGAAGAAGGTGCCGTTGCCCACGATGTCCGTGCGCGCCCCGCCGTGTTTGAAGCCCTTCGCCCCGAACTCCAGGTCGAACACGATGGCGGAGTCGGCGCCGGGCGCCAGCGGCGTGGGCAGCTCGTAGATGAAGATGCCGAGCTCGGCGTCATGCCTCGCGGGCTTCGTCACCCCGGCCAGGGACAGGCCGCGCACCCGGGCGTCATCCGGCAGGCTGAGCATCACCTTGGAGATGGGCGCGTCCGTCTTGTTGCGGATGCGGTAGCTGCCCAGGGCCTCCAGGCGCAGTGCTTCCGGGTGGATGTGGAAGGTGACCTTCGCGGCGGTGATGCGTGGGTGGGGCAGGGCGGCGTAGGACGCGTACTCTTTTTCGTAGCGGGCCTGCTGCCGCTCCCGGTCCTTCCGCGTGATGTACGGGTTGAGGATGTGGGTGTTGTAATAGATGAACGCGCCCGCCCCGACGAAGACGCAGAGCGACAGCGCCGCGGCTGCCGTCCATGCGCGCGTGCGCCGAGCCTTGGCGGCCGCCCAGCGCTGCTTCCAGCGCGCCTCCAGGCCTCGGACCGTGAGCAGGTAGCCCACCGCCACGAGCAGCGCCGCCAGCCCGTACCAGTAGACGCGGTGCCACACGAGCGCGGGGATGATGCTGCCGAAGCGGTTCAGGTCGGAGTAGCGGAGCGTGGGCTCGGAGCCGTAGCGGACCAGCAGGTCTTCCACGCCCACCAGGCCCAGCGCGGCCTGGAGGACGAAGTAGAGCACCATCACCAGGTACGCCAGGTACTTCTGATGGATGAGCACCTGCGCGAAGAAGGCCAGCACGCACAACAGCGCGTCATGCGGGAAGTCCAGCAGGAAGAGCTGTGTGGCGTAGAGGTTCCACTCGATGTCGAAGTAGCCGCGAAGCACCTGGGAGAGCAGCGCGGACAGCAGCGCCACGACCTTCAGCGAGAAGGCCACGAGCAGCAGCGCCCCCAGCTTCGCGCCATAGGTGACCCAGGACGGCACACGCGTGGCGTCCACGATGTCGGCCAGCCCCGCGTCGCGCTCCTTCCACACCAGCTCACCCGCATAGAAGGTGATGGTGATGAGCAGGAAGGGCTGGAACGTTCGCGTGGCCGTCTCTAGCACCTGCCACGTCACCGGCCAGGTGGCGGTGCCGTATATCTGCTTCGAGATGGAGATGCCCATGGTGCCCATGGCCAGCCCCGCCACGACGAAGGACCAGAACACCGGGGAGCGGAGGATGTCGCGGTAGGCCAGCCAGGAGGTGGCGAAGGCCGTGCGCAGCCAACTGCCCGTCGTGGGCGCCGCCAGGGTGGTGGGGATGGCGACCGGGGCGGGGGCCTCCTTCTCCTGGCGCGTGCCGCGTCCCCGCTGCTCCTCCACGGTGGTGCGGAAGCGCAGGACGGCCAGCCCCAGGAGCGCGGCGCCCACGACGCTCCACAGCAACCGGTTGGCGAGCAGCAGCCCGGCGAAGGGGACGTGGTCCTGGTTGCGCTCGGCCGCCGTCCAGTAGCGGGTCGCGTTCTCGAAGGTGAGGAAGCCGAACGGGTCCAGCAGGGACGCCAGGTCCTGGTGCTGCACGTCGGACATGGCGGCGCTGAGCGTCAGGTACCCCATCACCAGCACCACGACGCCCACGTACACGGGGGCCATGCGCCGCGTCAGGGCGGCCAGCGCGAAGAAGACGGCGCCGGCGAAGAAGAGCGTGGGCCAGACGCCGATGACGTAGGGCCAGAGGTAGGACGTGAGCTGGAACGGAGCGAGCCGCTCGGCATCCACCAGCCACACGCCCGCGGCGCCCACCATCAGCCCGGGGATGATGGCCAACATCAGCACCGCGCTGAAGAGGTACGCGCCCAGGAACCGGCCGAGCAGGTACGGGCCCTTCTTCACGTTCTTCGTGAAGATGAGCATCCACGTGTTGTGGCCGAAGTCCTGGTAGGCGGCCTGGCCGAAGACGGCGGCCACCATGAAGAGGCCGAAGTAGGCCAGGCTGATGGTGAAGCTGAAGACGGTGTGCGGGCTGTTGACGCGGACCAGCTCCGGGCCCGACGCCACCGAGAACCCCTTGAACACGGCGCCAATCGCCAGCGTCATCAGCGCGGCGGCGGCGGCCAGCACCAGGGCGTAGACCCAGGTGGAGATCATTTTCACCCGGCGCCGCAATTCGAAGGTCAGGAGGGCGGTGAACATGGCGGGCCCTCAGGGCTGCTTGGATGCCCGGGCGAGCGCGTGGAAGTACACGTCCTCCAGGTCGGGGCTGGCGGGTTCGAAGCCCTCTGGCGGGGACTCCGCGTAGACGTGGACCAGTCGCTGCCCGGCCACGCGCCGCACGGCGATGACCTCCAACTGCGTCATGAGCGCGTCCAGCTCCTCCTGGTGGGTGACGAAGCGCTTCCACACGCGCTGGTGCAGGGACTCCACCAGCTTCAGCGGGTGGCCGCTGGCCACGACGTTCCCCTGGGCGAGGATGGCCATGTTCTGACAGAGGTCCGCCACGTCGGAGACGATGTGCGTGGACAGCAGCACCACCACGTCGGTGCTGATCTCCGCCAGCAGGTTGTGGAAGCGGAAGCGCTCGGCGGGGTCGAGCCCGGCGGTGGGCTCGTCCACGATGAGCAGCTTGGGATTGCCGAGCAGGGCCTGGGCGATGCCGAAGCGCTGCTTCATGCCGCCGGAGAATCCACCGAGCCGCCGGTCGCGATGCTCCCAGAGGTTCGTCTTCTGGAGGAGCGCCTTCACCGTGTCATGGCGCGGGCCGCGCTGGGCCAGGCCCTTGAGCTGGGCCAGATGGTCCAGCATGTCCCAGGCCGTCACCTTGGGGTACACGCCGAAGTCCTGTGGGAGGTAACCCAGCACCTCGCGCAGCCGGTCCTTGTCCCGGCGCAGGTCGATGCCGTCGAACGTCATGGTGCCCGCGTCCACGTCCTGCAGCGTGGCGATGCTGCGCATCAGCGTGGACTTGCCGGCGCCGTTGGGCCCGAGCAGCCCGAACATCCCGCGTGGAATCGTGAGGTTGACACCCTGCAACGCACGGGTGCCGTTGGGGTACGTCTTCGACACGCCTTCCAGTCTGAGCTCCATGGCGGCGAACCTAGCCCAGTCCTCGGGACCGATGCGTGGAGCGCGTGGCGTCGTTACCATGTCGGCATGCCCTTTTCTCGCCGGACCTCCACCGCCTCCGCGGCCGTCGCCTTCCTCCTGGGGGCCTGCGGAGAGGGGGACCCGGTCATGCTGGAGGCGGTGGCCGCAAGCTGCTCGGGCGGTCCGGCGCAACACCTGGACCGGTTGCCGTCCGGCGCCATGGTGCTCAATGCCTACTTCCTGCAGGAAGAGGCCACTCGGGACGCGCGGCGGGGGGCGGCGGAGTCCCCGGTGCTGGAAGAGGTGCTCGCCAAGGCCTCCGCGCTGGGCGTGCGCGCGCTGCGCACCAACGGACACAACGACGCGCTGTCGAAGGTGGGGGACACCGCCATCCAGGTGGCGCCGCTGGAGTACGACGAGGTGGCCCTGGTCGGCCTGGATTGGGTGCTCACCCGCGCCCGCTTCCATGGCGTTCGCTTGGTGCTGACGCTGGGGAACTACTGGGATGCGTACGGGGGCGCGCGCCAGTACGTGGCGTGGGCGGGCCTCCCCCAGCCCGTGGAAGGGGATGCTCGGTTCTTCACCGACCCGGTGGTGGTGGCGCACTTCAAGGCGCACGTGGCGCGGTTGCTCAACCGGGTGAACACGGTGGACGGCATCCGCTATGGCGACCACCCGGCCGTCCTGGCCTGGGAGCTGCTCAACGAGCCGCGGGGACGGGGGCTGGACAAGGAAGGGGCGCGGCTGCGCGCGTGGATTGATGACGTGGCGCGCGAGGTGAAGACGCACGCGCCCGGCCACCTGGTGGGGACGGGGGAGGAGGGCTTCGAGCCGTCACCCGACGGGTACGACCCTGGCTTCTGGTCCCGCTCCGGGTCGCCGGTGCTTCGCACGCCGGGGGCCAGCTTCACGCGCAACACGGCGTCCCCGTACATCGACTTCGCGTCGGTGCACTTCTATCCGGAGTCCTGGGGCCTGGGCGGCATCGATACTGCCGAGGCTGGCGCCCGGTGGATTCGGGAGCACGCCGCCATCGCCCGGAACCTGGGCAAGCCCTTGTTCGTGGGTGAACTGGGGCTGCGCAACGAAGGCACCTTTGACGTGTCGCAGCGGCGCGCGCTCTATCGCGGCTGGCTGGAGTGCATGCGGAAGGAAGGCGTCGGCGCGGGGGCGCTGTGGATGTTCGCCAATGACGCCCGGCCGGAGGCCTGGGACGACTACACCTTCTATTACCGGGACGGCACGCAGCCGGGAGACCCGGTCAACCGGTACGCGGACCTGGTCATGGAGGCCGCCGCCGCGGAGCGTCCGGGGGCGGCGGTCTCCACGGGGCGCTGAGCGCGGGCGCTCCGGCTCAGACGGAGATGAGGCCCTTGCGGATGCCTTCGGTGACGGCCTCCACGCGGTTGGTGACCTCCAGCTTCCGGTAGATGTGCTCCAGGTGCGTGCGGATGGTGGCCTTGCTGAGGTCGAGCAGGCGCGCCGCCTCGCTGTTGGACACGCCCTTGGCGATGAGCTGGAGGATTTCGCGCTCGCGGTCCGACAGCGGCTTGAGCAGGGGCTCCTGGGGCAGGTCGCTGGCCGACGGCTCCGGCGCGGTGGGCGGGGAGATCAGGGGGCTGGCGTCGGGCTCCACGCGGAAGTGACGGAGCAGCCGGCGGGCCAGGTTGGGCTGGATGACGGTGCCGCCCGCGCGGACTTCCTTGATGGCCTCGATGATCTTGTCCACCGGGGCGCCCTTGAGCAGGTAGCCGGAGGCGCCCGCCTTCACGGCCTCCAGCACTTTGTCCTCCTCGTCGAAGATGGTGAAGATGAGGATTTCAATCTTCGGGAAGCGCGCCTTCACCTCGCGCGTCACGTCGATGCCGCTCATGCGGGGCAGGCCCAGGTCGAGCAGCAGCACGTCCGGCATCAGCTTGGGCACTTCCTCCAGCGCGGCTTCACCGGAGAGCGCGGTGCCGATGATGTCCATCTCCGGGTGGTTCTCGAAGAGGCGGAGCTGGTTCTTGAGGATCTTCGTTTGATCCTCGACCACGAAGACGCGAATGGGCGGCGAATCAGGAGGCTGCGGGGCGTCCACGGGAGCTCCGGTCATGACGGGCGACAGGGAAGGGAGAATGCCACCTGGGCGCCAGCGCCGGGTGACGAGTCCACGATGAGCTGGCCACCGAGCTTCATGGCGCGCTCACGCATGTTCAAGAGGCCGTAGTGGCCGCGCGGCGTCCGGGAAGGGTCGAAGCCCTTGCCGTCGTCGCGTACGACGAGGTTGACACGGTCCTCGCTGAAGTCGAGCCGCACCTGGACGCCCTTGGCCTCCGCGTGCTTCACCGCGTTGGACAGCGACTCCTGGAGGATGCGGAACAGCGCCAGTTGCGCGTCCGGGTCCAGCTTGCGCTGGAGCCCGGTGCGCTCGAAGCGGATGTCCAGGCCCGTGCGCTCGCGGAACGTCTTCGCGTAGTCCTCCAGGCCCTGCGCCAGCTCGAAGTCCTCGCGCATCATCCGCAGGCTGCGCCGCAGCTCCTCGATGGACTCCTCCGCGGTGAGCTTCAGCTCGCGGATCTCCTCGCGCAAGGCCTCCTCGCGCGCGAGGTTCAGGATGTATTCGGACTGGATGATCATCGACGACAGGGACGCGCCCAGGCCGTCGTGGATCTCCCGGGCCATCCGGTTGCGCTCCTCCACCACCGCCAGCTCCTTGAGGTCTCCCTGGAGCGACACGACCTCGCGGTGCGCGGCGGCCTCGCGCTCGTTCAGGTACACGAGCACGTAGACGATGATGAAGTTGAGCGCCAGGTACCAGAGCAGGGTCAGCAGCTCCACCGCCGTCACGGAGCGGTTGAGGAGCAGGTCCAGCCGGGTGGTGATGGGCAGCGCCAGCAGCGGCGGCAGGATCGCCAGCGGCTTGGGGAAGAGGATGGCGAAGAGCGTGGTGAAGAGCAGCTGCGTGGCCAGCAGCGGGCTCTGGAGACCGCCGCCGACGTGCGGCTTGGCGATGAGCACCACGCTGATGGTCACGTCCAGGCAGAGGGTGATGTACGTCACCCAGCGGCCGGCCTTGGGGTGGTCGATGACCAGGAGGTTGGCGACGCTGTAGAGCAGCATCGCGAAGTAGCCCACGAAGGAGAAGGGCCCGGTGAGGCCGAAGTAGCCGCTCCAGGCCGGCACCGCGAGGATGAGCAGGCCCAGCGTGAGGAACATCATCCGCGCGTAGAAGAGCGCGCGGGCCCTGGCCACGAAGCGGTCCTGCTCCCACGAGGCGGCGGCCTGCTCCGCCGACACGCTGTCCGTCAGCTTGCGGCGCTCCAGGACCTTCCGCACCCGGGCGCGCAGGTCGTTGGCAGGCGTTTCCTCGCTCAATGCGAGTTGGGAATCCATTCGTCCGGCAGTCTACGGGAGCAACCGGGGGGCCGGGAATCCCGGAGGTGGCCCGCCCCGCTTTCTGGGGGGCGAGGGGGCAGGCCCCACGCCGGGCGGAAGCACCGCGTTACTCCGCGGCAGCGTCACCCGAGCACGCCTGGCGGACCTCAGGCTTGTTCTTGAAGATGAAGTCCAGCCGGTCGATCTGCTCGCCCGTGCGCTCGTTGAAGAGCGGCGTGCCGCCCGCGTACATGCTGCCCTCCGGGTTTCCGTACGCGTCCAGCCCCTGCTTCTGGAGCCACGAGTCCACGCAGGCCTCCTGGGCCGCGCGCGCCGTGGTGCCCGGGCCCGCGTCCTCGGCGCGCAGGGCCCCCTTGCTGGCGCCGGTGCGCGCGGCTTCGTCCGTGGCGGCGGAGGCATCGGTGGGCCCCGGGGCCTCGCCCGACTTGCGGGTGCAGCCAGGCGCCAGGAAGAGGACAGCGGAAAAGACGAGCACGCCGGTCAGGTTTTTCATATGTCCTGGCAGGTGGGGGCCGCGCGGACGCGGGACGGTGGAGAGACACCTGCGCCCTTCTGCATGGTGGTACGCAGGCGGCCCCACCATATTCGTTTCCGACCGCGTGGAGCAGTCATCCGATGCATGGCCACGGTACAGACCATCACCCCCGAATCCCCCATGCGTCCCGGCTGGAGCGCGCGCGCGTACTGCTGGTGGGGGCTGGCGGGCTCGGATGCCCGGCGTCGTTGGCGCTGGCCCAGGCCGGTGTCGGGCACCTGACGCTGGCGGATCCGGACTGCGTGGACGTGACGAACCTGCCCCGCCAGCTCTGGCACCGGGGCGAAGACGTGGGCCGGAACAAGGCGGAGTCCGCGACGGCGGGCCTGGCGCGGGCCTTTCCCGGCCTGAGCACGGAGGCCATCCCCGAGCGCGTGGACGCGAGCAACGCGGAGGGGCTCTTCCGCGCGCACGACGCCGTCATCGACGCCACGGACGGCGTGGCCACCAAGTTCTTCCTGTCGGACGTGGCGGTGCTGACGGGCGTGCCGCTCATCTATGGCGGTGTGCTGCGCATGCAGGGCCAGGCGATGCGCGTGGACCCGGGGGGGCCGTGTCTGCGCTGCCTCTATGAAGCGCCGCCTCCGCCGGACGCCGTGCCCACGTGTGCCCAGGCGGGGGTGCTCGGCTCGCTGGCGGGGCTGGTGGGCGCGGTGCAGGCACTGCTGGCGCTGGAGCTGCTGTCGGGTGCCGCGCGAGGTGGGCAGGGCGAGGCCACGCTGCACGTGCTGGATGCGGTGTCGATCCTGGGCCGGCGGACACGCGTGGCGCGGGCGCCGGACTGCGAGGGCTGTCGCGTCACGGCCATCCCCGCGTACCCTGAGTCTCCGGAGGCGTGCGCGACATGACGGCGAGGCTGGACATCACCCGCGAGGTCTGTCCGATGACCTACGTGCGGACGAAGCTGAAGTTGGAATCACTGGAGCCGGGCACGTTGCTGGAGGTGCTCCTTCGGGGCGCCGAGCCGCTGAAGAACGTGCCTCGCAACGCGCGCGACGAGGGCCACGAGGTCGTGTCCCTGGACGCGCTCCCGGACGGGACGCACCGGCTGGTGCTCCGCAAGCAAGGCAGGTGAGTGAGTCATGGCGACCCTTCGTATTCCTACTCCGATGCGGGGCTTCACCGGCAACCTGGCGGAAGTCGCAGCCCCCGGCGCCACCGTGCGTGAGGTGCTGAAGAACCTGGACGCGCGCCACCCGGGCATTGGCGGCAGGGTGTTCGACGAGCGCGGCGCGGTGCGGCGCTACGTCAACGTGTTCCTCAACGACGAGGACATCCGCGCGCTGAACGGGTTGGACACGCCGGTGAAGGACGCTGACCGCATCACCCTCATCCCCGCCATGGCGGGGGGCTGACGGCCATGGCGCTGCGCGAAGATCAGATCCTGCGCTACTCCCGGCAGATCCTCCTGCGCGAGGTGGGCGGACGTGGCCAGGAATCCCTGCTCGCGGGCACGGCGCGGCTGGATGGCATTGGCGCGTCAGGGCTGACGGCGGCGGCGTACCTGGCGGGAGGTGGCACGCCGGTGACGGGCGCGGGCTCGCTGACGCTGGGGCCCTGGGCGCCGGGCTTCCTGATGGGGCCTGCCGACGTGGGTCTGCCCGTGACGGAGGCGCTGGCCCGCGAGGTGCCCGCGCTGAACCCGGACGCGGGCGCGGTGGGGCAGGGGGGCGGGCTGGTGGCGGAGCTGCCCGCGGCGTGGAGTGGCGAGGCGCCCTGGGTGGCGCTGGGTGGCGATGGCATGCGGGCCGCCGTGGTCTTCCGAAGCGCGGAGGGGTGCCTCTGGTGCTTCGGTGAGACGGTGCGGCACCTGGGCTCGCCCCCGGATGGGGCGCTGGGCGTGGCCGTGGGGACGCTGGGAGCGCTCGTGTTTCAGCGGCTGCGGCTGGGCCTGGGCCCCGCGCTGGGCGGCAGGTGGTTGGTGGCACCTGGAACCGTGGAGGAGATGGAATTGCGCAGGTGCTCGCGCTGCGCGGGCCGTGAGCTGCCCGCCGAGCCGTGAGCCACTGGCCCGAGCACATCCTCGACGAGGTGGGGCGTCTCCTGGAGGCCGCGTATCCGTTCGAGGGCTGTGGGGTGATCCTCCGCGCGGAGGGGTCGGGCGCCCTGCGGATCCGCTCCCTGCGCAACGCCGCCGACAACCCACGCGTGGCGTACGCCTTCGCGCCCGAGGAGTGGCTGGCCGTCTGCATCGACGCGGATGTACGGTCAGAGCGAGTGGTGTGCGTGTTCCACTCGCATGTAGATGCACCGGCCACCTTCTCCCGGGAGGACCTGCTACGGGCGGCTCCGGAGGGGCATCCGCTGCTCTCGGATGTTTCCTACCTCATCGGATCCGTACATCGCGGCTGTGTTCACTACGTGTCGGAGTATGAGTGGCTTGAGGGAAACTTCGTGTTACGAACGGGCTGAAAGTGCATTGCAGAAACGAAAAAGCCTTGTCTGAGCAGGCACTTGAATGCCCGTCACCCCCACCTGCGGAAAGGTGGGCGCGAATTGTCAAGTGGCCGGGTTTTCGTCTATAACCGCGTCCATCTTCTGGATCTGCGGCGTCCATACGCAGCTTGCAAGAAGTGCTCCGGACGCAGGGAGTAGACGACCCATATGGCCTCCAACACTGGTTTCACCCTCTGGCTGACCGGCATGTCCGGTACCGGGAAGAGCACCACCGCCGCCTACATCGCCGCGCGCTTGCGGCAGGTGGGTCGCAACGTCGAGATCCTCGACGAGGGTGAACTTGGCGAGGCGCTGTGGGCGGGGCTGGGGGATGGCAAGGAGGACCGTATCACCGTCGTGAAGCGGCTGGGTTTCGTGGCGAACCTGCTGACGCGAAACGGCGTGGCTGCGCTGGTACCCTGCGTGAGCCCGTACAAGCCGGGCCGTGAGGAGAACCGCCGGTCGATTGGTCGCTACGTGGAAGTCTACGTCGACTGCCCGACGGAGAAGCTCATCGAGCGCGACACCACGGGCCGCTACAAGAAGGCGCTCAACGGGGAGATCCCCAACTTCATCGGCATCACCGAGCCGTATGAGCCGCCCAACTCGCCGGAAGTCACCATCCACTCCAACGTGGAGTCGGTGGAGGACGGCGCGGCGAAGATCTTCCAGTCGCTTCTGGACCTCGGCTACATGAGCACCGAGGAGCTGAAGGTCATCACCGGCAAGAAGATGAAGGCCAACCCGCTCCCCGCGAAGGGCGAGAAGGCGGAGAAGGCCGAGAAGGGTGGCGCCAAGGCCCGCCGCGCCGAGGAGTCCAAGCCCGCAGCGAAGGCGCCGAAGGCGGACAAGGGCGTCAAGGCCCGTCCGGCCACGCGCGCGGCCCGGGTGGCGAAGCCGGCCTCGGCGGCGAAGAAGGCCGCGAAGCGGAAGGCTCGCTAGGCGGCTGGGCTTCCGGGCCCGGTGTCATTTCCAAGGGGCTCCAGGTTGCCGCGCGGCGCGCGTGCAATCCGGGGCCCCTCCGTTTTAGGAGAGCTTCATGTTGAGCCCCGAGCGGATCAAGTCCCTGTGTGAGTCGTCGCGCCCCAAGCTGGAGTTGATGCGTGCCGCGCTGCGGGCCCATGGCAGCGTGCTGGTGGCATTCTCCGGCGGTGTGGATTCGACCTTCGTGCTGAAGGTGGCGGTGGAGGAGCTGGGCGACCGGGCGCTCGCGCTCACCGCGCTGTCCGCGTCCGTGGCGCCGGAGGAGGCCGACGAGGCGCGCGAGCTGGCGAAGCGGCTGGGCGCCCGGCACGTGGTGCTGGGCAGCAACGAGCTGGCGAACCCGCAGTACGCGGCCAACCCGACGAACCGCTGCTACTTCTGCAAGACGGAGCTGTACGACATCTGCGAGGCGCAGCGGAAGTCGTTGGGGTTGGCGGTGGTGTTGGACGGCTTCAACGCGGACGACTTCAAGGACCACCGGCCCGGCCATAAGGCGGCGCAGGAGCACCAGGTGGTGTCGCCGCTGGCGCAGGCGGGGCTGACGAAGGAGGAGATCCGGGCGTGGAGCCAGTCGCTCGGGCTGCCGACGTGGGACAAGCCGCAGATGGCGTGCCTGGCGTCGCGGATTCCGTACGGCACGGCGGTGACGCGGGATCGGCTGCTGCAGGTCGCCGCCGCCGAGTCGGAGCTGCGCAAGCTGGGCTTCCGACAGTTCCGCGTGCGGTACCACCAGGACGTGGCGCGGCTGGAGGTGGCGGCGGAGGAGTACGAGCGCTTCCTCGCGGCGGACGTGCGGCAGAAGATCAACACCGCGTTCCTGGCGCTGGGGTTCAAGTTCGTGGCGCTGGACCTGGAGCCGTTCCGCTCGGGCCGCATGAATGACGCGGCGGGTGTGGCGCGGCCGGGGGACACAGGCAAGCCGGAGGGCTTTTCGCTGCCCGTGGTGAGCTGAGCCGCGTCTCCTTGGTGGTGGTCGCGAGGCTCGGGAGCGGCTCACATCCCGGTGATGAGGTGGATGCCGCGTTCCCGTGCCAGGGCGCTCCGGGCCTCTGTGGAAACAGCGGTTCCGCGCAGGTCGAGTTCCCGCAGGTGTGGCAGCTTGTGCAACGCCGGGAGGCCCGCGTCGGTGACTTTCGTGCGCGTCAGGTAGAGGGTTCGGAGCGAACTGGGGAGGTGGCCGAGCATCTCGTCGCTGGTGTGGACGCCGGCGACGCTCAGCCAGACGAGGTTCGTGAAGCCCTGGAGTGCTTTCTGGCCCTCTGCGTCCAACCTCGTCGCGCCGAGGTCGAGCGTCGTGAGTCGGGCAAGGGTGTGCAGGCTCGTCAGGCTAGAACCATTGATGAGGGTCCCCGCGACATGGATTGCCTCCAGCTCTGTCCATTCGGCGAACTGGCCCAGCCCCACGTCCGTGAGGAGGGTACGTTCGGCTTTCAATGAATGGAGGCCGGGAAAGGCCTGCCGTATGGAGGGCACCCATTCGTCGGTGAACCCGGTCTTGCTCAACTCCAGGTGTCGCAGGAGTGGGCGGGAACCCAGGTTGTTCAGCCCCTCCGGGCCAATCGGCGTGTGGCTGAGCGCGAGTCGCGTCAGTTGGCTGAGGGGAGCGAGTGCCGTGAGGGAATCGTCCGTCAACGCGAGCCCCGAGAGCCAGAGTGATTCGAGCGCCACCAAGGTGCTCAGTTCTTGAAGTCCCGTGCCCGTGATGGCGGTGCGCGAGAGGTCGAGCTCCCTCAACTCGTTGAGTCCTCGAAGATGGCGCAGCGCTGAGTCGCCCACTCGTGTGTCGTCGAGGTGAAGCGCTTCCAGTCGAGAGAGGCCCGCGAGGTGGCGAAGTCCTGCGCCTCGGATTCGCGCCTTGCTGAGAACCAGCGCACGAAGCGCGGGCAGTTTCGCGAGGTGGAGCAACCCGGCGTCCGTCACCTGCGTGCTGCCCAGGTGGAGAGCTTCCAGTTCACGGAGTCCCGCGACGTGCGCGAGGCTGGCGTCTGAGGCAGCGGTACGCGCAAGGCCCAGCCGCCGAAGGGTGGGCATGGCGCTGAGGCCGCGGAGGCCGGCATCCGTGACTTTCGTGCCACTGAGGTTGAGCGTGTGCAACGGAGCGCCCGGCAGCACTGCGAGGACGGTGTCGTCCACCGCGGTATCCGACAGGTCGAGTTCCTCCAGCCCCGGTTGCCTCGCGAGGAATCCAAGCCCCTGGGATGTTACGGCTGTTCCAGCGAGGGTTACTCGACGCAGGGTGGTGTGCTCTGACAGCGGCGCAAGGCCTGCGTCGGAGACCGGCGTTTCGTCCAGCCGCAGCACTGCCAGTTGTTGCATGCGTTTGAGAGGAGCCAGCCCCGCGTCGGTGACCCGGGTGGCATTGAGGTGCAAGGCCTCGAGTTGGGTCGCGTTTTCCAGCGAGGCGAGGTGCGCGTTGCCGAAGTTCGTGCCAGACAACTGAAGCGCGACGACACCGGACTCCTGGAGCAGGGCCGCGAGCAGCCCAGGGGCTGGGACACTGGCAACGCCAAACGACAATTCGCGCACGCGATGCTCGCGCAGCACGGCAGCGACCTCGCGAGCCTCCGCTTCGGTACGCACGGGGCGCAAGGGTTCTGCGTACCAGTTGCCCGTGTCAGGTGGGGTGAAGCCTTCGGGCCCTGGTGGCAAATGTCCGAGCTCAGCGCTTGTCCCATCCGGTTCGAGGCGGAACACCGTGAGGAGTGGCTTGGGTTCCGTCACTACGACGGGGGGCGAGGACGGAGCGGGAATGACGGGCGTGGGACGGGCGGCGCAAGCCGTCACGACGAGCATCAGTCCTGCGAGCCATGGCGTTCCCGTGTGCATGGTGGGAGATCAACCCCTCCAAGGACTCAGGTCAATGCGTAACCTGTATGTGTTGCGATGCCATGTGGGAGGGCGAAAGGGGGGCCCACCTTGCACCTGGTTCCTTCAGCGCTGTTCGCGGCGGATGACGGCGGGAGTCAGTCCGGTGAGCCGGCGGAACACCGTGGTGAAATGGCTCTGTGAGCTGAAGCCCACCGCGAGCGCGATGTCTCCCAGCGGCAGCGACGCGTTGCTCAGCAATTCGCGCGCCCGTTCCACGCGTCGTTGCTGCACCCAGGCGTGCGGTGTCATGCCGGTGGACTGACGGAAGGCGCGGGTGAAATGAAAGACGCTCAAGCCGGAGCGCGTGGCCAGCTCACCCACGCGGATTGGCTCGGCAAGGTGCGCCTCCACGTAAAGCTGCACACGGCGAAGTGCGGCGGGGGAGAGCCCGCCTCGCTGGCGTGCCGCCCGTGAGGTCCCCGGTTCCTGAAGCAGTTTGGCCACCCGGGCCACGTGTCGGTCCTGGATGGCTCTCGCCGCTTTCAGGAACCCCGCGACGATTCGCAGGTGTTCCTCGGGCAGCCCGGCCATGAGCTGGTGGCCGTCTGCCTGGAGGGGACCCCAGAGGGTGTCGATCCACTCACGTGCGTGCGCGGTGAGCACCAGCCGCTGGCCACCACCGGCCGCTTCCCGCTGGACGTAGCCCGCAAGCTCCAGCCGCGCCACGTCGGCTTCGCGGGCGACGGCGCCGAGGGGCGTCGGGCCACCGAAGTGAATCTGCGTCAGGCACGCGAGGTCCGCGCGCCCGAGCGCGAGGACCTTCCCGACGGTGGCATCGAACTCCGCGGACGCGTCCTGGAACTGCACGACGTCCGAGCCAATCTGTTCGAGCAGGGCGGGCCGGGGGCTCATCGGGAACTCCGCAGGAAGGCGAAAAACGGCGCAAGGGCACGAAAGACGCTCGCGTGCCGGGAACGCATCCTGGCGCCATGATCAACCTGAAGCATTCCGTCGCGGCAATCGTCCTGTGGCTTTTCGTCGTCGTCCTGGGCATCGCCTTCGGCGCGGGACTCTACGAGCACCGCGTCACGTTGCCCCGATGGCTCGACACCCTGGGCGGACACTGGTCCGCGGAGGCCGCGCGGGAGGACAACGTGGGACTCCGCTTCTGGGCCTTCGTCACCACGGGGCCGCTGACGCTGCTCACCCTGGCGAGCCTCTACTTCGCATCCCAAGCCACCGGCGCGCTGCGCGTCTGGTGGCTCGGGGCCGCGTTGGCGGCGTTGGCCGACCGGCTCCTGACCTTCTCGTACTTCATCCCGACGATGCTGAGACTGCTGGAGGCGCCCGACAACGCCGCCGCCGTGGAGACCGCGGTGACGTGGGTGCGGATGAACCACCTGCGTCATGTGCTCAGCGCGGGGGCCTGGTTCTCGGCGCTCCAGGCCCTGTCCTGGCTCCGCTGGAAGGGCGGTTCGTGATCAGAACGTCCGATTCCGTGCGCGCACCGGGCCCCTGGCCGCTTCGCCAGGGGAGGGGAGCACGGACTGGCACATCCTCGGACGCGGACCCTGATAGAAACGTGATCCGCGCCATGGCCCGCGATCACTCCACGTCTCCCAGGGCGGGTTCCCGCCTGACACGCTGCGTCCATACCCTGATCAGCGCCTGTTCCGTGCTTCTGCCCGCGGCAGCCGGCGCGGCGGAGTACGTGGACGCGCCTTACGCGGAACGACGGGCCTTCTCACTGATCCTCGGCCCCGGCGCCTCCTACACCGAGTCCATTGATCGCTCGGAGTCCGACGCGAAGCATGGCGGGGACGCGCACCTGGACCTCGGGGGCAGCCGGACCGTGGGCTACGACGGGGACGAGGTCTTCGTGGTGATCCGCGGCAGCCTGCGCGGCCCGGATCTATCGGTGGTCGGCGGCTTCCAGAACTTCTACGGAGATGGGTCCTGGCAGACCTTCTATGATCTGGGCCTGCTGATCAGGCCGTTTTCTGGGCCGTGGCTGGGGCCTCGCGTAGCGTTGGGCGTGCGACACACCTTCTCCGAGCGGCTCGCGGTGTTCGGGGGACTCGGGCTTTCGCTCGGGTTCGGCGCGGGCCTGCGCGGAGACGCGGAAGCCTTCACCGGGGTTCAGTGGATCTTCCCGGTCGGATCGAAGTGAATTTCTTGCGATCAGACCGACTTGTGAGAATGTGTGCGCATCTGTAGGAGGTCGCGCACATGGACATGAATCCCCGCCTTACCTCAGTGGTCTTCCGGCTCAACCGCGAGAAGCTCGACGCCCTCAAGGACCTGTCGCGCACCACGCGCATCCGTCAGAGCGAGTACCTCCGCGAGGCCATCTCCGATCTGCTCGCGAAGTACGAAGAGCGGCTCGTCGACTGAAGATGGCCGTCCGGGCCCCACCGCGCGTCACCCGATGTGGAAGGGTGGCTCCAGCGGAAGCCCCGGGGGATGGAGACGCTCCCCGGCGGTGAAGGGGTCCACTTGGGGAGGGTAGCGAACCTCCCAGAGCACGAGGCCGTGAGCGGGCGCCTTGAAGCCCTCCATGGCCTGACCCGTCTCGAGCGCCGCGAGCCACGCCTCTTCTGGCAGCAGCCCCGCGGCCACCTTCAACGCGCTCCCCATCAAATAGCGGATCTGGTAGCGCGCGAAGCCGTCCCCGCGCAGCCGAGCCTCGTAGAGCCCACCGCCCAGCGCGTGCAGGGTGGCGGACTCCAGCGTGCGCGGCTTGCGTGGACTGGACTTCTCATGGAACGCGATGAAGTCCCGCGTCCCTTCCGCTGAACGCAGCAGCGCCGCCAACCGCTCCGGCGTCACCGTCGTGGCCTGGAGCAGCGGCTCCGAGGACACGTCCAGCGCATAGGGCGCCCATTCGGGCGTCACGGCCCCGCCCAGCTGGAACCGGTAGCGGTACTCCTTGCCGCATGCGCTCCACTGCGCATGAAAGGACGTGGGGCGGCGTACCCCGCACAGGCCCAGGCCCGGTGGCAATCGGGGTGGGAGCCGCTTCTCCAGGGACTCCGCCGAGTCGCCCGCTTCCAGCCGGACGCTCACCACCTGCATCCGGGCGTGGACGCCCCGGTCCGTGCGCCCCGATGGCATCAAGGTCGCCGGCACCCCCACGGACCGCAGCGCCTCTTCCAGGGCTGACTGGACGGTGGGGCCCTCGGGTTGGCGCTGGAAGCCGCGGAAGATTCCGCCGCGGTACCAGATCCACAGTGCGACGGGAATCCGCTTGGAGGTGGAGGGGAGCACGCCGTTGCTTGGGTGTGGGGAACCACGGGATACTCGCGCGCAAAATGGCAGCTGGACAAGACCTTGCGGCGGACGTGGACGGACTCTGGCTCTTCAAGCACGGGGACCTCGTCCTAGGGCCCGTCAGTGGTGCCCAACTCGTGGAGAAGCTCACCTCGGGCGAGCTGACGCTGGACACCCTGGTGGCGCCCGCAGGAGAGCGGGACTTCCACCGCATGTCCGAGGTGGACGCCTTCCGCGTGCATGTGGCCCGGGCGGAGGCGCGCGCCCGCGTGGACGCCGCGGTCGTCGTGGAGCGGGCGAAGTCCGCGAAGCGCTTGAAGATTCTCGGCGGCGCCGCGGTGGTGGGCGTGGTGGTGCTGGGCATCGTCGGCATCCAGTTGGCGCGCAACGCCGCCGTCCACGGGTGGTTCGGCGGCGGCGAGGTCCAGACGGACGACTTCGAGATGGGCGAAATCACCATCCGCGTGGCCCAGGCCCGGGCGGATGACGAGGAGCTCTTCGAGTACCCCGGACATGGCGCGCGCCGTCCGGGCTCGGGCGAGCCAGGGGTGAAGCCCGCCACCGGCAGCAGTGGTCCGGGCAAGGTGGCCATGGCCTCCACCACCCGAGCGCCGGCGGACCGGAGGCCCCGCCCCGGGGGCAGCGTGACCACCGACCCGGATGGCATGGAGATGACGCAGCAGTTCGACCAGTCCGCCATCAACCAGGTGGTGGCCAGCAACAAGTCCACGCTCTTCCGCTGCTTCAAGGAAGAGGCGGAGCGCACCCCCGGCCTCTACGCCAAGGTCCCCATGGAGTTCGTCATCGGGAACGATGGCCGGGTTAGCAAGCTGTGGGTGGACAACCATCAGTTCAAGAAGGGTCCACTCTACGAGTGCCTGCTGTCGGAGATGCGGAAGTGGCCGTTCCGCGCCTACGAAGGCGAGCAGGCGACGGTGGGCCTGTCGTTCACCATCGGCAAGCGGGGGTAGGGTCACTTTCTTGCCGGCACCCCGGGCATGCCCGATACCGTGGGCATGTCCGCCGCATCTGTTGCTGAGACCGAAATTGCGAAGAAGGCGCTGAGCGTCCCGCCGGGAACCTTCCGTCACACCGTGCTGACGGCCGCCAAGCGCTTCAAGTCCACCTGGGCCGAGCTGGGGAAGCTCCTGGTCCAGGTCCGGGATGAGGCCAAGTTCGAGGAGTGGGGCTACCCCTCCTTCGAGACCTATTGCCTCAAGGAACTGCACATCAAGAAGCAGACCGCCTTGAAGCTCACCCGCTCGTTCAGCTTCCTGACCAAGCACGAGCCCGAGGAGGAGCTCACCGCACAGGAGTTCCCCCAGCGCGCACCCGCGTTCGAGGTCATCGAAGTCCTCGCGGACGCGGAGGAGCGGGGCCAGCTGTCGCCCACTGAATACAAGTCCCTGCGCGACAGCATCTGGAGCCCGGAGAAGAACCCGGCCGAGCTGAAGAAGGAGTTCGCCGAGCGCTTCCCCCGTCCCCCGCCGGAGCCGCCCCCGGAGAGCGCCCAGGTACGGAAACTGGCGCAGATGGCCCGCAAGCTCGCGAGCGAGCTGTCGGGGAGCCGTCGGATTCCGAACGCCGTCGCCGAGCGGGCAGCCGCCCTGGCGGAAGACCTCGAGGACATCGCCTCGGGCGTGACGGACGCCTGAGCCGCTGTTACTGAACGCTGACCCGTTGGCGGGGGCTGTACGCTCGGCAACGGGCCTGTACCGCCGGGCTTCCTGCCCGAAGGGGAGGGCCCTATAGTGGTTCAGGGCCGCGTGGAAGGTGGGCCTGACGGCTGTTCGAGACGTGGGCAGGCCGTGCGGGTAGGGGAGCGGTGGACGGCGAAGGAGGCTCCGGGTGTCCGGAGCCGGCGAACTCGGAGGCGGCAGTGAAGAAGGAGCACCACGTCAACCTGTCTTGTTCGTTCTGCGGCAAGTCGCAGCGCGAGGTCCGCAAGCTCATCGCGGGCCCGACGGTCTACATCTGCGACGAATGCATCAAGCTGTGTAACGACATCATCGCGGACGAGAACGAGCGCGAGGAGGGCAAGCCCCAGGTCAGCTTGCCGACGCCGGCGGAGATCAAGGCGTTCCTCGACGACTACGTCATCGGACAGGACCAGGCGAAGAAGGTCCTCGCGGTGGCGGTGTACAACCACTACAAGCGCATCTATCAAAAGAAGCCGAACTCCCGGCCGCGTCCTGGCGTGAAGGGCCCCACCGGCGAGGAAGTGGAGCTGAGCAAGAGCAACATCCTGCTCATCGGTCCCACGGGAAGTGGCAAGACGCTGCTGGCCCAGTCGCTGGCGCGCTTCCTCAACGTGCCCTTCACCATCGCTGACGCCACCAGCCTCACCGAGGCCGGCTACGTGGGCGAGGACGTGGAGAACATCATCCAGAACCTCCTCCACAACGCCGACTACGACGTGGAGAAGGCCTCGCGCGGCATCGTCTACATCGACGAGATCGACAAGATCGCCCGCAAGGGTGACATGCCCAGCGCCACCCGCGACGTGGGCGGCGAGGGTGTGCAGCAGGCCCTGCTGAAGATCATCGAAGGCACCCGGGCCAACGTCACGCCGCGCGGCGGGAAGAAGTACAACCAGCAGGAGTACGTCCAGGTCGACACGACGAACATCCTGTTCATCTGCGGCGGCGCCTTCCACGGCATCGACGGCGTCATCAAGCGCCGCGTGGGCGAGAAGGGCCTCGGCTTCGGCGCGAAGATCACCCACCGCGAGGAGCGCAGCGTGGGTGAGCTGCTGGCGCTGACCGAGCCGGAAGACCTCATGCGCTTCGGCATGATTCCGGAGTTCATCGGCCGCCTGCCGATGATCGCCACGCTGAACGACCTGAAGGAAGAGGACCTGGTCATCATCCTCTCCCAGCCGAAGAACGCCCTGGTGAAGCAGTACCAGAAGCTCTTCGAGATGGAGAAGGTGAAGCTGACCTTCACGAGGGAGGCGCTGCGCGCCATCGCCCGTGAGGCGATGCGCCGTCACTCCGGAGCGCGCGGCCTTCGCGCCATCCTGGAGGATGCCATGCTGGAGATCATGTACGACGTGCCGTTCCGCGAGGGCGTCAAGGAGTGCAAGATCACCGAGCAGGTCATCACCAAGCACGAGGCGCCCCAGCTCGTCATGGAGAAGGAGAAGAAGACGGCCTAGCGGCGTCTTGCTTCTCCTGGAGTCCCAAGGCCCTGCTTCCCTCACGGGAGGCGGGGCCTTCGCTTTCAGGGCGCGGGCAGGGTGACGATGAACTCGGCCCCGGCGCCGGGCGCGCTCTCCACGCGGAGGTCGCCCTGGTGCTCCTGGACGATGTCGTGGCACAGGGAGAGCCCCAGCCCCGTGCCGACGCCCGCGGGCTTGGTGGTGAAGAAGGGGTGGAAGAGCTTCTCGCGGAGGTCCTCGGGGATGCCCGGCCCGTTGTCTCGGATGCGCAGCTCCACCTTGCTTCCGACGCGGCGGGTGCTCAGATGCACCTGGGGCGTGAAGCCCGCGCCGGCATGCGGTTGATGTTGCGCCGCGGCGTAGAACGCGTTGTCGAGGATGTTGGTGAGCATCCGGCTGATGTCGCTGGCCACCAGCTCCACGATGCCCACGGTGGGGTCCAACGTGGTCTCCATCTTCACGCTGGCCCCGCCGGGACGGCTGCGCAGGCCCTGCACCGCCAGGTTCACACTGTCGCGCACCAGCAGGTTGAGGTCCGACTTGGAGCGGGTGCCCTCCGACTTGCGCGAGTGCCGGAGCATCGTCTTGATGATGTCCGAGGCACGCGTGCCGTGGCTGTGGATGCGCTGGGCGTTCTGCTTCAAGTCCTGGAGCGTCTCCAGCACGTCCTCGCGGGCCTCGCTGTCGAGCCGGTCCGCCATGCCCTTCAGCGTCTCCTCCAGTTCGCCGGCCAGTCGTGAGGACAGGTTCGAGAAGTTGTTCACGAAGTTGAGCGGATTCTGGAGCTCATGGGCGATGCCCGCGGTGAGCGCGCCCAGGGACGCGAGCTTCTCCTGCGCCACGAGCTGGCGCTGCATCTCCTGAAGCCGGGTGAGCGTCTCCGCCAGCTCGGCGTTCTTGTGCTGGATTTCGGCGGTGCGCTCCTCCACGCGGCGCTCCAGCGTCCGGCTGTACTCCTCCAGGCTGGCGTAGAGGTCGGCGTTCTCCAGGGAGATGGCCGCCTGGAACGACAGCAGGCGCAGCACCTCCAGCCGCTCCGGGGTGAAGGCGCCCCGCGTGGCGTCGTTCTCCAGGTAGAGCACGCCCGTGAGCGAGCCCTGCTTCAAGAGCGGGCTGCACAGCAGGGACTTGGGCTGGGCGCTGCGGACGTAGGGGTCCTCGGAGAAGGGCTCTTCCGCTGAGGCGTCGTGGAGGAGCACCGTCTCTCCGGTGCGCACCACGTAGTGGATGATGGAGGTCGGCAGCGACGCGGAGGACTCCATGGGGATGGGCGCCTCGAGCACCACGCCATCGCCGTCCACGGAGCCTTCCGCCGCGATGACCAGGCCCTCGGTCCGTTTCAGCAGCAGCAGGCCCCGGCGCGCGCCCGCGTTCTCGATGACCAGCGTCATCAGCTTGCGCAGCAGCTTGCCCAGGACGATTTCGCCGGACAGCGCGCGCGCCGTCTTGATGACGGACGCCAGGTCCAACGCGGCCAGGGACGCTTCGGTGGGCGCATCCGTGCGCGTGGGGGTGGGGGCGGACGGCAAGAGCCGGGGGTGCTCCCGCTCCAGCCGAGCCGCGACGGCGCGGGCCCCCCAGCGCAGGTAGGCGGCGCGGGCTTCCTCCAGGTAGGTGCGGGCCACGCGCTCGCGGGCTTGCGTCAGGTGGAACCGTGCCGCGGCCTCGCAGGCCACGCCCTCGTCGAGCGACAGGCCGTACTGGCGCGCCAGCCGGATGGCCCGGTCATACGCATCCGCGGCCGAGCCCCCCTGGCCGTCCAGGCGGGCCCGCTCCGCGTCCAGCAGCTCCGCGCGGGCGCCATAGTTCATGGGGGCGATGCGGGCCCAGCCGCGCATGGACTTGCGGATGGCGTCGATGGCTCGTGACGAGCGAATCCGGTCCAGCGGCCCCAACGTCGGGTGGACCGCCATGAGCGCCAGGCCTTGGAAGAACTTGTACCAGGGCAGGTAGATCTGCCCGGCGATGAGCTCCACCTGGGCGTCCACCGCCGCGGCGCTCTCCAGCGCTCCGCGCGCATCGCCCCACAGCCAGCGGCGCAGGGTGCGTAGCACGTCGCAGGTGGCGATGCCGTTGCCGTAGTCGAGCTGCCGGTACGGCGCGACCAGCTCCTCCTCGCGGGCCTCCACGTTGCCGGTGAAGGCACCTGTGAGGGAGTCGAGCGTGTGCCGCATGTACTCGGTGAACAGCACGTTCTTGTGGCGATGGGTGGCCAGGATGTCCCGGTACCGGTCCATGCGCGGGCCACCGTCGGCCAGGCCGTCCCGGGCGATGAGGGCGGTGGCGCAGCCCGCGCTGGACGCATAGCCGAAATACTCGATGTCGCCCGTCTCCTGGCCCTTCTGCGCGGCGGCGAGGAAGTCGCCGACGCAGGCGGACAGCGGCTCCTTCCAGTGCCGGATGAAGAGGTTGAAGACGAAGGTCACCATGGCCCGCAGGCTCTCCGCCTGGAAGCGGTCCAGCGTCTTCAGCGCCAGCCGGCCGTAGCGGAAGCCTTCCTCGGGGTTGCCCAGGTGCACGCTCAACATCAGCCCGTAGCCCACGTAGCCGAACGCGGCCACGCCCGTGGCGCCGTGGCGGATGGTGAGCTGGAGCACGCGGAGCACCACCAGCGGAAAGAGCAGCGGGCGGGCCATGAAGGCCAGCGAGGACAGCTTCACCAGCAGCCGCAGCGTGGCGAGCAGGAGCGGGTCGGTGCACTCCGGGAGGGCCGCCAGGTCCTCGGGCTTGCGCAGACCCAGGCGCAGCTTCGTCTTCGCCACCGCGGCCAGCACGTGGGGTTGCTTCGGATTCGCGGGCAGGGGCTGGCCCAGCTTGCGCAACACCTCCAGGCCCAGGTCCACGCCGCGCGAGTGCTCGCCCCGGTGCGCGAGGCATTGGAGCCGGACCTCCTGCACGCGGACTTCCTCCGCGCTGTCCACCGCATGGGCCAGCGCCGCCGCCGCCAACCGCTCCATCAGGTCGAAGTCCGCGTCGAGGTACGCCGCTTCGGCCGCGTCGACGTGAAGGTCGAAGGCGAGCCGCCGGTCCTTCCGCCAGCCGTCGTCGCCGAGCAGGGACAGGCCCGTGTTCAACAGGCGCAGGGCCGCGGACCAGGCGCCTCGGGACTTGGCGCTGCGGCCGGCGCGCAGGTCCAGCTCCGCCACGCGGTGGCGCTCCTGCTCGTCGTGGAGCACGGGCAACGCCAGGTGGAAGTGGCTGACGAGCTCCGGGAGTCCTTCGTCGAGCCGCTCCGGGGGCGTGTGCCGCAGGAGCAGCCGGCCGATGCGGGCATGGATTTCCGGATGCACGTCCGCCGGAATCAGCTCCAGCGCGGCCTGCTGCACGCGGTCATGGGTGAACTGATACGTGCCCCCGCTGTCGAGGTCGGCGTCGTCAATGGGCGCCACCAGGCCCGCCTGGAGCACTTCGACGAGCCCCTTCTCGGCCGCCTCATCCGTACGCTCCAGGACGATGGCCAGGCTGCGCAGGTCGAACGTATGGCCCAGTGCCGCGGCGATGGGCAGCAGGGCCTGCGCGGCGGAGCTCAGCTCTCGGATGCGGGAGGTGAGCAGCGCCACCACGCCGTCACTGAAATCCTGTCCACGCAGCGCGCTGGCATCCCACCGGAAGCCACCGCCGTCCGCGTCGAAGCGCACCAGCCCGCGCTCGTAGAAGGTGCGCAGCAGCTGCACCGCGTGGAACGGGTTGCCTTCCGTCAGCGACAGCACCAGGTCGTCGAGCTGCGCGTCGGGTTGGCCCTCGGCGGGAGGGAACACGTCCGCGACCAGCCTCGTCACGTCCTCGGGAGACAGCGGCGCCAGGTCGATGCGGTGGACCGGCGTGCCGTGGTCCTGGAGCGCGCGGGCAAGGGACTCCACGGGATGGTCGGAGCTCAGCTCTTCGGAGCGGCACCCCGCGACCACGAGCAGGTGTTCGATGTCCCGGTCCGTCAGGAGCAGCCGCAACAGCTGGAGGCTGGTGCTGTCCGCCCAGTGCAGGTCGTCCAGGACGAGCACCAGGGGATGTTCCCGTGTGGCGAGCGCGGCCACCAGCTTGCGCAGGACCAGTTGGAAGCGCAGCTCCGACTCCGCGGGCCCCAGCTCCGGGACGGGAGGCTGGTCGCCAAGCACCAGCGCCATGCGAGGCACCGCATCCACCACCAGCCGGCCCATGCCGCCCACGGCTTCGAGGAGGTGCTGACGCCAGGTCTCCAGCTCCTGCTCCTGCCCTCCGAGGAGCGCGCGAGCCACCTCGCGGAAGGCCTCGAAGATGCCGCTGTAGGGCGTGTCGCGGAGGAGCTGGTCGTACTTTCCTCGGGCGAAGTGGCCCTGGCGCTCCGCGACGGGCCGCTTGAGCATCCCAGTGAGGGCCGATTTGCCCATGCCCGCCGCGCCAGAGACGAGCACGAAGGCGGAGCGGCCTGAGGCGGCGCGCTCGAAGGCGTCGCGCAGGGCCGCCTGCTGGGGCTCGCGGCCGTAGAGCTTCTCGGGGACGGCGAAGCGCTCAGGGACGTCCTTGGCGCCCAACACGAAGGCGGCGACGGGGCCGGGGCCCTCCAGGGCACCCAGGCAGCGCTGGAGGTCCGCCACGAGCCCATAGGCGCTCTGGTAGCGGTCCTCGGGGGACTTGGCGAGCAGCTTGAGCGCGATGTCGGACAGGGGCTGGGGCAGCTCGGGGTCGACACTGACGGGCGGAGGCGGGGGCAGGGCGACGTGTGCGTGGATGAGGCCCAGCGCATCCGTGTCCGCGAAGGGGCGGCGCCCGGTGAGCAGCTCGTAGAGCACCACGCCCATGGAATAGAAATCTGCCCGCGAGTCCACGCTGCGGTGGGTGCGCCCGGTGCCCTCGGGGGAGAGGTATTCGAGGCGGCCCTCCAACCGCTCGGGCGCGAGCGGTGCGACCTCGGCGCGGGGTCTGCGCGTGGCGAGGGTGAAGCCAGTGAGCTTCACGGACTCGCCATCCGTGCCCACGAGGATGCTGCTGGGGTTCAGGTCCCGGTGGAGGATGCCCTGCTCGTGGATGGCACCCAGGGCGCGCGCCAACGACAGCGCGATACGGCATGCGGCGCGCGGCTCCACGCGCCCGTGTGACAGGCGTTGGGTCAGCGTCGCATCACCGAAGCCTTCCAGGATGAGCACGGGCGCGCCGTCCCGCGCTTCGGCCCACGCCAGGGGCCGCAGGACGCCGTCGAGACTCAGGGCGTTCGTCAGCTCCCACTCATGGCGAAGCCGCGTGGTGGCGACGGGGAGCCGCGCCGCGTCGGGAATCTTGAGGATGACCGAGGCGCCGTCCTCCTCGCGTGTGGCGCGCAAGAGCTGGAAGGCCCCTGCGGTGGTGACCTCTCTGCCGATGCGGTAGCCGGGAACATCCATCATTGCTTCCACCCGTGCGCGAAGGAGCGCACTCCCCGTTGAGGCGGGGAGGGTAGCCCTGGCACTGGGGGCTCGCAACAGAGCGCGGGCGATGTGAGGACGGATGCCTGCCCGCGGGTGAAGTGGAGTGGGCCTCGCGGGTGTGCGATGGATCGAGTCACCGTGCTGAGACCCTCTGGGATGGCTGGCCTGGCCGCACGAAGCGGTGGACGACACGCAATCGTGATTGGCAGTGGTTTCGGTGGATTGGCCGCGGCCATCCGGCTGGCGGCGCGTGGGTGGCGCGTCACGGTGCTCGAGCGGATGGACAGCCCGGGCGGGCGGGCGAACGCCTTCCAGCAGGACGGCTTCACGTTCGACGCGGGCCCCACGGTGATCACGTGTCCGCACCTGCTGGAAGAGCTGTGGGCGCTGGCGGGGCAACGCATGGCGGACCACGTGGAGCTCCGGCCCGTGGCGCCGCTGTACCGGATGCGGTTCCCGGATGGCTCCACGTTCGATTACCACACGGACCGCGAGGCGATGCGCCAGTCCGTGCGGCGACTGTCTCCGCGGGATGAGGCGGGATTCCTGGCGCTCTGCGCCCGCGTGGAGCGGATGTACGAGGCGGGCATTGGGCCCCTGATGAGCACGCCGGTGCCGGACGTGCTGAGCCTGGCGCCCTTCACCCCCGCGCTGGTGCGTGACGAGGCGTTTCGGTCCATGTTCGGCCTGGTGTCGAAGCACATCCGGGACGAGCGCTTGCAGCAGGCGTTGAGCTTCCATCCGCTGCTGATTGGCGGCAGTCCCTTCGCGACAGCGAGCGCGGTGTACACCTCGATTCAATTCGTGGAGCGGCGCTGGGGGGCGTTCTTTCCGGTGGGTGGAACTGGCGCGCTGGTGCGCGGCCTGGTGGCGCTATTGGAGTCCCTGGGCGGCGAGGTCCGTTACGGCAGCGAGGTGACTGAGATTGCATTGGAGGGGCGGAAGGCGACGGGCGTGAGGCTCGGGGACGGGACAGGGCTGGCGGCGGACGTGGTGGTGTCGAACGCGGACGCGGCGTGGACGTACCGGTACCTGGTGCCAGGGCATGTCCGGAAGCACTGGACGGACGAGCGCATCAACCGGGCTCGGTACTCGATGAGCGCGTTCCTCTGGTACTTCGGGACGCGGCGTCAGTACCCGGAGGTCGCGCACCACACGCTGCTGTTCGGCAAGGACTTCCGGGGGATGTTCTCAGGGCTGGAAGGCCCTGGACAGCCGTCAGCGGACCCCTTGCTCTATCTACACAGGCCCACAGCGACAGACGCGGCGCTGGCTCCGTCAGGCCATGATGCTTTCTATGTCCTGGCGCCGGTGCCGCACCTGGGGAGAGGGGCGGAATGGAAGCAGCGGGCCGAGGCTTTCCGACGAGAGTTGGAGGATCGGCTGTCGCGGACCGTCTTGCCAGGGCTGGGTTCGGAATTGATGACGTCTCGGATGGCGACGCCGGAGTATTTCCGAGACGAACTGCGATCCTTTAAAGGGGCCGCGTTCAGCTTCGCGCCGACGCTTTGGCAGACCACGTTCCTTCGGGCACAGGCCCGGAGCGAGGACGTTGACCGCCTCTACATGGTTGGCGCAGGAACGCACCCTGGAGCGGGCCTCCCCGCCGTGCTGTGCTCTGCCAAGATCGTGGACACAGTCATTCCGCTGGCGTAGCGCCTTTTGCAAGAATCGCGGAACCCAGAGGTGATGTCAGAATTGCCTCAAGAGGTTCAGCCAATAGCGGCTCAATCCGCCGCCACTGTGCGGCTTTCCATCTGCTTTTGATGAGTGCTATGGACGAACAAAACTGCGAATGCTAGAAGCTCGCGAATTCAGGGGGACGGGTGTCAACCCAGTCGTCGTTCGAGCACAGGACGAACTTTCCGAGGCCATACATCTTATGCGATCACTGCTTCACGACATCGCTCATATCGAATTCTGGGTAGAGGACGCGCGGGTGGTCGCTGAATGCTATCAGCGAGTTTTCGGGTTTGATGCCATCGCGGAGGCAGGACCGGAAACGGGCCTTGCCGGGCATCGCTCCATCGTGCTGGCGCAAGGCGATGCCACGTTCGTTGTCACCTCGTCTGTGGATGGCAGCGGCCCCGTCGCGGAGTTCACGCGGCAGCATGGCGATGGCGTCCGCGATGTCGCATTCGCTGTCGATGATGCAACGCAGGCGTTCAACGAAGCGGTTGCGCTGGGGGCCACGCCCGTCGAAGCGTCCGCCGTGGCGGGCCTCACCAAGGCTGGACGTACGATTCGTGGCTTCGGGGACGTCGTTCACTCCTTTGTCGAGAGCCGGTCGCTCCCCGATTTCTTCCGGCCGCTTTCGGCGACCTCGCGTGCCACGTCAGACGTCGGTATTCGCTCGCTGGATCACGTCGCCGTGTGCCTGCCCACCGGAGAGCTCGATACCGTTGCTGAGTTCTACAAGCGCGTGCTCGGCTTCGAAGATGGACACGCGGAGTACGTCGAGACCGAGCTGAGCGGGATGAACGCCCGGGTTGTTCAGCGAGGCCCTATCCGGTTCCCGCTGCAGGAGCCGCTGGCGCAGAACCCGACTGGACCCATCGCTGAGTTCCTCACGCTCAACCGCGGGGCCGGTGTCTATCATCTCGGGCTCCTCACTGACGATATCTGCCGCACCCTCCATGGTTTGAGAGGCAAGGTGAAGGCGCTCGACGTGCCAGACACGTATTATGAGCAGCTGCCCAACCGCGTCGCTGCCCTCGACGTGCCCATGGCGGACCTGCGCGAGTTCAAGGTCCTCGTCGATCCAGGGCCGGGTGGAATCCTGCTGCAGACGTTTACGCGCTCGCTGCACCCGCGGCAGACGTTCTTCATCGAGATCATCCAGCGCAAGGGCGCCGTGACCGGCTTCGGCAGTGGCAACATCCGCGCGCTCTTCGACGCCGTGGAGGCAGACCGTATCGCGCTCGCCGCGAACACCGCGAGAGGGTAGGGGGCGCCGCGCTTCCAGCGGGCGCGTCAAGGGAGGGACGAGGCATGTTCGAGCACAACGTGGGTGCTGAATCCAATCCGGTCAATCTGGCGGAATACGCCCGTCTCGCCAGGAAACGCGCTGAACCTTCCGCCTGGGACTTCATCGCCGGAGGCAGTGACGACGAGCGCACCCTGGCAGCGAATCGCGCTGCCTTCGAGCGTTGGACGCTTCGGCCGCGAATCCTCTCTGGACGCGATACGGTAGACGTCTCCGTGCCTCTCTTCGGCAGGACGCTCGCGTCTCCGCTCCTGGTGGCGCCCATTGGCTATCAGGGCCTCGCTCATCCCGCGGCCGAGGTCGCTACTGTGCAAGGGGCTGGCGCGGCGCACACCGCGATGGTCGTCAGCACCATGTCCAACCGCACCCTCGAGGACCTCGCGAGGGCGGCGAGCGCGCCCCTCTGGTTTCAGCTCTACTGTCTGAAGGATCCGGAGCTGACCTTGTCACTGGTTCGCCGTGCGGAGTCCGCTGGATACGAGGCGCTGGTGATTACCGTTGACATGCCGCGCATGGGCCGCCGCGAGCGCGACCTGCGCAACGGCTTCGCGCTGCCCGCGCATCTGCGGCCCAGCAACCTGCTCATGGAGGCCTCGCCGGAGCTGCACCGCTCCCAGCAGGGCACCTCCGGCGTCGCGCTGCACGTCGGCCAGCTCTTCGACGCAGCATTGAGCTGGAGCACCGTGGAGCGCCTGAAGCAGCAGACGGCATTGCCCGTTCTGCTGAAAGGCGTCCTCACGCGAGAGGATGCTCAACGAGCCGCCTCCGTGGGAATCGATGGGATCATCGTTTCGAACCACGGTGGCCGGCAGCTCGACGGTGCACCCGCCAGCCTGGATGTCCTTCCAGAGGTCGTCGAAGGTGCGGGGGGGCGTTGCCGCATCCTGCTGGATGGTGGCATCCGCCGCGGTACGGATGTGCTGAAGGCTCGCGCGCTCGGCGCCGATGCCGTCCTCATCGGTCGGCCCATCATGTGGGGTTTGATCGCGCGCGGTGCCGAAGGGGTAACCGACGTGCTGCGCCTGCTCCGCGCCGAGCTTGAACAGGCGTTGGCACTCTGTGGCCAGTCGCGCTGGACAGAGATTGACCGCTCGCTGGTCGCCTTGGCACCGCCTTGCGGTGGCGGGTGGAGCGCGCCCGAGGAGGGCTTGTGACCGGGCTCGAAGAGGCGGGCTTGCGGTATGTGACGCAGCAGGAGGTCGCGCGAGTCTCCGACCTGCGGACCTTCGTGGCCGAGCTCCGCGCCGCCTACGCCGAACCCCAGGACCTCGAGGCCCCCCCGCGCTCACTCATCCTGCGCGAGGACCCGTTCCGTGCGTTCGTCGCGATGCCGATCTACAGCGGAAAGCACCGGCTGTTCATCACCAAGGTCGGGGCCGTGGTGCCGCAGGCGCTCTCGCAGCACCCGAGCGTTCATGCGCTCGTGGTGGTGTTCTCGGCACACACCGGGGCGCCGCTGGCCATTCTGGACGGCATGGCCATTACGAACCTCAAGTGCGCCGCGGTGTCCGCCCTGGTGACGGACATCTGCGCCCACGAGCAGGCGGAGGTGCTCGCCATCATCGGCAGCGGCGTGCAGGCACGTGAGCAACTCCGCGGTGTTGGCGCCGTGCGGAAGCTCGGTGAGGTTCGCGTGTACTCACGCAACCCGAACAATGTCCGTGAGTTCATCCGTCGCAACGAAGCGCTCGCGGGCGGTGCTCGGTGGGTCGCCTGCAATTCAGCGGACGAGGCGGTGGCGCCGGCGGACATCGTGAGCACCACGACGACCTCGACCGCTCCGGTGGTTTCGAGCGCAGCGCTGCGGCGAAAGCGCCTCCACATCAATTGCATGGGAGCGCATACCCCTCGCTCGCGTGAGCTCCCGGTGGATGTCCTGGAGACATCCAGGCTCATCGTGGAGGACGTGGAGATGGCGGTGGCTGAGGCAGGAGAGGTCCACCGCCACGCGACACCGCTCGCCAGGCTGGTGCACCTCGACGCCAGCGAATTGCGCGAGGTTCGAACCGCGTTCTGCTCCACGGGACATGCATTTCTGGATCTTCTCGCCTCAATGCATGTGCTCGAACGCTCAGACTTGCGAGCCGAACTGACGCGCACCGAGTGACGGGCCTGCCTCCATTCACAGCACGCGTATCGAGGTCGAAAGGGACGAAGCCGCCATGGGGAAGTACCACAACATCAGCAAGATGATCACCGCGAGCGAGAGCAGTTGGCGCGAAGGCGCCGAGCGCGGGCTCATGCACATCCGTACCGGCAAGACGGACACCAGCAAGCTGCAGACCGCTGACGGCCACCAGTTCGTCAACATGGTCTCATGTTCGTACCTCGGGCTGAACAGGCACCCCAAGATCCTCGAAGGGGCGAAGCAGGCCATCGAGCGGGAGGGCGTGCTGAATCATGCCGTTTCGAGGGTGCGGATTGCGCCTGCGTTGCTCGGCGAGGCCGAAGAGGCGCTGGCCACGCTCTTCGAGAGCAAGGCCTACCTCACGCCGTCATGTTTCTACGCTTCAGCGACGGCGTTGCCGTTGCTGTCGTCCGGTCACCTGACGGGCGGCGTCAAGCCCGTCATGGTATTCGACAAGAACTGTCACTTCTCGATGAATATCATGAAGGCCGTTTGTGGGGACGAGACGGAGGTTGTCACCATCCCCCACAATGACATGAACGCGCTCGAGGATGCGTGCAAGACGCACCCCGCCGTGGTCTATGTCTGTGACGGCGCGTACAGTACCGGCGGAGCCGCTCCCGTCCGCGACCTCCTCCAGTTGCAGGACCGGTACGGGCTGTTCCTCTACGTGGATGATTCGCACTCCGTCTCGGTATGCGGTAGGCGCGGTCAGGGAATGTTCCGCCCCCAGATCGGCGATCTGGGCGAGCGCACCATGATTGCAGCTTCACTTGCCAAATCGTTCGGCACTGTGGGGGGCGTGCTCCTGTTCGGGACCCAGCGGCAGCGCGAGCTCATCGACTACTCCGCGGGACCTCTCGGGTGGAGCCAGCAGGTGAACGTTCCCGCCATGGGGGCGGCCAAGGCGACCGCGGAGCTTCACATGACGGAGGAGGTTGCCGCGCTCCAGGAGAAGATGCGCTCGAACATGGCCTACCTGGATTCGCTGATCCCCACGCCCTACGCGAACGACGGGTTGCCCATCCGGGTCATCGAGATCGGCGAGTCGGAGCATGCGCTCGAGGTCTCTCAGCGCGTGTATCGCCGGGGCTTCTATACCTCCGCCGTCTTCTTCCCGATCGTCGCGCGCGGCCGCGCTGGACTGCGCATCATGGGGCGGGCGGACATGGAGAAAGCGGACCTGCTCGCCTTCTGTGACGCGGTGAAGGAAAGCGTCGCCGAGGTGAAGGCGGCCGCGTAGGGTGTCGCGGCGGAAGGCGCTCGCTCGTGGTGAGCGCCTTCCTGACGACGGGTTACTTCTTGGCGACGTAGTCCCGGCTCGGAATCAGAATCGACCGCTCGAAGGTGACGACAGTCACATCCTTCTGATTCTTTCCGCGCGTCTCCACCACGACGATGCCCTGGCCAGGCCTCGAGTTGGAGTTGCGCCGCGACAGCACCTCCGATTCGGCGTAGAGGGTATCTCCGACGAACACCGGTTCGGGGAACCGGACCTTGTCCCAGCCCAGGTGGCAAATCGCCTTCTGGCTGACGGTGCTGACCGTCATCCCGTTCACGATGTTGAACGTCACGAGCCCTCCCACCAGGAGGCGGCCGAACTCGGTCTCCGCTGCGTAGTGCTCGTTGATGTGGATGGGGTGCTGATTCATGTTGATCAGCGACTGCCAGATGTTGTCAGTGGCCGTGATGGTCCGGCCAGGCCGATGCTCGAAGATGAGCCCCGGCTCGAGGTCCTCCAGATAGAGTCCCTTGTCCTCGCGGTACCGTCGCTCGCCAACCTGGATGTATGCTGATTTCTGCATGTGTTCGCTTCTCCCGTGTGGGCTATCAGCCAATTCGAGCGGATGGGTCCCGCCCGCGCTCTTCCGTTCCGCCGGGTGACCCGGATGCTTGCTGAGACGTGTAATAGTCCAACATCAGCCGCGCCTTGGCGACGAAGGGCGGGGCGATGACCGAGCCATCGACGATGGCGAAGCCGTTGGCCGCGGCTTCGTAGCTGCTGATCGTCCGCTGGTATGTCTCGAGCTCGGCGGAGGGCACCGAATAGACCTTCTTCACGATCGGCACCTGGTTGGGGTGAATGATGGCTTTTGCCATGAAGCCTTCATTCTTCGAATCGCGACACGCGGCTTCGAAGCGGGCCATGTCCTCCACCTCTTCGAAGAGCTTCGTGTCGACGGGTGGGATCCCATATCGCGCACAGGCGACGCAGAACCGCCCCCGGGCCTGCGCGAGGTACGCCTCGTTGGGGCGGTACATGGTGGCGGTGATGTCCGCCTGCCCGAACAGGAGCAGATCGCTCACGGAGGCGATACGCTCGATGTCGTCCATGCCTTCGGGCGTTTCGACGATGGGGAAGAGCTTGACGCCTTTCAGCTTCTCCATCACCGACCTGCAGAGCACCACTTCGTGGTGAGAGCGGACCTTCGGGATCTGCAGGTACTCGATGGGAAGGCGGCCCTCCTCATGACCTCGACAAACGGCATCGAGGTCCCGGATGCCATCCAGGGAGGCGAGGTGGTTGATCCGGACTCCGAAGCGGCGACCCCGCTGGGTCAGTGCCCTCAAGTCGAGCTCGGCCAGCCTTTGCCTTGCCTTGGCCTTTGAGGCCGCATGGACGGCGTCCTCGAGATCGATCATCACGACGTCACTGCCAAAGCCCGGATCGTCCCGGGTGGGGTCGAACCGGAGTACGGAGGTATACAGAAAGCAGATGGTCACGCTGGGCTCCTGCTCAATCAACTCGCGATGAGCCCGCCGTCCACCGGCAGGGCCACGCCTGTAACAAACGAAGACTCGGGAGTGCTCAACCAGGCAACGGTGTCGGCGACTTCACGGGGCTCACAGAGCCGGCCCAGAGGGTTCTTCTCACCGACCGCGGCGAGTTTCTCATCGCCAAGGACATCGATTGCCATCTGGGTCCTCACCAGCCCAGGGCAAACCGCATTGATGCGGATCCGATGCGGCGCATACTCGATGGCCGCGCTCTTGGTGAGCCCGATGAGGCCATGCTTGCTCGCGGTGTACGCACCGCCACCGCTGTAGCTCGCCTTCAGTCCCGCGAGCGAAGCCACGTTGATGATCGCGCAGTTCGGATGGCCCATCATCAACGCAAGCTCCGCCTTCATGCACAGGTAGACGCTGGTGAGATTGAGGTTGATGACCTCATCCCAGATGTCATCTGGATACTGGAGGAGGGGAGTGAAGGAGGCACCATCGGTTCCCGCGTTGTTCACGGCGACCGTGAGGCGACGATAACGCTCGGTGACCCGGGCGAACAACGCCTGTATCCCCTCCCGTTTGGACACATCCGCACTGATGAAGTCGCACGCCCAGCTCCGCGCCGCGAAGTTCTCGCGAACCCGCTCGCCTTTTTCGGCGTCACGACCGACGACGACGACCTGTGCACCTCCTCGCGCGAAGACTTCGGCACATGCCAATCCGATGCCCGCCGTGCCGCCCGTGACGAGCACGATGGCCCCCTGGAACCTGGTTGATGCATTCATTCGCGTTGAGGGAATCACCTGGTGTGGGATTGAGAGAACCGTTCGCTGTATTGGCCGCTGTCTACGCGCGCCCCCGTCGGTCGATGACGCGCTGAAGCTTCCCCAGGCCTCCGCTGACCTCGATCATCGGCGACGCCAACTCAATCTTGAACCGCGAGACTGCTCCAGAGCGTTCCATGGCGGCGAAGGCGGGCACGCGCATCCGAACCCTCTCTTCCACGGCGCGAACATCGGCGCTGGCTCCCGTTGTGCGCGGCGCGTGAGAGATGCGCATCGTGACGACTTCCGCCCCCTCGCGGGTTTCCTGGACCAACTGAACCGACAAGACCAGGATCTCTGGAATGGAGCCGCTCAGCGTCAAACCGAGGTCGTCCACGTCTATGGTCTGGCCGCCGATGTCGTAGAGGCGAGGCTGGGCTCGTCCCAGCAGACGGAACTTGCGCCCTGGCCCTGGAGGTCCAGCCCAGACCCCCCGATCCCCCGTGGGGTAGCGAATGGCCGGCATGAGGGACTTGGTCAGGCTGGTCGCGATGACCGTCCCCGGTTGGCCCTCCTCTTCGATGGGGTTGCCCGATGCGTCGACGATCTCGAGCAGCGCGCACTCATCGTAAACGCGCATCTCCTGCGGACCGCAGGACTCATCCCAGAGCCCCAGGATTCCGGCTTCGTGCGTGGCGTAGACGCTGCCACAGATCCTGGCGTTCGGGTACACCCGGCCGAAGTATGCGAGCTGGTCGTCGGAGATGATCTCGCCTCCGCAGAGCAGCCGGCTGACGTAATCCGGGGTCTTCGAGCGCCCGGCGATCTCCGTGCCGATGTTCAGCAGCGGCACCACCATGCCGATCGCTGCTTCCGGCCGGAACATGTCGAATGCATCTGCGATGAAATCAACCGTCGTGTTGCTGGACATTGCCAGCTCCAAGCAACGGATGGGCGAAACCTGGAGTGCATCGTGGACGAAGAGGTGCGAGGTGTACAAACGCACCGCGGTCGCCAGGTTCGCCACGCGCTGACCCGGTTTGATGACCCCGCTCATCCAGAACATGCGGCCGACCAGCTCAATCGTCGTCCGCCACTCCTCCCGGGTATAGGGAATGACCTTGGGGCTCCCTGTCGTACCCGTGGTCGAGCCGATGAGTCCGTCGAAGACGGTGTCAGTATAGACCTGGCTTCCGTTGAAGTCATTGACAGCCCAGAAGTCCTCCAGGTCGATGATGGGGAGATCCCGCAGCCTCCAGCCACTCCTGGGAAGGTCACGGTAGAGCTTCCGGTAGTAGGGTGACCGCTCTCGTGCCAGGGCGACGAGTGTCTCCAGTGTAAACACTTGCATGGCTGATACCGTTCCGCGGAGTAGAGGTGGATGCCCCTGACGACAGCAAGAGCCGCTCTGTGATGTCAGGGCGCTTCAAACGGATGCTTGACCGAGGTGTGAAATGTCATCTCGCTGGAGGATTCTGACTGCCCCGGGATTCTCGAAGTGAGCTCAACGAGAAGATCGGCGCCCGAATCCTTCTTGAGCAGCGTCTCGAGACGCTCGTCCACTGTGTGTCCCGCCTCAATGAGCCTCTGCAAGGCCGACGTGAGGTCCCTCCAGATCGCGGGCAGGTAGAGGGCGCCTGCCAGATTGGACCCGAAGATGCTGTGCATCGTAACGACCTGCTCGAACGCAGGGTGGCTCGCGACCGTCTTCTCTCCAGAGAGATAGACGGCGCAGCTGTGCGCAAGCATCGCCACCGTCAGCAACAGGTTGCCGTGGAACAACCCCGGATCGGTGATGTCGGACATGCGCTTGATGGAGTCGATGTCCACGAAGCCGCCATCCACGCAGACATTCTGATCGGAGAGGCAGCACCCCTGGCGCTGGTTGTCGAGCGTGCACGGGAAGTAGCCCGCGACCATCAGCCTGGCGGCGAGCTCCACCCAGCTCCGCACCCGTTCCGCTCTGCCCGCCGCGTCGGGATACGCGCTTGTCTTCTCGTGGCGGAGATGCCTGACACGGATGGGTGACCGTGGGAAGTAGTACACGAGCACGCCCAGCGAGTCCTGGAGCTGCTCAGCGACCTCTGCGCCCGTGTCGGAGAGGACCTTCTGAAGCTCGTCCTCATATGCGCGCTGGTGCTCCACGGGCCACCTGAAGACGCCCAGGGGCACCGGGATGGGGGCCTGCTCTTCAAAGGTGGTCCAGAGCGCTTGATTCAGGGCGAGCGCCTTCCTTGCATCGAGGAGGGCTTCACGGAGACGGACCGCGATCGGAAGCTTGTACTCCTGGTACATGAAGAGCTCGATGCGGTTCACATAGGGTCGCCCGGCGGTCATCGTTTGCAGGGCAAGCCGCATGTCCCGTGCGGCCGTCTCGGTACCCTTGAGCGCGATGACACCCTGGTCGAATCCATGGCCGTCGACGCAGCGGTACATTGCGCGAACGTGGAACCGCGGCTTGACGAATGGCGGGGCGTGAAAAGGTGCGACGATGTCAGCAGTCGGGATGCGGCCCGTGCTCATCCAGTCGCCTGCGATCGCCTGGACCTGGCTGGGCAGTCGACTCCACAGGGCTGGATCGGCCTCCGCGAGCGAGAACTCCAGAGGCATGTTCTGAAAGGTCACGGTCATTCGTCTATCCGGTTCCCAGGCTGGGCAATGCGGCGCTCGCGACGCTTCCGCGGGTGGTGAGCACCACCTGTCGGTTCGCGTTGCGCCGTTCAGGGCGATTGCAGCAATGGCGAGAGACGGCGCGTCTTCAGAAGAAGATGCTGAGATTCTGGGAGTCGAGACTGACCTGGTCCAAATAGATATGCCGACGGCTCACTTGCCAGGAGTCATCGAGCTTCCTGAGGCAGTCCTCCCGACGGCCGAACCACGAATCCTCATCGTTCGCCAGGCGCGAGCGGTAGACGTGGAAGTTGCTCGAGACCTCGAGCTCTCCCTCGCCGCTTCTCCCGGTGATGCGGACGTTGCTCACCAGATGGCGAGTTCGAGACGGCGGGTCCTCGGCCCAGGAGAACCCGGTGTCGAGCTTCTTCACGCGCGCGGTCATCGTCTGCTTGTCATCGTCGAAGTAGGCGGCCTCGCCGGGCTTGGAGAATTCAAGGTGCATGTCGGCGCGGGTTCGGGTCGAACGAACCGGCATCCAGTACTCCAGGTCCTTCGTGAGGAGCGCCAGCCACTCGTTGAACCGGCGCTCATCCAGCAGCGCCGCCTCCATGTAGTAGAACTGCTCGATTTCATGCTGGAGCAGCATCGCCTCGAGGTGGGGCGACATCAGAGGACTCCCTCCGGCCGTGAATGCTCCTGCCTCAGGTGTTTCCAACTGGGGGCGTCCATGAATTCTGCCCAGGCGCGATACATCCACAGTTGCGCATGCTCGTTCATGACGCTGTCGATGCGCGGAGGTGAATTCCCGTCGTTCACGACCTGTCCGTGCCCGAGGCCCATTCCGTAATGGAGCGGGTACGCCTGCGAGAACGCGCCGCTGGCGGCAGAGGTGCACTGTTCGAAGTTCTCGCCGTCGTCCTGCTCGAACATTCCTCCCGGCCCGAAATGGCGGTTGGAGGCTCGGATCTGCATCCGTTGGATCTCGGGATCGGCGTTCTTGTCGACGAGAATCGTCCTCCAGGTCTCTGTTTTCGTCGGACTGATGGGATTGCGAACCATCAGGTCACGCGACCCTGTGTTGACGAACAGGTTCGGGAAGACGTTTTGATTGGCGCGATGGACGTTCTGGCGGAAGGGCCCCAGCTTCCGTTGGACGTCAGGATTGCGGCGCCAGGCTGCCAGGGGCGAGCCCATGTCGACATTCTCGGCGAGCCAGTCCGCGTTGTAGCCATGGCCGTATCCAGTCACCATGGTGAAACCCCGGTGCTTGCCAATCGCGAGCTCATCGTTTGTCACCCCGTCTCCTTCGGGGTGGCCCGCGAGAACCGCTGAACGGTGCGTCCACAAGGCGTGGTACGTGTCTCCCGCTCCATTGTCCGCGGCCAGCTTCCAATTACAGGCCATTGACCATCGGATCGTGCCTGGTACTGCAACGAGATCGCCCTGGTCGAGTAGCAAATCCAGGCCCCAGCGCATGTCGCCCAGATACTCCTCGAGGGGAGGGGCTTCGGGATCGAAGGTCCCGAAGATGAGCCCCTTATAGCTTGCGACCTGCGCAACGGGGGCCAGACCCCATTGGGAACGGTCGAGATCGCCGTGATAGAGCTCCTTCGCGCCGGGCACGCCCACCAGCTTCCCCGCCAGGTCGTAGGACCACCCGTGATAGGGGCAGACGAACGTGCTGGCATTGCCGCGATCGGCGCGACAGACGCGGTTGCCCCGGTGACGGCATGAGTTCAGGAAGGCCCGGATCTTCCCGTCCCGCCCCATGCACACGAGCACCGATTCGGTGCCCATGAAAACATTCACATAATCGCCTTTGGCGGGGACCTGGCTCTCATGCGCGAGGTAGAGCCAGCAACGGCCAAATATCTGGCGCAATTCGTCGCGGAACACCTCTTCGTCTACGAAGATTTCGCGACGAACGAGGCCCTTCTGGGTGTCCACGAGCTGCGAGTATCGGCCGGGCACGGATGCATGCATGGGGCCCCCCTCGGACGCACGACTCTTCATTGTCAGTCCTGATGTGTGCCACGCCAGTCGCACCGCCCATGCGGTGATGGCCACCTGAAGAAGGCTGCTGAACGTCGAAGCCTTGCAGGCCCCCCATCAATCGCTACCTGAGGAGAACGCATCAGGCCTGAAGAGCCCCTCCCGGAAGGTCTCCCATTGCTAGCATCGCCTTTGGTGTCCTGTCACGCGGGAATTACGATTGAACCCGTGATGGATGGAATCCAGGCTTACGAGAGAGTTACGTCATTTGTCGTTCGGATCGGAGCGGGTCCGGGGAGCTCGAGCACCGGCTCGCTCGTGGAGCGGGCCACCCGAAGCGCCGCTCCACCGCCTGCTGACTGGGCATGCCCGTTGTGGTAACTGGCGCCATGTCCACAGAACGGCCGAAGTACGACCCGGCGAACATCGAACCCCTCTGGCAGGCCCGTTGGGAAGAGCAGCGCCTCTTCGAGGCGCGCAGGCACCCCGGCAAACCGAAGGCATACATCCTCGACATGTTCCCTTACCCCTCGGGGGCCGGGCTGCACGTCGGGCACCCGGAGGGCTACACGGCCACGGACATCATCTCGCGATACTTGCGGATGCGGGGATATGACGTCCTTCATCCCATGGGATGGGACGCGTTCGGCCTGCCCGCGGAGCAGCACGCGCTCGAAACGGGAACCCGCCCGGCGGATACCACCGCGAAGAACATCGCGACGTTCAAGCGGCAGCTCAAGTCTCTCGGGTTCTCGTACGACTGGTCTCGCGAGCTCTCCACGACAGACACGGAGTACGTGCGTTGGACCCAGTGGCTCTTCCTCAAGCTCTTCGAGCGCGGGCTGGCCTATCAGGCCGAGCTCCCGGTGAACTGGTGCGCGGCGCTCGGCACGGTGCTCGCCAACGAGGAGGTCATTGACGGGAAAAGCGAGCGGGGCAGTCACCCGGTGGTGCGGCTGCCGCTGCGGCAGTGGACGCTTCGCATCACGGCGTATGCCGATCGGCTCGCCGAGGACCTCTCGGGGCTGGATTGGCCCGAGACGCGGGAGAAGCAGCTCCACTGGATCGGGCGCAGCGAGGGCGCTGAAGTCGATTTCCTCATCGAGGGCAGCGCGGACCGCCTCCGCATCTTCACCACCCGTCCGGACACGCTCTTCGGCGCGACGTACATGGTCGTTGCACCCGAGCACCCGCTGCTGGAGCGGTTCGCCACGGCGGAGCGGCGCGCCGAGGTTCTGGCCTACCGAGAGGCGACTGCGAGCCGAAGCGAGTTGGACCGCACCGCGCTCACGAAAGCCAAGACCGGCGTGTTCACCGGCTCCTACGCGCTGCACCCGCTCACGGGAGCGCGCCTCCCCATCTGGGTCGCGGACTTCGTGCTCGGCTCTTATGGGACGGGCGCCATCATGGCCGTGCCCGGACATGACGCGCGTGACTTCGAGTTCGCACGTGCCCTCGGCTTGCCCGTCGTCGAGGTGGTTTCGGCCGACGGCGCCCTGAACGAGACCGGCACGTGGACGGAGGCATTCGTGGGGGACGGCGTCGCGGTGCGCTCGCGTTTCCTCGATGGACTGCGGACGCCCGAGGCCAAGGCGGCCATGCTCGCCCACCTCGAGCGCGAGGGACTGGGCGCACGGCGCGTCCAGTACCGCTTGAGGGATTGGGTGTTCTCGCGCCAGCGCTATTGGGGAGAGCCGATCCCCATCTATTTCCCGGTCGAGCTCGCGGAGGGCTCATCGGACCCGCGGGTTCATCCCCACACCATTCGCTACGATCAGCCTCTGCCCGTGTCCGAGGACGAGCTGCCGGTGCGGCTCCCCGAGCTCGAGGACTTCAAGCCCAGCGAGGACCCGGCGGGCCCGCTGGCCCGCGCCTTGGATTGGCGTTTCTTCCAGCGCGATGGAAAGTGGTACGCGCGAGAGACCAACACCATGCCTCAATGGGCGGGCTCGTGCTGGTACTACCTGCGCTTCACTGACCCGAAGAACACCCAGGCCATCTTCTCGCAGGAGGCGTACGACGCCTGGATGCCGGTGGACCTGTATGTCGGCGGTTCGGAGCACGCGGTGCTGCACCTGCTCTACGCCCGGTTCTGGCACAAGGTGCTGTTCGACTGCGGCCTCGTCACGCACGCCGAGCCGTTCAAGAAGCTCGTCCACCAGGGAATGATCCTCGGTGAGAACAACGAGAAGATGTCCAAGTCGCGCGGCAACGTGGTGAACCCGGACGACATTGTCCGGCAGTTCGGTGCGGATGCCCTGCGCATGTACGAGATGTTCATGGGGCCGCTGGAGGCGGTGAAGCCGTGGCAGACCAACGGCGTCATCGGCGTGCGGCGCTTCCTTGACCGCGTGTGGAACATGCTCGCGTTCGTGACGGAGGACGCGGGGGGGGCGCCGGCGGAGCTGACCGAGGACGTGCGGCGGCTGCTGCACAAGACGGTGAAGAAGGTGGGGGAGGACATCGAAGCGCTGCGCTTCAACACGGCCGTGAGCGCGATGATGATCCTCGCCAACGCGCTGGCCGAGCTCCCGCGCGTGCCGCTCGAGGCGGCCAGGGTCTTTGCGCGGATTCTCTCCCCATTCGCGCCTCACCTCTCGGAGGAACTCTGGCACCGCTGGGGCGCAAGCGAGTCCATTTCCCTCCAGCCGTGGCCTGAATACGACCCCGCGTTGACCGTGGACGAGCTCGTCGAAATGGCCATCCAGGTCAACGGCAAGGTCCGCGGGAAGCTGCGCCTGAAGCGAGACGCCACGGAGGCGGAGGCGCGTGAGGCCGTCCACCGAGAGCCGGAGCTCATCCCGCATCTCGCCGGGAAGACCGAGCGCCGGTTCGTCTACGTGCCAGGGCGAATCATCAACATCGTCGTTGGCTGATGAGGCCCTACGGGGGGGCGGGATGAGCGGCGAACGGAGGGGAGCGCCCCGAACAGGGGCCCCTTCCGGGCGCCGCGAAGTGCGCCGCTATCAGTCTCACGCTGCTCCGGAATGACTTACGCAGTGCCGCGGCCTGATGGCCGAGGGGAACACAGGCGCCCGGGACTTCCGCGGGCCCTGTTCCTTCGGAATCGACTTTCATCAGGTCCCTGGGGAGGGGTTCATGTGTGGAGTTTTCGGTGCTGTAGACGCACGGGTTGATCGGCTGGCGCTCGGTCGCGCATGCAAGGTGTTGGAGCACCGTGGGCCGGATGGTCAGGGTGCTTTTCTAGACGATGAGACCGGCGTGGGCCTGGCGCACAGCCGTCTGTCCATCATCGACCTGGAGAACGGCGTTCAGCCCTTGTTCGACTCGGCCGGCGAATGCGTCCTCGTCTGTAATGGCGAGGTCTATGACTTTGAAAGGCAACGGCAAGAGCTCGAGGCGGAGGGCTTCCAGTTCAAGACCCGCAGCGACTCCGAAGTCATCCTGGGGCTCTACCAAAAGCACGGCCTGGAGCTGTTCCAGCACCTGCGGGGAGAGTTTGCCTTTCTTCTCTTCGACAAGAAGCGAAGACGGCTGATTGCTTGCAGGGACCGGTTTGGCATCAAGCCGCTTTTTGTTGCGAACACCGACGACGGCGGCTGGGTCTTCGCCTCTGAAATCAAAGCGATCCTGGCCTCTGGTCTCAAAGAGGCCAGGATGCAGTTCGTCCTGCCGTTTGGCGAACGGAACGAGAACGAGACCCTGTTCCGGGGCATTTACGATCTGCCGCCTGGCACGGCGCTCGTCGTGGACCTGGTTGAGCCCGCGCCTCGTTTGCTGACCTACTGGAGGCCGGACTTCCCCAAGGGAGATGGTGGCGGGGCAGCCAAGGACTTTTCGCAATGGAAGGCAGAAACCGACGCGGCTCTGACGGAAGCCATCCGGTTGCGTCTCCGGGCTGACGTGCCAGTGGGGGTCTACCTGAGCGGGGGAATCGACTCGGCGCTCGTCGCGGCCAAGGTCCGTCGTCTCGGGAATCAGCCACCGCTCGCTTTCACCGTGTCCTTCGCGGACATGCCCAGATTCAACGAGCGCTCGAACGCCGAGCGCATTGCCGAGCACATCGGGGTGGAACATCATGTGCTCGACGTCGAAACCAACGACCTCTGGGAGAATCTCGAGGCCTGTCTCTGGCACAGCGAGGACATCATCTTCGACTTCGCACCGGTTGCGAAGTTCCTGCTCTCCGACTTCGCGAAGAAGCACGTCAGCGTCGTCTTGACCGGGGAGGGGGCGGACGAGGTGTTCCTCGGCTACAAGATGTTCCGGGACAAGCTCCATGGCTACCAGAGGCCGGTGTTCATCCGCGCTGCGAGCCGCGTTCGCGAATGGTTCGTTCTCCGGTACTGGAAGTTCCTCTACGCGATCGTCAGGGTGCTGACCTTCCGCAAGGAGTTTCGTGCGCCATCGCGCAGCGAGCCGCTGGCGACGCTCTTGCCCAGGCAGCCCTTGGATCAGTCACAGCTCGAGGGGCGCCACCCGCTCCTGAAGGACCAGTATCGGCGCATGAAAGACCATCTCCGGAAGGCGATCCTGGTCTGCTTCGGCGATCGCATGGAGATGGCCCATTCCATCGAAGGGCGGGTTCCATTCCTGGATCACCACCTGTTCGAGCTCGCGCGCGACATCCCCATCGATTTCAAGATCCATCAAGGGAAGGAGAAGTACATCCTTCGGGAGATCGCCGCGGACCTCGTGCCCGAAGAGGTTCAGGCGCGGGAGAAATGGCCGTTCAGCACGACGGTTCCAACCTTCAATCGTGAGGCGTATCCAGCCTGTGATCGGCTGTGCGACACCTATCTGACGCCGAGCGCCGTGCGAGAGGCTGGCATTCTGAAGTGGCCCATGATTGCCTTCGCCAGGTTTCTCCGTCGATTTGAGAGGTTTCGCGTCATCGCGGACAGGTTTCTGCTCGTCGCCTGTAGCCTGCAGATCCTTCATCACCTCTTCATCTCACGTGGCGCTGAGTCCTTGGGGGGACACCTCCCTGGCAAGATGCCTTCGAAATCTGCGGGCCTGCAGATGCGTGAGGACAGGCTGGCGACGGGCGACGTGGCGACAGGGACGTAACCCACCCTTCATCGGTCATTCCTTCGCCGTCTTCTCGCGAACTCGCCGTCCACTCACCAGAAGCAGGGAACTGTGACTCGCATACGCACCGCAATCATTGGATATGGCAACCTGGGTCAATACCTGGTCGACGCGATCCAGGGGGACCCTGCCGTTTCGGCGCAGTTCGAGCTGATCGCCGTCTGGAACAGGACGACTGACAAGCTTGCATCCCTGCAGCCCGAGTCGCTGCGGTACAGCGGGGATCTGCTGCATCTTTTCGAAAAGTATGACGGCATGATCGACCTTGTCATCGAAGTGTGCCATCCGGAGATCGTCGCGCGGTTTGGTGCCTTTTTCCTACGGCACTGCGACCTGATCGTCGGTAGCCCGACCGCATTCGCGGATGCTTCCGTCGAGCAACGTATCCGCAGCGCACTGGCAGAAGCGCCCGCGAAAGGCACGCGTCATGAGTGCTACCTGCCAGCGGGAGCGCTGTGGGGGGTTGAAGACATCGCCAAGCTGGGCCAACAGGGCGACAGCATCCGCGCGCTGAGCGTCACCATGAAGAAACACCCAAGCGCGTTCAAGCTGAAGGAGCCTCTTCGCAGCAGACTCATCGAATACGAACAGAGTGACTCTCAGGATGAGTTCGTCATTTTCGATGGCAGCGTGCGCGAGCTGGCGCCGCTCGCGCCGAGCAATGTCAACACGATGGCCTGCGCGGCGCTCGCTTCGGGTCCGTCCTTTGGTTTCGACAAGACCCGGGGGAAGATCATCGCAGACAAGCGTTTGGAGTCTCACGTGGTGGAGGTTGAGCTGGAAGGGAGGGGCGGATTCACGCTGAAGACCACACGAACGAATCCGGCCAGACCCGGAGCGGTGACGGGCAGCGCGACCTTTGCCTCGTTCCTGGCTTCGCTCCAGCGCAGCACTGGCCACGGGGGCGGCTTCTTCTTCGTGTGAAGGTCGCGTTGTCAGGATGGCTCGGCGGACGTCAGGGGCGCTGACGAAGAAGCTGCGCCCTGACGCAGTCACCTGCGCGGGAAGTGCGGATACACGTCCTCCTGGAGCACCTGACGCAGCTTCGGGAAGTTCAATGCCCACTTCACGCCCAGGCGCCACGGGGCGAACAGCACCCGGGGCACCCGTGGGAGCAGCGTCTGGGGCCACTCCAGGTACGTCCGTTCGATGGCGTCCATGTCGAGGTCCTGCCGCACGTCCACGCAGTACGGGGCCACGTTGCCCGGGGGCTGGCCTTCCAGGAGGTCCGCCAGGCCCGGTGGCAGGAACGTGGTGTGCAGCGTCATGCCCACGTCGAAGTTGCGGCTGCCCAGCCGGCAGATGGGGCCCTTGGCCAGGTCCTCGGAGTCGAAGATCCAGACCTCGTCGCCCGTGGAGTTCTCAGGCAGGTCCGGCGTCGGGTCCGACACGACGAGCGCCACCACGTAGCCCTTCCAGTGCGGCACCTGGGGGAACCGGGCGCTGGGGACGAACTGCGGCGCGAAGCCGAACCAGCCGGTGGGCAGCACGAAGCCCTCGAAGCGGCCGGAGTCGACGAAGAACTTGCAGAAGCTCGCCGCGCGGCCATCGCGGATGGGCAGCGCGGACTTGTCTCCGACGACGGGCTTGTAAAGCTGGTAGAGCGCCTCGGGGACCATGTCCGCCGTGAAGCCGTCCGAGTTGAGGTAGAGCGCCAGCTCCTTCGTCGGCAACTTGGCGTTCATCACGTGGCCCAGCAGCCGGAAGTGGGCCTCCAACTCGCCATTCACCAGGCCGGCGTTGGAGAAGACCGTCAGGCCCCAGGTGAAGTCGTCATGCGAATACAGATTGGACTGGATGCGCAGCCGCTTCATGTCGATGCGGTGCACCCCCATGGAGCTGCGCGTGACGGGCACCGCCGTGGGCATTCCCGCCTGCCAGTCCTGCACGCGGTTGCCATTGATGAGCAGCTCGCCCGGCTTCAGCGTATGAGACAGGTCTTCGGTGGGAGAGTGCGCCGCGACCAGGGTGATGACGTCGTCGGGGTTCTCGTAGATGGCGGCGAAGTGCAGCCCGCCGCCTCCGGCCTGGAAGCGGTGCGCGGACACGAGCGGCGGATTCTCCGGGTCCAGCGTCCCGGGTGACGTCTGGAGGTCCGCTCGCCGCACCACCCAGAACACCGCTTGCGGGGCGGCGGGGGACGCCGTCAGCCACTCCACCGCGCGCTGCACCCGCGGCAGGAAGGGCACCGCCGCCTGCGCGGCGATCTGCCAGAAGTTGATGGGGAAGTTGGAGTCCAGCAGCACCACGTAGTCCCGCGTGGCGGCGATCTGGTGCAGCGACGCCGCCACCACCGGCTCGCCCGTGGCCGCGTCCATCAGCTTCCAGTGGTTCAGCCGGTTCTCTTCCGTGTCCCAGCTCACCAGTTGCGTGTAACCGGCGCCCAGGGGCCACTTGGGCGCGTGGTTGGTGAAGAAGAGGCGGGGCCGGTCCTTGTTGATGCGTGGGCCCAGGCGCTCGGCGGGGTCGAAGGCCGGGTGGGCCGTGCTCTGCAGCAGGGGGAAGGCCCACGGCGTGGGGAGGGCGCGGTTCCACTCGCGCAGGTAGCCCAGCGGTGTGTACGCCTTCAGCGTCTTGGGGTGGATGGCCCACGGGCGGCCCGCGTCCGTCGTCACCAGCAGCATCCGCTCACCCTCGACCAGGAAGGGCGCCGTGTTGGGCGTCTCCTGCGGGCCCAGCGTGAGGGACACGTCCGCCAGCGTCGTCTTGCGGAAGCGGTTGAGCAGCCGCGTCAGGGGGCCTCGCGCCGTCGCGCCCGCGTCCACCTGCTGGCGCGCGTAGTACGAGGGGGTGCGCATGGTGGCGGAGGTGAACCGGGCGCCGCCCACCTGGAAGTCCAGGCGCAGCACGAGCCCGTCCGAGGCCAGGGCCGGGGAGCCCGCGTGCACGCTGGGCCCCGCGACATAGACGTGACCCTGCAGGTCCTCGGGCAGCGTGCCGGCGAGCACCTGCAGCGGCTCGTTGACGTACTCCACCGGGCTGGTGGTCATCGCGTTGCGTGGCATGCCGGGCCTGAGTCCCGGTGGGACGTGCAGACCGGGGAGCGCATGGCCGTCCGACTCGCGCGAGAGGGAAGGGGGCGCTTCGGGCGCCGCGGGGGCGGGGTGCTTCAGGACGGATTCAGTCTCGGGCATGACGCCTCCGGTGGTTGTTGGGTGAGCCGCATCGGGATGGGGGCCGGGACCGTAGCACGCGGGTTGTGACAGACCGGTCGGCGCCGCGCGGCTGGCCGCCGTGGGAGAGGGCAGCCCGCGGTACCTTGTGAGGGGCCGGTGTGAGACACTGCCCGCCTCCCATGGTCGAAGACTCCCACTCCGAGCGACAAGTCATTGGCGACCGATACGTCCTGGAGCGGCGGCTGGCTGGCGGTGGCATGGGCACCATCTGGGTGGCGTTGGATCCCAAGCTCCAGCGCCGCGTGGCCCTCAAGCTGATGGCGGCCCACTGCGCGCCCGCGCCCCTGGCTCGCCGGCAGTTCGAATGGGAAGCGCAGGCGATTGCCCGCCTCCAGAATCCCCACGTCATCCAGGTCCACGACTGCGACCTCTCCGGCGAGACGCCCTACATCGTCATGGAGTGGCTGGTGGGCGAGGACTTGGAGGCCCTGTTGAACCGCCGCGGCCGGCTGTCCCTGGCCATGGTGGAGCGGCTGGTGACGCAGGCGGCCCGCGCGCTCACCGCCGCGCACGCCGCGGGCGTCATCCACCGCGACCTCAAGCCGGCCAACCTGTTCCTCGCGCGCACGGAGCATGGCGAGCAGGTGAAGGTGTTGGACTTCGGTCTGGCGCTGCTGATGTCGGGCGGCGCGGCCCGGCCACATCCCGAGGAGGAGATGGCCGGCACGCCCCGGTACATGAGCCCCGAGCAGCTCCGAGGGCTGGAGCCGCGGCTGGACCACCGCTGTGACCTCTGGTCGCTGGCCGTGGTGGCGTACCGCGCGCTGACGGGACAGCACCCGTTCCCCCTGGAGTCGCTGCGGCAGATGCGCCTGGGCAACGTGCCGCCGCCGCCCGCGACGCCGTCCAGCCTGTCCCCGGAGCTGGGCACGGAGGTGGATGCCTTCTTCGCGCGCGCCCTGGACGTGGACCCCGCGCGCCGCTTCCAGTCCGCGCACGAGCTGGCCTCCGCCCTCACCAGCGCGGTGGACGCGGGCCGGCCGTCGCGCCCGGCGAAAATCCTGGTCGTCGATGACGAGCCGGACATCGTCGTGCTGATGGAGCAGAGCTTCCGCAAGCAGATCCGCCGCTCCGTCTACCAGTTCCTCTTCGCCGCGGACGGCGAGGAGGCGCTGGAGGAGATGCGCCAGCATCCGGACATCGAAGTCGTCCTCTGCGACATCAACATGCCGCGCATGGATGGGCTGACGTTCCTGTCGCGCGTGGGGGAGATCAGCTCGCTGACCCGGGTGGTCATCGTCTCCGCGTATGGCGACATGAACAACATCCGCACGGCGATGAATCGCGGCGCCTTCGACTTCATCACCAAGCCCATCGACTTCCCGGACCTGGAGGCCACGCTCGTCAAGACGCTGAAGCACGTGCGCGAGCTGCGCCGCACCGTGCGCTACACGGAGGAGAACGGCCTGCTGCGCATGTTCGTCCCGGGCGCGGTGCTGGAGCGTCTGCCGCCGTTGCTCCAGGGCTCGGACGCCATGGCGGGCGAGTGGGTGGACGGCACGGTGGTGTTCATCGACGTGGATGCCTTCACGCCGGTGCTGCACCAGGAAGCGCCGCCGGAGTCCCTGCGCCGTCTCAACGCCAACTTCGAGGCCATTGTCCCGGAGTTGCTCGCGCGCGGCGGCATCGTGGACAAGTTCATGGGGGACGCGGTGATGGCCGTCTTCCGAGGCCCCGGGCACGTGGACCTGGCGCTGGAGGCCTGCCACGCCATCCACCGGCAACTGGGTACGCTGGCGTTGCGTGGCGGCGAGGGCGCACCGTATGCGCACGGCGTCTGCATGGGGCTGGATTCGGGCGACCTGGTGGCCGGCAGCGTGGGGGCGAAGGCCTCCGGCCGGCTGGACTTCACGGTGCTGGGGGACGTGGTGAACACCGCGGCGCGGCTGGCGGCGAGGGCCGGGCGTGGGCAGGTGCTGGTCAGCGGCCGGGCCCAGGCGCGCGCGGCGTCACGCTTCCGCCTGTCGCCCGTGGAGACGGGCCTCTTCGAGCTGGCCCGCGACGAGGGCCATGGCGCACCGGGCCCCGACGATGCGACCGCCTTCCTGGCGCCGGAGGCGGCGCCAGAAGGCCGGGGAACCACGCAGGGCGGCTGAGGGGCCGCGCCCGCTGTTCCGTGATGCGGAAGGCCGGGGCGGCCGAGGGCGCCCCGCTCCTGGCGCACGGGAGCGGGGCAGGGGACTTCCATCAGGCATTGGTGACGCGCACCGTGGTCTTCATCTCGCGGCCGGACGCCGGGTCGCGGGCGCGCATGGTGAGGATGCCTTCCACGTTCACGTCGAAGGTGATCTCCACCTGCGCGGCGCCAGCGCGGCCGGGCTGGATGCCGGAGAAGGTGAACTCGCCCAGCATGTCGTTGCGGGCCACCAGCTCGTTGTCGCCCTGGAAGATGCGCACGGCGAGCTCGGTCTGGTTGTCCATGCTGGTGGTGGCCAGCAATTGCTTGGCGTTGGGGATGGACGCGTTGCGCGGGAAGACGGTGTGGAAGGCGCCGCCCGCCTTCTCCAGGCCAATGGCCATGGGAATCACGTCCAGGAGCTGGATGCGCAGGTTGGTGTCGTCCTGGAGCGAGTGCGCGTAGAGCGCGGCGCCAATGGCCACGGCCTCGTCCGGGTGCACGCCCTTGCTGGGCGGCTTGCCGAAGAACTTGGTGAGCCGGTCCTGGACGATGGGCATGCGCGTCTGGCCGCCCACGAGCATGACCTCGTCGACGTCCTTGGTGGACAGTCCCGAGTCCACCAGCACGCGCGCCACCATCTGCAGGGTGCGGTCCACGAGCTGGTTGGTGAGCTGCTCCAGCATCTTCCGGCTGAACTTCATCTCGATGTTCAGGGGCTGGCCCTGGGACGTCATCGTGATGAAGGGGATGTTGAAGGGGACCTCCTCGCGGGCGGAGAGGTCGATCTTCGTGCGTTCGGCCAGGTCCTTGATGCGCTGCATCGCCACCGGGTCCGTGGCGAGGTCGAGGCCCGTCTTCGCCGCGAAGTCCTTGAGGACGTGGTGGATGATGGCGTTGTCGAAGTCGATGCCGCCCAGGAAGACGTCACCGCCGGTGGCCTTCACCTCGAAGACGCGGTCGCGGATCTCGATGATGGAGACGTCGAAGGTGCCGCCGCCCAGGTCGTAGATGACGACCTTCTCCTTCAGCCCCTTGCCCACGCCGTAGGCCAGCGCCGCCGCGGTGGGCTCGTTGATGATGCGCACCACTTCCAGGTCGATGAGCTTGCCCGCGTCCTTCACCGACTGGCGCTGCCGGTCGTTGAAGTAGGCCGGCACCGTCACCACCGCCCGCTTGATGGGCATCTTCAGGTAGTTGGAGGCGACCTCGCGAATCTTCCCCAGGATCTTGGCGCTGATCTCCTGGAGGGCGAACTCCTTCTTGCCCACGTCCAGGATGACGTCGCTCTGCTTGCCGGGGCGCATGTTGTACGCCACGACCTGCTTCATCGTGTCGACGACTTCGCTGCCGAAGCCTCGGCCCACCAGCCGCTTGGAACCGTAGACGGTGTTGCGCGGGTTGAGCTGCCACTGGCGCTTGGCCTCGTAGCCGATGAGTTCGTTCCCCTTGTCGTCGATCGCGAAGATCGAGGGGATGGTGTACTCGCCGCCCTTGTAGGGGATGAGCTTGACGTTCCCGCTGTCCTCGACGATCGCCGCGCACGAGTTGGTCGTGCCGAGGTCGATGCCGATGATGGGCTCCTTGTGCATCTTGCTTGGACTCCGGGTGGGTAGGCCGCAGAGGAAGGAAAAGACCGTAGCGCACCCTCGCGCCGCGCGCGAGTTCACACACCGCGGCGATTGCCGCTCCCCGGGAATGCGGACCCGGGCTCCCTGCTTCCCCTGGAGGGCGCCGTAGCGCTCCCTGTGGCCGCCCGGTGGCCAGCAGCGCGTGCCCCAGCCGACAATGGCGTCTGGGGTGCTGGACATTGGTGGCCCGGGCGGAAAACTTGGTGGTGGACGACGGACCAGAGGAGAGTCAACTTGGACGCGAAGGGTTATCTGCAGGAAGTGGGCGCGCAGGTGAACGCCGACTTCGTCAAGAACCGGTCGATTCTCTCCTTCGAGGAGTATCTCTCCCTCTTCTTCAGCGACCCGAAGGGCCAGGCCCGCAACGCGGCGCAGTACCTGCGGGACGTGATGGACCACTTCGGCACCACCACGGTGCCGCACCCCACGGGCACCATCCGGCGCTTCCAGGTCTTCGACGTGCCCGGCGGCGACCGGGACGACCGGGTGGCGGGCCAGGAGGAGGTGCAGAACGCCATCTACCGGTTGCTCGGCAACTTCGTGCGGGCCGGCCGTATCAACAAGCTCATCCTCCTGCACGGGCCCAATGGCAGCGCCAAGTCCACGATCGTCAATGCCCTGAAGGAGGGCATGGAGGCGTACTCGCGGCTGCCCCAGGGCGCGCTCTACCGGCTCGCCTGGGTGTTCCCGTCGGAGAAGCTCATCAAGGGCTCCATTGGCTTCGGCGAGCGGGACTCCGCCGGTGGGGAGATGACCACCTTCGCGCATCTGGACGCGGAGTCCATCGACCTGCGCATGCCGTGCGAGCTGCGGGACCACCCGCTCTTCGCCGTCCCGCCCGGCGAGCGCCGCAAGCTGCTGGAGACGGCGCTCAAGAAGAAGGGCCTGGGCAACGGGGACGGGGAGAGTGGCGACTTCATCCTGTCCGACTACGTGCGGGACGGCGAGCTGTGCTCCAAGTGCCGCCGCATCTACACCGCGCTGCTCAACTCCTACGGCGGGGACTGGCTGAAGGTGATGCGCCACGTCCAGGTGGAGCGCTTCTACGTGTCGCGCCGCTACCAGGTGGGCACGGTGACGGTGGAGCCGCAGATGAGCGTGGACGCCGTCGTCCAGCAGCTCACCGCGGACCGCACCCAGCTCAACGTGCCCGCGCCGCTGCACAGCACGGTGCTCTTCGAGCCGCACGGCCCGCTGGTCCACGCCAACCGCGGCCTCATCGAGTACGCGGACCTGCTCAAGCGGCCCCTGGAGGCCTTCAAGTACCTGCTGGGCTTCAGCGAGACGGGCGAGGTGCCGCTGGAGCCCTTCGTCCTCCAACTCGACGAGGTGCTCATCGCGTCGGCGAACGAGAAGCACCTCAACGCCTTCAAGGAGCTGCCGGACTTCGCGTCCTTCAAGGGCCGCATCGAGCTGGTGCGCGTGCCCTACCTGCGCCGCTACCGCACCGAGCAGCAGATCTACGACGCGCAGATCACCTCCACCACCGTGGGCAAGCACGTGGCGCCCCATGCCACGGAGCTGGCGGCCATGTGGGCGGTGCTCACCCGGCTGAAGAAGCCCATTCCGGACCGCTACCCGCAGGACGTGAAGGAGCTCATCGACCAGGTGACGCCGGTGGAGAAGCTGCACCTCTACGAGGAGGGCGCGCCGCCGGACCGGCTGAGCCTGGCCAACACGAAGGAGCTGCGCAAGCTGCGCGAGGACCTGTTCACGGAGTCGGACGCGTACCCGAACTACGAGGGGCGCTCGGGCGCCAGCGCGCGCGAAATCAAGACGGCGCTCTTCAATGCCGCGCAGAACACCGACTACAAGTGCCTCAACGCGCTGGCGGTGCTGGAGGAGCTGTCCGCCATCTGCAAGGACAAGAGCGTCTACGAGTTCCTCTTGCAGGAGGTGGTGGACGGCTACCACGACCATGACGCCTTCGTGCGGTTGGCGGAGGCGGAGTACCTGGACCGGGTGGACTCGGAGGTGCGCGAGTCCATGGGCCTGGTGTCGGAGGGGCAGTACCGCGAGCTGGTAGAGCGCTACATCCAGACCATCAGCCACTGGGTGCGTGGGGAGAAGATGCGCAACCGCGTCACCGGTGTGATGGAGGCGCCGGACGAGCAGCGCATGGTGGAGGTGGAGGCCATCATCATGCCGCGCGGCGAGGACGCCGCTGACTTCCGCCGGGGACTCATCGCCTCCATCGGCGCGCACCGGCTGGACAACCCGGACGCGGTCATGGACTACGGCCGCATCTTCCCGGACATGTTCAAGCGCCTGCGAGATCACTACTTCGAGGAGCGCAAGCGCGTGCTGCGCAAGAACAAGGAGAACGTCCTCAAGTACCTGTCCGAGGACCGCAACCAGCTCACCGCGCGCGAGCAGACGCAGGTGCAGAGCACGCTGAAGACGATGGCGGAGCGCTACGGCTACTGCGAGGCGTGCGCGAAGGACGCCATCCTCTTCCTGATGAAGAAGCGCTACGCGTGACCGGGCAGGCGTCCGGGGCCCGCCTGGACGCCTGCTTTCAAAGCCGGAAAGGGCTCGGGATGATGGGGGCTGCCAGGGAGTTGTACTGGCTGCATCCGTTTTCCCCCCAGACCGGAGAGTCGATGACCCGCTTCCTCCTGGGCGCCCCCGCCCTGCTCGCCCTCGTGTCGTGCGCCGGTGCTCCGCCTCAGCCGGCCGCCGCCACCCCCGCATCCCAGGTGGCGCCCGTCGTCGAGCGTGTCATCGCGGTGCCGGACGCGCCGCGCATGACGCGCAAGGAGCAGGTGCGGCGCATCCTCCCGCACAACGTGCGGCTGCAACTGGCCTCGCAGGGCAGGGTGCGCAGCACGGCGTCGGGCGTGGTGGTGGGCGCCGAGCGGGACGCGAACGGCGCCACGGTCGCCTGGGTGGTCACCAACGCACACGCGGTGGCCATGGACGGGATGGAGGCTCCGGAGCTGCGCGTGCTGGTGGACCGCCGCGCGGAGTCGCTGGAGCACCGGGGCGAGGTGGTGGCGATGGGCGAGGTGCCTGACCTGGACCTCGCGCTGGTGCGCGTGCCGGGGCTGGACCTGCCCGCGGTGGAGCTGGCGGACGACGCGGAGCTGGAGCTGGGCGAGGACGTGGTGGTGGCCGCCTCGCCGTTCGGCCGCGCGCTGTCGCTGTCCGGCGGCATGCTGTCCCAGGTCGAGTGGGACAAGGCCTCCCAGCGCCCGAAGATGGTGAAGACGGACGCCCCCATCGGCTACGGCGCGTCGGGCGGCGGCATCTTCAGCCTGACGACGGGCCGGCTGCTGGCCATCGTCGAGGGCTACCGCACCGCGAAGGTGGACTTCGAGGTGCAGGAGGAGAACTACAGCTTCGACGTGCCCATGCCCGGAGAGACGTTCGCCGCACCCAGCGCGAAGGTGCGCCACTTCCTCCAGGCCAAGGGCTTTGGCCGGCTGCTGGCGCGCAAGCCCATGACGGAAGGTGGCGTCGCACACGCCGCCGGGCGTTAGCCACTTCGCGCGGCGTCCCAGTCCTCCGGGCGGGCTGGCAGGAATCTCGACACCGCGCGCGAGCGGGGTACATCCGCCGGACTGGAGGCGTGGGATGGCCGGACGTGTCTCGTGGGATCAGTACTTCATGGACATCGCGACGCAGGTGGCCTCGCGCGCCACGTGTGATCGCAAGCACGTGGGCGCCGTCATCGTCCGGGGCAGGACCATCCTGTCCACCGGCTACAACGGCGCCATCCGCGGGCTGCCGCACTGCGATGACGTGGGCCACATGATGGAGAACGGACACTGCGTGGCCACCGTCCACGCGGAGGCCAACGCCATCATCCAGGCCGCCACCAACGGCGTCAGCATCGACGGGGCGACCATCTACACCACCGCCTCGCCTTGCTGGCCGTGCTTCAAGCTGATCGCCAACGCGGGCCTGGTGCGCATCGTGTTCGGCGAGTTCTACCGGGACCCTCGCATCTTCGAGTACGCGGCCCGGCTGAAGCTGGACCTGGTGGGTCTGGGCGATGCCGCCCGGCCTCCCGCCTCGGGTGCCTGATCACCCCGCACCGCGGGGCAGTCCGGGCATTTCCGCGCGGATCGCGCGGGCTCCTCAATCGTCACCTGAAAAACACTCGCGGGCGGACGTAAGTCCGCGCCGTGCATGGGGAATTTGCCACTTCCGGCAAGAATTACCGACCCAGGGTTGACGATGTTGGAACGGCTCCCTAACTCTTGGCTCCGGTTGGGCGGCGGCGGGGGTGGATCAGGGAAAATCCCGAGGAGTTCCAGTTGGTTACCTCGACAGCAATGTCAAATAGTGCATCCTCTGTTGAGGACGCGCCGCAGCCCGTGGTGGGCGCGGCCCGGTATCTGGCCGTCCCCACGCTGATGGACAGCCTGCTGCACGACGTCCGCAATCCGCTGAACGCGCTGGCCATCCACCTGGAGGTCCTGTCGGAGAAGCTGAAGGCGGAGACGGGGAGCGTGCCGCCGTCGCAGGAGAAGAACCTCAAGGCCATGCGCGATCAGATCCAGCGCGTGGACGCCATCCTGAAGCTGTTCAGCGACTTCGTCGTCTTCCGAGGCGGCGCGCCGGGCGTGGCGGACCTGTCGGAGGCCACCACGCGGGCGCTGGGCGTGCTGGGGCACGAGGGCCGCAAGCGCCGCGTCCAGGTCCAGGCGGCGGTGGAGGCGGGCGTCCAGGTCCGCCTGCAGGACACGTCGGAGCTGGGCTTCTTCCTCATCCAGGCGCTGCTGCGCGCCTTCCGCCGGGCGGAGAACGGCGGCTCCATCCGGGTCACGGTGCGCGGGGACGAGTCGAGCGCGGTGCTGGAGGTCGAGGATTCGGCCGGCGCCTGCCCCGAGCCCCTGCCCGAAGCCGTGGCCGCGCTGCAACTGCGCTGTTCACAGTTGGGCGTCGACCTGTACGTCCGGGCGGGGCTGTGCCGCCTGAGTTTCTCCCGCGCCTGAGTGTCTCATCTGGACGGGCCGGCTTCTTATTTCGAGTCACGACAACTTCGCGTCACGACGCAGTACGGGAGGTCTTCACTTGGGCAGCGCACGAATCCTGGCCGTGGATGACGAACGCGACACGTGTGAGGCGCTGGCGGACATGCTCAGCGCCTGGGGACACAAGGTCGAGATCGCATTCGACGGGCATGACGCCCTTCGCAAGGCGAACGAGTTCCGGCCGGACGTGGTCCTGTCGGATCTGGCCATGCCGGAGACGGATGGGCTCTGGTTGCTGCGCAACCTGAAGGAGGAGCTGCCGGACTGCCCGGTGGTCTTCCTGACGGGGCGAGGCACCATCGACGCCGCGGTGGAGTCCATCCGCGAGGGCGCCTACGACTTCATCGTCAAGCCGCTGGATACCGCGCGGCTCAAGGTCTGTATCGACCGGGCGCTGGAGAAGAAGGAGACGATGCGCGAGGTGCAGACGCTGCGGCGGCGTCTGAAGCAGCTCGGCTCGTCGGACCTGATTGCGCAGTCCGTGGGCATGCGCAAGGTCATCGAGCTGGTGGAGAAGGTGGCGCCCTCCAAGGCCAGCGTGTCCATCAGCGGCGAGTCCGGCACGGGCAAGGAAGTGGTGTCCCGCGCGGTGCACAACCTGTCCCTGCGCCGCGACAAGCCCTTCATCGCCATCAACTGCGCGTCCATCCCGGCCACGCTCATCGAGTCCGAGCTGTTCGGCCACGAGCGCGGCGCCTTCACCGGCGCGGATCAGCGGCGGCCCGGCGTGTTCGAGATGGCCCACGGCGGCACGCTCTTCCTGGACGAATTGGGTGAGATTCCCATCGAGCTGCAGGCCAAGCTCCTGCGCGTGCTGGAAGAGGGCAAGCTGCGCCGGCTGGGCGGCAAGGTGGAGATCGAGGTGGACGTGCGCGTGCTCTGCGCCACCAACCGCGACCTCAAGCAGGAGATCAAGAACGGGCGCTTCCGCGAGGATCTCTACTTCCGCCTCAACGTCTTCCAGATCCACCTGCCGCCCCTGCGCGAGCGCCGCGACGACGTCCCCATCCTGGTGCAGCACTTCGTGGACAAGTTCCGCGGCGACTCCGGCAAGCGCGTCAGCGGCGTGCACCCGGAGGCCATGGAGGTCCTGAAGAACTACGACTGGCCGGGCAACATCCGCGAACTGCGCAACGCGGTGGAGCGCGCCGTCATCCTGTGCGACGGGGAGCTGATCACCCGCGAGCACCTGCCGCCCGACATGGCCGGCAAGAGCCCGGAGCGCCACACCTTCCGGCTGCCCTTCGGGCTGAGCCTGGACGCGGTGGAGCGCGAGTACATCCTGGGCAGCCTCCAGCGGAACGGGAACAACAAGGCCCGCACCGCCGAGGTGCTGGGGGTGAGCGAGAAGACGCTCTACAACAAGCTCAACCGCTACGCGGCCGAGGCCCGCGCGCAGCAGGCGCCCGGCGGCGGTGGCGGCCCCCTGGGCGGGCAGGGGAGTGACGGCGCGATGGGGGCCGTGGGCACCAACTCGTTCGTCATCCGCTGACCTCACAGGTAGGAAATCCCCTTCGGATTCCGGGCTCTTGGCCTGGCTCGGAGGGGATGCCCGCCCAGGCGGCGACCCCGCCGCGAAACCCCCGTCAATTCTTGACTTTTGACCTCCGGACGGGGGATTCTTGGGGGGTCTCCCACCCACAGGGAGTGCCCGGCCGTACATGTTCCACGCCTCGGGCAACTCCAGCGGCGCCAATCTATTCGGGCGCCCCGGAGTGTGCATCGGGTGCCGCGGGGGGGCACAAGGAAGGCCACAACGCAATGAGCGACGCGCGAGTACTTCACTTCTTCGGCGGCAAAGGCGGGGTAGGTAAGACCACGCTCGCGGCGGCATATGCGTTGAGGCTGTCGGAGGAGGCGCCCAAGGAGCGGGTGCTGCTCGTGTCGTTGGACCCGGTCCGCTCCCTGTCGGACCTGGTGAAGAAGAAGCTCCCTGCCAAGGCGACCAAGCTGGTCCCGGGCAAGGGAGACGGCGGCGTGTACGGCCTGGAAGTGGAGCCGGCGGCGCTGATGAAGCCCTTCCTGGCCTCCTACCTGCCAGCGCTGTCGAAGGCCGCGGCGAAGGGCACGCACGTGTCGGAAGACGACATGGGCAAGCTGTACCAGCAGGCGGTGCCGGGGCTGGAGGAGCTGGTGGCGCTCTTCCACGTGGTGGACCTGCTGGAGGACGAGGCGTTCGACCGCATCGTGGTGGACGCCGCGCCGACCAGCCACACCCTGCGGCTGTTCGACCTGCCGGCGAGCCTGCGCAAGTTCCTGGGCCTGGTGAAGGCCGGTGGGGACAAGACGGAGGCGCCGGCGAAGAAGGGCAAGAAGGCGGCCGCCGCGGCCGATGCGCCCGGCTTCCTGGATCAGGTGGGGCAGAAGGCGGAGAAGCTGCTGGCGCTGCTGAAGGACGCCACGCGCACGGCCTTCCACCTGGTGGCGCTGGCGGAGCCGGTGCCCGAGGCGCAGACGCGCATGCTCTTCACCCAGCTTCGCGAGCGCGGGCTGCCGGTGACGGAGATCGTCGTCAATCAGATCGAGGACAAGGACGGCTGTCCCGCGTGTCAGGGGCGCCGCGGCCTACAGGCCCCCCACGTCCGCAAGTTCCAGGCGCTGGACAAGACGGTGCCGGTGCACCTGCTGGGCCGGCGTGAAGTGGCGCCGCGCGGGCTGGATGGCCTGGCGCTGCTTGCCAAGGCGTGGGCCGCTGGCAAGGAGACCAAGGCGCTGGAGTTCGCCGCGGCAGAAGGGCCTCCGGCGCTGGTGCGCGCGCCGTCCATGCCGCCCATCGCCGCGCCGCCGCTGCCGCCCACGCGGCTCATCTTCTTCGTGGGGCAGGGCGGGGTGGGCAAGAGCTCCTGCGCCGCCGCCGCCGCGGTGACGCTGACGGAGAAGGAGGGGCCGGTGCTCCTCATCTCCACGGATCCGGCGCACTCGCTGTCGGACGTGCTGCAGAGCCGTCTGACGGACACGGAGACGCAGGTAAAGGGCACCAAGGGCCTGTACGCGCGCGAGCTGGACATCGCCGGCTGGTTCAATGCCCTGCGCAAGCGGGTGAAGGAGAAGGCGGAGAAGGCCTTCGAGGGCGCGCCCCGGTCGGGCAGCGAGGTGCCCTCGGATCTGCTCTACCTGCGCAACCTGCTGGAGTGCGCGCCGCCGGGCATCGACGAGCTGGCCGCGCTGTCCTGCCTGACGGACGCGCTGGTGCAGGAGCGCTTCAAGCGCATCGTGGTGGACTCGGCGCCGGTGGTGACGTCCGTGCGCGTGGTGGAAATGGCGGAGACGGCCAAGACGTGGCTGGGCGCGCTGCACGCGGTGCTGACCAAGCACCGCGCCAAGGGCCTGGGCGAGCTGGCGGACGACATCGCCGGGATGATCAAGCACGTGAAGCGCTTCGAGGACGCGCTGGCCTCCCCGAGCGAGGCGCGCTTCGTGGTCGTCACGCGTGGCGAGGAGCTGGCCGCGGCCCGCACCGAGCGGCTGGTGGAGTACCTGCGGGAGAAGAAGCTCCCCGTGGAGCGGGTGCTCGTCAACCGCGTGGGCCCCAAGTCCACCTGCGACAAGTGCGAGAACCGGCGCAAGCTGGAGCTCAACGCGGCGAAGGCCATTGAGAAGAAGCTGGGCCTGCCGGTGACCATGGCGCCGGCCCTGGGCCGTCACCCGGCGGGTCTGCGCGAGCTGAAGGCCTTCCGCACGGCGTGGTACGCGCTGTCGCCGCCGGCCGCGAAGACCAAGGCGGCCTGAGGCCCAGGCTCGCCGTGGAGCGAGCCAAGGGGCGCCCTGCCGGGCTTCGTTTCACCCGGCGGGAGTGTCCTGGCCGTTGTGCAGAAGTAGAGGGGGCCGCCGCCACATCCGCCTCACGCCCTGATTCCACCCCGAAGAATCATCCCTTCCCACCTGCCCCCGTGCGCACCATGACGACGCGCGGCATGGGTGCCAAGGGGGTTGCGCGGGCCGTATCTGAAAGCGAGCGCGGGGGCTCACGCCTCGCATTCCGAAGGTGAGTCGGTGAACGTCTCCAGGCCGGGGAAGGTGAGCGCGCCCGTCTCCGTCAGCGTGCCTTCCAGCGGCGCGCGGCCATTCAACCGGAGCGTTACCTTCCTGTCGCGCACCGTGTAGCGGCCCCGCGTCTCCTTCTGGCGGGGCGTCCCGTCGTCGCCCACCTCCTTCGTCCACAGGGTGACCTTGCCGGAGGGGCCGAAGCGCAGCTCCTGGGTGGTGCCGTAGACGCCCACACCCGGGCCGAACCAGGACACCTCGCGCAGCAGCACGGGGACATCCGCCTCCCTCGCCGGGCTGCGGCCCAGCAGCTTCTGCCAGCCCAGGGTGTCCCGGATGGGGGTGAAGTCCGCGTCTTCCTTCGCGCGGGTGAGCCGCCGGGCATCCAGCTTCACCGCCTGGGTGAGGTGCTCGACGATGACGTCCCGGTGGGCGCTGTACTCGCAGACCTTCCCCTGCTTGCGGAGCAGCCCCAGGGTGGCGGCCAGGTTGTAGTGGGCCAGCGCATAGCCCGGGGACTCCCGGGCGGACGCCTGGAAGCGCTCCAGGGCCTCTGGGTAGCGCCCCGCCTGGTACAGCCGGAAGCCCTGGGTGTTCAGTCCCCGAGCATTGGGGGTGGGCGCGGCGCCCGTGAGGGCCATGAGCAACAGGGGCAGGGCGGGGTGCATGTGCCTCCAGACAGGGGTGCGTAAACGCTTGCGCGTTGAAAGCCGCCTTACCCTGGTGCTAGTTCCGCGCCATGGCAACCGGTACCAGCTATGTGCTCGAGTTCGAGCGCCCCCTGATTGAGCTGGAAAAGAAGATCGACGAGCTCAAGGTCCTCTCCACCAGCGGAACGGTGGACTTCTCCTCGGAGATCTCCAAGCTCGAGAAGAAGGCGAAGAAGCTCCAGACGGAGATCTTCAGCGACCTGACTCGGTGGCAGGTGGTGCAGATGTCCCGGCACCCGAACCGCCCCTACTTCCTCGACTACGTCCACTACCTCTTCACCGACTTCGTCGAGCTGTGCGGTGACCGGGCCTTTGGCGAGGACCCGTCCATCGTCGGCGGCTTCGCGCGCTTCGACGGCAAGCCGGTGATGGTGATGGGCCACCAGAAGGGCCGCAACACCAAGGAGAACATGGCGCGCAACTTCGGCATGCCGCGCCCGGAGGGCTACCGCAAGGCCCGCCGCCTCATGGAGCTGGCCGAGCGCTTCGAGAAGCCCATCCTCACCTTCGTCGACACGCCGGGCGCGTACCCGGGCATCGGCGCCGAGGAGCGTGGGCAGGCCGAGGCCATCGCCGTCAACCTGGAGGTCATGAGCCGGCTGCGCGTGCCCATCATCTCCACGGTGGTGGGTGAGGGTGGTTCCGGCGGCGCGCTGGCCATTGGCGTGGGCAACCGCGTGCTGATGCTCCAGAACAGCGTCTACTCCGTCATCTCCCCGGAGGGCTGCGCCTCCATCCTGTTCCGCGACGCCGCCAAGGCGGACAAGGCCGCGGACGCGATGCGGCTCACCGCGAAGGACCTGCTGGAGATGAAGATCATCGACGAGGCCATCGCCGAGCCCGCTGGTGGGGCCCACCGCGACCCCGCGAAGATGGCGGAGGCGCTGGGCAAGACGCTGCGCAAGCACCTGGGACAGCTCGCCGAGCTGTCGCCCGATGAACTGGTCCAGGACCGGTACGCGAAGTTTCGCGCGCTCGGTGTGTTCTCCGGACGCTGAATCCACCGTATCAGGGCCCTTACACCATGCGACCGCTCGTCCCCACCCACGTTGAGACGCTCAAGCCGTACGTGCCCGGCAAGCCCATTGAAGAGACCGAGCGCGAGTTCGGCCTCAAGGGCGTCATCAAGCTGGCCTCGAACGAAAACCCACTGGGGCCCTCCCCGCGCGCCGTGGAGGCCATGCGGAACGTCTCTGGCGCGACGCACCTGTACCCCGACGCCACGTCCTTCCACCTGGTGCGCAAGCTGGCCGCGCACGTGGACGTGAATCCGGAGCAGGTGGTGCTGGGCAGCGGCTCCAACGAGCTCATCGAGCTGCTCATCCGCACCTTCACCACGCCGGAGGACGAAATCCTCCTGTGCCAGGGCTCCTTCTCCGCGTACCGCATCTCCGCGCAGGCCCACGGGCGGCCCTTCGTGGAGGTGCCCATGCGCGAGGGCTTCCAGTACGACCTGGAGGCCATGGCGAAGGCCATCACCCCGCGCACGCGGATGGTGTTCCTGGCCAACCCGGACAACCCCACGGGCACCGCGTTCAGCCGCGACGCCCTGACGCGCTTCCTGGCCGCGGTGCCGCCGGAGGTGCTGGTGGTGCACGACGAGGCCTACTTCGAGTTCGTCGAGTGGCCCGAGTACACCAGCGCCGTGCCGCTGGTCGGCCGGCACCCGAACCTGGTGGCGCTGCGCACCTTCAGCAAAATTCACGGGCTGGCGGGCGTGCGCCTGGGCTACGGCATCATGGATGCCCGGCTGGCGGCGTACCTGCACCGTACGCGCATGCCCTTCAACCTGACGGTGCTGGCCCAGGCCGCGGGTCTGGCGGCCCTGGAAGACACCGAGCACGTGCGCCGCACGCGTGAGGTGAACCGCGCGGGCCTGGACTACTTCGCCGCGGAGTTGCCGAAGCTGGGCGGCACGCTCACGCACAGCCACGCGAACTTCGTGTTCGTGGACTTCGGCCGTCCCGCGGTGGCGCTGTACGAGCAGCTGCTGCGCAAGGGCGTCATCGTCCGGCCCTTCGCGGGGCAGGGCTTCCCGAACCACGTGCGCATCTCCGTGGGCACGCCCGCGGAGAACGCGCGCTGCGTCCAGGTGTTGAAAGAGCTCCTGTCATGAGCGCCCGGCCTTTCATCGTCGCCATCGACGGCCCCGCGGGCGCCGGTAAGTCCTCGGTGTCCAAGCTGCTGGCGCGCCGGCTGGGCTTCTCGCTGGTGGACACGGGCGCCATCTACCGCTGCGTGGCCGTGATGGCCCAGCGTGAGGGCATCGCCTTCGACGACGACGCGGGCCTGGGTGCGCTGCTGGGCCGCGTGCACATCCACTTCCAGGTGGTGGGCGAGGAGAACCACGTCTTCCTGGGCGGCCAGGACGTGTCCGGGGAGATTCGCACGCCAGACATCTCCATGGCGGCGTCCCAGGTGTCCGGGCGGCCGGTCGTGCGCGCGGGCCTGCTGCAGCTCCAGCGGCGGCTGGCGCTGGAGGCGGAGAAGGGCGCCATTCTGGAGGGCCGTGACATCGGCACGGTGGTGTTCCCGGACGCGGACGCGAAGTTCTTCCTGGCGGCCAGCCCCGAGGTGCGCGCCCGGCGCCGCTACGAGGAGCTGTTCCAGAAGGGCGTGGAGAGCAGCCTGGACGCCGTGCTCGCGGACCAGACGAAGCGGGACCGCGACGACTCCGCCCGCGCCGTGGCGCCGCTGAAGGCCGCCGAGGACGCGGTGCACGTGGACTCCAGCAGCATCCCCCTGTCGGAGGTGGTGCACGGGATGGAGTCTGAAATCCTGCGCCGGCTGGCCCAGCGCGCCTAGCGCGGGTGGCTGAACCTTGGCCCGGCGCAGAGGACGACGCGCCGGGCTCAGCGGGAGCGCTTCGCCAGCGCCTTCTCGTAGGCGGCCTGCAGTTCGCCAAATACCGAGCGCGCCGGCCGCGGCGTCCCGAGATGCAGGTGGCGCAGCTCCTCCATGAAGGCGTTCCAGAGCGGAGCGCCGCCCTGTTCCAGCAGCTCCGCGCGCACGGACAGCGCCTTGCTCGGGCGCGTATGCCGGCGACCCCAGGCGCCCATGTGCGCGAGGAGTGGCACGAGCTGGATGGCCGCTTCCGTCAGGCTGTAGATGAATTTCTGCCGGTGGGTGGGATCCGGGCGTCGCGTCAGCAGGCCGGCCGCCGTCAGGCGCTTCAGCCGGTCCGCGAGGATGTTCGAGGCGATGCGTTCCTCGCTCTGCGCGAGCAGCTCTCCGTAGCTGCGTCTGTTTCCGAACATGACGTCGCGGATGACGACCAGGCTCCAACGGTCGCCGAGCTGTTCGAGCGTCAGGTTGATCGGGCAGCCGGACCGCCCTGTCTGCGCCATGGCCATTCTCTCCAGGCTACTCCTTGCGATGTGCAAGTGGTAGGGATAGGGTTTTGACTGCTTGCAACTTGCAAGCGGTCTGCGACAGGAGTCCGCCGATGTCACTCGTGCTCTACGGTCATCCCTTTTCTTCGTACACGCAGAAGGTCCTCATCGCGTTGTACGAGAACGGCACGCCCTTCGAGTTCCGCTGTATCGGGCCGGAAACACCTCAGCACTCGGCCGAGTGGTCGCGGCGCTGGCCGCTGCGCAAGTTCCCGCTGCTGGTGGATGGCGAGCGCGACATCGCCGAGACCAGCATCATCATCGAGTACCTGCAGCTCGTACATCCGGGGCCCGTGCGTCTGTTGCCCGCGGACCCGATGGCGGCGCTCGACGTGCGCTTTCTCGATCGCTTCTTCGACCTGCACGTCATGAACGCGGCGCAGCACGCGGTCGATGGCGCGCTGACGGGGGATTCGGTGAAGCGCCATGAAGGCCTGGCCCTGGCCGTGAAGAAGCTGGAGGTCGCCTACGCCTGGCTCGAAGGGCAGCTCGCCGACAGGACCTGGGCCGCCCCTGGCGAGGACTTCACGCTGGCGGACTGCGCCGCCGCGCCCTCGCTGTTCTACGCGGACTGGACGCACCGGATCTCCGATGCGTTTCCCGTGCTCCGCGCCTACCGCTCGCGGCTGCTTGCGCGCCCGTCCTTCGCCCGCGCGGTGAATGAGGCGCGGCGATTCCGGCCGCTCTTTCCCCTGGGCGCGCCAGACCGGGATTGACGCTCGGCGCCCGCCCGCGCGTCGTCTCGCGGGCCTGGCGCCCCCAGCGGGGCCTAGAAGCTGACACCTTCCTTCGACGGCGCGGGCACCTGCAGCGGCAGCTTCAGCGCCCCCGTGCCGTCGCCGTAGAAGGAGTGGTAGAGGAACAGGTCCGCCACCACCTGCTTCACGTAGCCGCGCGTCTCCTTGAAGGGGATGGTCTCCACGAAGAGGTCCAGTGGCAGCGAGCTCCGCTCCTGGACCCACTTCGCCGCCGAGCCTGGGCCCGCGTTGTACGCGGCCGCCGCGAGCACCGGGTGTCCAAAGCGCTCCATCAGCCGGGACAGATACCAGGCGCCATAGCGGATGTTCCGCTCGGGGGAGAAGAGGTCCGCGGGCGCGGGGACGGGCTCCTTCAGCTTCTCCGCGATGGCGTTCGCCGTCTTGGGGATGATCTGCATCAGCCCTCGCGCATCGGCGAAGCTCATCACCTCCGGCCGGAAGGCACTCTCCCGCCGCATGATGGCCCACACCAGGTAGGGGTCCACCCGGTGCTGCGTCGCCGCGCCCTCCACCGCGGTGGCGAAGGCGCGAGGATAGAAGGGCGCCAGGGCCTCCGGAGCGCGCGCGCCGAAGGCCCGTCCCCACAGGTGGCGCGCGGCCACCGCGTGGGCGTGGCCGTACTCGCCCAGTTCCAGCAGCGCGTGCGCGAAGGGCAGGGCCTGGTCCGCCGAGCGCAGCCGCGCCGCATGGGCTTCCACCTCCACCGCCGCGTCACGGAACAAGCCCGCGCGGGTCAGCTCCACCGCCAGCTCCAGCTCGGGCGGGCGGGGCAGCTTCAGCACCTGCGGAGGCTGTGGGAAGTGCGCGGGCGTCTTCAGGCTCAGCGCCTTGAGCCGCTCGTTGGCCATCAGCGCGTAGAAGGACGCGGGCGCCGAGGTGATGACGGCCTCGTACGCGGGGCCCAGCGTGTCTGCCTTCGCGCCGTCCAGCTCGCGGCTGCGCGCCATCCAGTAGCGCGCCTGCGGCCCCATGTTGCTCTTGGGGTAGGCGGTCAGGAACGCGTCCAACGCGGCGCGAGCCTTCGCGTACTCCTCCTGACGCAGGTGGGCCAGCGCGCGGAACCACATGCCCTCGTCGCGCCGGCGTGAGCGCGGATAACGCGTTTCGAACGCCGTGAAGGCCTGCACCGCGTCCGCGAAGCGCCCGGCCTGCAAATCCAACCAGCCCGCGAAGAAGGCGCCTTCATCACCCGCCGGCTGCGAGGGGTACTTCTTGTCCAGGGCCGCCATCAGCGTTCGGGCCTTGGCGTTGTCGTCGGACTTGAGCGCGCGCCGAGCCACCAGCAGGTCCGCCTGAGCGGCGACGGCGGCGGGGCCCTTGCGCGCCAGTGCGAGCGCCTTCTCCGCATCCTCCGTGCGCCCCAGCGCGAACCAGGCCTTCGCGCGCAGCAGCGCCACGCGGGCCGCCTGCGCCTTGTCGAGCTTCACCTTGTCCAGCGTCGCCAGCTCGTCGAGCCCGCGCTGCGTCGCGCCTGCGTCCAGGAAGCGGTCCGCGCGGGTGGTGCGCTCGGTGTAGCCCAGCTTCACCGGGGGCGTGCTGCCCTCCGTCAGCCACGCCATGGCCTCGTCGCCGTAGGGGTGGGTGGGGAAGCGCAGCGCCACCGTCAGCATGTCGGCGCGCTGCCCGGCGCGGTTGCCGGAGCCGCCTCGCGCCAGGGCACGCTGATAGAGCAGCTCCACGGTGGGCGACGCCTTCGCGGCCGCCTCCAGCACCTGGGCCGCGTCCTGGGGCTTGCCTGCCTTGAGCAGTGACTCCCCCAGCCGCGCTCGGGCACGGGCCGCGAGTTCCGCGGGTGCCTTGGATTCCAGCACTCGCGCGAAGTCCTCGGCCGCGCCCGCGGCGTCCCCGGCGTAGAAGCGGGCCTGTCCCAGGTAGAAGGCGTGGTACGGCGCCAGCAGTGGAGGGGCGGGCCAGGCGGCCAGCAGCTCCCTTGCCTCGGCGGCCTGACCGTCAGAGAGGGCGAGCGTCCCCGCGAGCAGCGCCAGCCGCCCCACGTCGTCGCACTTCTTCGCGGCGCAGGCCGTCAGCTCCGCGCGCGCCAGGGCGGCCGCATCCGGCTTGTGGAGGCGGACGGCCTCCAGCGCCGTGGGGGACTGTCCCAGCGACATCCCCGCAACCACCCCCGCAACCCACCCACTCCAACTCATGTGGTCTTCCTTTCACGACGCGGCTTTGCGGCCTGCCAACGAGACGCACACACCGATCATTCCCCTTGCCCCGCAGGGAGGGTGGTTTGACAGCGGGCGCGACAAGTCCTAGATCCGCGCGGCGTCGGGTCAGTCCAGACTGTTCAGCACCCGATGTCATTCGCTGAAAGCGTCCTGGCGATTACGTGCACTTGGGTAGGAACTGCCGACCCATTGCGTCACCCGGAGTGAATCACTACCTTGCGCCGCCGCTCAGCGCCACTCCGGTCCGTCGTTGGATGGCGGGTCCAGTCGTTGTCGTCAGGTAGCACTGCTCGTTCACAGCGCTCGGGGGGGAAACAGTTCAGAGGGAGGGCTTCATGAAGCCGTGTCCAGCCGATCTGCCACAAACCATCAACCCCGAAGCCGGGCCGAAGCGAGCCGGCGTCGAGACCCACCGCAACCTCAACTGTCATCAGTATGACAACTGCCTGGATGAAGCCGTCCGGCGAGGTTGGCAGTCGTTCACCTGCATGAAGTGTCCGATGTATCAGCAGGTGGCGCCGCCGCAGATGGGGCTCGAGGCCTACGCCACGCAGCGCCGGCCTGTCTGAACGGGGTTCATGGCGTTGACGCCCCTGGCCACACACACCGGGGGCACCACCACGCACGGCGTCTCCGTGCGGGACGTCAGGGGACGGCCGCGTAGATGACGGCCACCCAGTATTGATTCGTGCCGAAGCGGCGGGAGTCTCCCCGCACCACGCCTACGCCCACGCGGTTGTTCGTGGCGTCAGCCATGCTGCGGGACTCCGGAATCGCCGTGGGGTCCGACACCACGAAGAAGTCAACGGACGCCGTTCCCGCGTCGGGCAGCAGCTCGAAGACGCGGTCGTGCACCGGGGCTTCACCCGGCTGGGCCGAGGGCTGGTCCAGCTCCAGCGCGCGCTTGGCGTGGGCGCGTGCCAGTGACTCGAGCGCGGCGTTGCGCGTCAGGGGCGGGAGCTTGCGGGACGCGCGCCGCCGGCTCAGGGCGTCGTAGGCCTCCTGCCGCGGGTCCGCCAGCTCCGGTGAAGCGGGCGGGGCGACGGTGAAGACCTCGGTGAGGACGGCCTCCTGGCGCCCGTTCACCGTGTGGAACGCCACGCCCACGCCCATGAAGCGGAAGCCCGGGTCCAGCACGTTGCGCCGGTGTCCAGGGCTGTGCTCGATGCCGAAGTGGGCCGCCAGCGGCCCCGGTGCCAGGCCCAGGTTCTCTCCCGCGCGCACGTAGCGTGCGCCCGCCGGCAGGCGCTTCGTCAGCGTGGAGCCGTCCGGGGCGATGTGGGCGAAGAAGCCCTCCTTCGACATGCGCGCGCTGTAGTCCTGGGCCACCTGTTCCAGCACTGCGTCGGGGGACAGTTCGGGCAACGCGTGGGCGCGGCGGAGGGCGTTGATGCGCTCGTAGACGGCCCGGCGGGCGTCCTCCAGCGTGGTGGGCTCGGCGGTGTCCTCGCTGGCGGCGTGCTTGCGGGGCTCACCCTGGTCCACCAGGAAGAGCGCCGCCACCTCCGGCCCGCCGTCCGCGCGTCCCACCACCTCCACGGTGTACGTACCCGGCGTGGCGAAGGCGAGCCGGCTGCAGAAGCCGCCCCCCGCACCCCGGTTCCGGACGGGCATGAGGCTCACCCCGCCGTTCGGCTGGGTGACGTACACCTCTGCCCGCCGCAGGGGTGGGACCAGGGTGCCGCAGAGCGTCATGGTCGAGCGCTCGTCCTTGGCGATGAGGCGCGGGAAGTCCTGGAGCTCCGCCTTGCGGTCCACCAGCAGCAGGACGAGCGCCGCGCGCTTGCCGAGGACGGACACTCCCACGCCGAAGTGTGAGGCGCGCTCGCTGTTGAAGTCGTCGCGCTCGAGGAAGGTCTCGATGGCGTGCCGTGGCACCCACGCCCGGATGACCAGCGCGCGCGGCGAGGGGTCCGCCGCGCCCGCGTCACTCACGGCGGAGGTGAGGGTGAAGAGGCCCGGCGCGCCGGTGGTGTATTCGGTGAGGGCCTCGTGTGCCAGCCGCCGCGCGGCGTTGGTCAACTTCGGGTCTTCCACCGGGGCGCGCCGTCCCACGCGCTCGAATTCGCGGCTGACGTGCTGAGCGGCGCTGCGTTCCATTCCGGCCGACGCCGGCGGTGCGGCAGCCATGACGGTGATGAGCGCCAACAAGGCCATCATCGGCGCGCCACCTGGAACGTGAAGGAGAGGGACTTCACCGTGTCCGGGCCGAGCCGCGCGTTGAGCTGCTCGCAGAGCGAGGCCGCTTCGGACTCCAGCGACTGGGCCCACTGGGCGCCCGTCACCGCCACCACCAGGGTGGTTCCGTGCAGGGCCTGGGGGGTGGTGTGGCGCGCGAGGTGTGGACCGACCACCGCCTCCCACACAGGTGCCAGCGCGTGGCCCTTTCCCGACTCTCCCGCCAGCCGTGCCAGGACGCGGGGAAGGAGACTTTCCAGGGACTTGGGTTCACTACGAGCCATCAGGAGGCGATCATCGATCTGTTGACCCATAAAGCCAACCATCCCGTGCGGAGGAGGGGCGCACGGCGGGCGGACCGGCTATGATGGGGCGCGAAGTGCGGCGGCCGGCGCCGCGTACCGTCGCGCAGCGCGCGTCCTGCCTGTAAGGTCGCGGACGGTCCCCCCGGAGCCGCATCCGTATGAGTCACCCCCCCCGTCCCCTCGTGCTGGCTTGCCTGGCCTGTGTCCTGCTGTACCTGAACGGCTGCGGCGACATGGACATGGGGCCTGACAGCCCCGTGGGTCCGTTCCCACAGGGGACTTACTGCTCCGTCGATCAGGATTGCCCCGACCCTTCGCTCTTCTTCTGTGACTCGGCCACCTCGCGGTGCGAACCCGCCTGCCTGACGCGCGAGGATTGCGGCGTGGCGCGGCGGGGCCCTCATGCACTGGCCGCGTGTGACGAGGTAGGCGGCGCCGGCTGCCAATGCGACATGAACCGGTGCGTGCCCGTTGTCTGTGCCGCCGACACGGACTGTGACTCAGGCACGGTGTGCCGAGACGGCGCGTGTGGCGCGCCGCCGTCCGAAACCCGCGCGGTCGCGTGCGAGGTGACGCCGGACGTCGTCGTGGGCACCCCGGGCATGACGGTGGACTTCCGCGTGTGGGTGCGCGAATCGACGGGCGCTCCGTTGGTGTTGCGTGACGGCGTGGCATGGGAGGTGTTGTCTCCCTCCGTGGTCGGAGGCGGGGACGGCCACCAGGCCTCTGTCGTGCTGGGCGAGCCCGCATCGGAGCATCCGGCGCTGGCGGTCCGAGTGGGCAACGTTTCGTGCCATGCGCGCGTCACCGTGCTGCCCGCCGACGTGGCCCCGGGTGGGGTGCGCGTGCTGGTGGTGGATGCGCTGACCGGGCGCCCGGTGCCGCTGGCCGTCGTCGCGGTGTCCGCCGATGACGGCGGCCTGGGAGCGGCCATGGTGACGAACGCCGACGGAGCCGTCTGGGTGCCCGCGGAAGGTGAGGTGGCGCTCTCCGCCTTCCACTCCGACTACGGCTACCTGACGCTGGCGCGCCATGACGCGAGCCAGTTCCGCGACGTGCGGATGGCCCTGCGCCGCAACCCCTTGGACCGCTTCGGCGGCGTGAAGGGCCCATTCCCCACGTTGACGGAGCCCTTTTCGACGGCGGTGTCGCTGCGCGTGGGGCTGATGGGGCTGTCCGTGCCGGGGCTCCCCTCCGACCTGGCTCCCGAGTCCTTCCTGGGCCCGGAGCACGAGGTGGCGCTCCCCTTGGGCACGGGCCAGGACCGCCTGTCGCTGCCGTCGGGCAGCGCACTGTGGTTGACGGGCAGCACGGCTCCAGACGTCGCGGCCCCGGGCGTGGCGGGTGTGTGTGACGGCTCGCTACCGGGTGTGCTGGATGCGGAGCTGGCCATTCGCACGGGCGCCTGTGGGACGCGGACGGCCTGGGCGCTGACGGGCGCGCTCCCCCTGAAGGAACTCCCCCTCAACCTCCTGGCGCCGGGAACGGATCCGCTGCTGCAACTGGGGCAGCTGTTGCCCGGCTCGACGCGCTTCTTCTCGGTGCTGTCACGTGACGCCCGCTTCACCCTGGCGCCCACGCCCGGCATCCTCACCGGCGAGCCGGACACCCGCGCGGCGGAGTACGCGCAGGCGCTGCCTTTCGAGCGGGAAACGCCGGGCGTCCGGCTGTCGTTCCCCTTCGCCGTGCGGGTGCCGCCGCTGCCTCAGTACCGGGGCGCGCACCTGGACCGCACCTACGTGCTGGCCACCGTGGCGGTCCCCGGCCGGGGCATGGTTCCGCTGGGGCTGGGCGCCGCGGCCAACGTGGCGCCGGCCGATCCGAACACGGACGCGGATGCGCGGCTGGGCAGGCCCGGGCTCGTGCCCGTGCGCATGGCGCCCACGCACCGAGGCCTGGAGGGCCTGCCGTACCGGCTGGTGGTGTCCGCCACGTCAGGTCATCAGGCCGAGGACGGCACGGTGGCGACCAGCACGCTCATGGCGAACCTGCCCAGGCCGGAGTTCGACCCGGACGGCGTGCAGCCCGTGGACGCGGGGCTGAGCTTCCTCTCCCTTCCGGAGTCCGTTCGCTACAACTTCGACGGGGCCCCTCGCGGCGAGCTCGTCGGCCGCGAGTTCCAGGCCCAGGTGGACGGGCGGGCCAGCGTGGTGCGCGCCGAGTTCACCAACCGCGCCGGCCGCCGCTGGACGGTGTTGATGGACCCGGACGATGCGGACGACGGCGTCGTCGTTCCCCAGCCGCCGCCAGGGTTCGAGGACCGAACCTTCGACGGCTTGCTGCAGGACGCGCGGGCGAAGCTCCAGGTGGAGGCGCTGCGCGTGCGGGGCCTGGACCGGCGCGTGGGGCAGGGCCCGTCCCGCCTGGTGGCCCCGGAGGGCCTGGGCGCGGAGCGGCTCGCGGACCTGACGGATGCCGTCGCCACGCTGAGCCTGGGGCGGCCGGAGGTGTCGTGGCGCCATCCGGAGGCGGACGGGCAGCGGCTGGCCCGGGGCAGCGCGGTGCGGGTGAGCGTCTCCGGCTTCCGGCTGGGCACGGGTTCCGGCGGCGAAGGCCAGGTGCGCGTCAGCATGCGGGGCGGCTCGGGTTGCAACGACCAGGCGCTGTTCGCCTCCGCCCCCATTGCACCGGGACGCGGCGAGGTGGAGCTGCAGCTCCCGGCGACGTGCTCGGGGCTGGGCGTGTTGCTGGTGGCCACCCTGGTGGACCTGGAGGGTGACCCCCTGCGTCCGCTCGTCAGCGCGACCCGGAAGGTCGACATTCCCTGAGGTCCGAGTGCGGGAACACCCATCTGGGTTTTCGTGCGCTGGCTCGCTTTCTTGATTTGCCGGGTGGTAGCGTTGTCGTCCCGGGAGGCATGGTGCAGAAGGAGACGGTCGTCACGGTCATCTCGAAGATCTCCGACCGGCCGGTCAACCTCGACGCGGCGCTGGTGGTGATCTACGGCTTGGACCTGGGGCGTAAGTTCGACCTCGCGTCCGAGGAGACGCTCATCGGGCGCTCGTCCAAGGCGGACATCCAGATCGACCAGGAGTCGGTCAGCCGCAACCACGCGAGCATCACCAATTCGCGCGAGGGCGTGCGCATCCGCGACCTGGGCTCCACCAACGGCACGTTCGTCAACGACGAGCTGGCGGAGGGGGTGCGCGAGCTGCGCAACGGCGACCTCGTGAAGATTGGCCGCACCATCTTCAAGTACATCGCCGGCGGCAACATCGAGGCCGCGTACCACGACGAAATCTACCGGCTGACCACGATGGACGGCCTCACGCAGATCTACAACCGGCGCTACTTCGACGAGCAGCTGGACCGGGAGATTTCGCGGAGCCGCCGCTACGAGCGGATGCTGTCGCTGGTGCTGCTGGACATCGACCACTTCAAGGCTGTGAACGACAAGTACGGGCACCTGGCGGGGGACTCGGTGCTCAAGCAGCTCGCATCCACGGTGCGCACGAAGATCCGCCGTGAGGACGTGTTCGCGCGTTACGGCGGCGAGGAGTTCGCCATCCTGCTGCCGGAGGTGTCGCTGTCCGGCACGCGTCAGCTCGCGGAGAAGGTGCGCCGGCTGGTGGAGAAGCAGCGCTTCGAGTTCGACCGGCAGGTGATTCCCGTCACGGTGTCCGTGGGCCTCGCGGTGCTGGAGCCGCACCACCGCGAGCCGGGGGAGCTGGTGCGCGACGCCGACGAGAAGCTCTTCGATGCGAAGACGTCCGGCCGCAACCGCGTGGTGGGCTGAGTCTCCAGCCCACCCCGTGCCTGTCCAGGCGCTTCCGCTTCAGCCCGCGAAGACGGAGCGGCGCTCGCGCAGCAGCGACTGGAGCATGCTCTGGATGGCCTCACGGGTGCGCTCGGTGAGGTGCTGGACCTCGCCCAGGTCGTCCGCCGCCTCGGGCGCGAGGTCCTCGACGCCAATGGGTTCTCCGAAACGGATGCTCCACTTGGCCGGCAGGGGCAGGGGGCCCAGCGGCGTGAGGGGCACGTAGGGCAGTCCCAGGAAGGAGGCGGGGATGCGGCCCAGCAGCGGCGACGTCTCCTCCGCGCCGACGATGGCCACCGGGACGATGGGCGCGCCGGTGCGCAGCGCCAGCTTCACGAAGCCGCCGCGGCCGAAGCGCTTCAGCCGGTAGCGCTCACCGAAGGGCTTGCTGAGGGCCTGGTAGCCTTCGGGGAAGACGACCAGGGGACGATGCTCGTCCAGGAGCCGCAGCGCGTTCTCCGGGCAGGCCCGCACGGCGCCGAGCCGGTTGAAGAGGGTGCCCACCATCGGCGCGTGGAAGATCTGGTCCTCCACCAGCCAGCGGGGCTCGCGCAGGTCCGGGCGCTCACGCGTGAGGGCCATGGACATGACGAGCCCGTCGTAGGGCAGGGCGCCCGAATGGTTGGCCACCAGGATGGCCGCGCCCGGCGGCACGTGGTCCACGCCCTGCACGGACACGCGCCAGTACTGCGAATAGAGGAACTCGAGCACGGGCTCCAGCCGCTCGACGAGCGATGGGTCCTTGCCGTACTCGTCCAGGTTCGCGCCACCGCCAGTGCCCAGGCCGGCGCGGAGCATGTCCTTCAGGCCGCCCATCGCGAGCATCGCCCGGGCCAGACTCTCGCTCGCCAGGGCCTGCCCGGCGATGTCACGCGCCAGGGACAGGGCCGCCACGGCGCGCTCCGCCAGGGGACGGATGCCGTCGGGCTCGCCCCGTCCGGCCTCCGGAGAGAAGGACTCCCGATAGGACGACTCACCCGCGTTCGTGGCGGGCGGAGGCACCAGCGACAGCGGGCCCCTGCGGCTGGGAGGGAGCTCGTCGCGTGTGGCATCCGGAAGCTCTACTTCCGGCTCCACCGCGGACGTGTCCGCTTCTTCCGTCACCACGACGCGGACCGGCGTCTCCCGCTCCCACCGGGTGACGGCCGGAGCATCCGGTGTGGCGTGGAGGGCGCGCACCTTGTCGATGGCGGCCCGTGCGGCGCTGTCCGCGACCTGCGCGGCCACGGCGGCGGCGAGCTCCTGCTCTTGTTCCGGAGACGGGGCAGGAGCGCCCCGCTCCAGTGCTTCCTCCACCGCGGCTTCGGCCAGCTCGGTCGCGAACTCCGTGGCCATGAGCCGCTCGACCTCGGCGTCGGGACCGGCCTCCGCGCCCAGCGCCGCGTCCACCGCGGCGGTGGCGGTGGCTTCGGCCACGTCGGCGGCCAGGGCTTCCGCCAAGGCAAGGTCCACGTCGCGCTGCTTCGGCGTGGGGGCACCGGCATCGTTCACCGGGCCGGGGGCTTGTGAATCCAGCGTGAGCGGCGTGGACACCGCGGGCTCGCGCAGGGGCAGCACGGCGTCGTCCGCGTCGTGGGCAGAAGCCTGGGGGGCCTGCGGCGTCCGCGCCTGCTGGGACGGGGCGGGTTCGCGCGGCGACAGCGCGGCGTCCGCTGCCCCAGGCACGGGGGGCCGCTGGGCTTGGGGCCCAGGGGCATGCGTCGGCTGTGCGAGGCCCTGCGGAGTCGCGGCGTCCGCTGCCTCGGTCCTTTCGGCCTGAGGCGCGGGGGCACGCGTCCCCGATGCCTGCGGCGGAGGCCGGGCCGCCGCGGCGGCGCCCTTCATGCCTCCGGCCGCCTTGCCTCCCTTGGCCTTCCCGGACGTCTTCTTGCCCTCGTGCTTGCGCGACTTCGCGGCAGGCGCCTTGCCACCGCCCTTCGCGGACGCCGTCCCGCCAGGCCCCGGCTTCTTCTTCGTCTCCGCGGCGGCGGCCTTTTCCTCGCCACCTGGCGTGGAGGACTCGGTGGGGCGCGACGCGGCGCCGCGCTTGAAGGGATCGTTCCCAAGGACACCCTTGGCCATGACTAGCTCCTCTTCAGCGCCGCAGCGGCGTCTTTGACATGGTGGAGGGGGATGAAACCGAGTGCGGACTCGGCGCGCTCGCCATCCGCGACCCATGAGTAATGGATGTAGTCGAGCAGGGCCACGGGCAACGTGCCCGCGCCCACGGCGTCCAACGTATGCAGGCCGGCCCGGAACAAGGGCCCTGGCAGGGGGAGCGGCCGCGCGCCCGCCTGCTGAATGAGGCCGGAGATCGGCATCACCCCACGGCCCACGATGTTGAACTCGCCGGACGCGTCCGCGCGCAGGGCCAGGTGCAAGGCACGCGCGGCGTCGTCTTCGTGCAGCCCCTGCCAGAGCGGATCGAAGCCCATCAGCGTGGGCACCACGGGATTCTTCAAGAAGCGCGTGGCCGGGTTGTCCACCGAGGGCCCGAGTACCGGCGCGAAGCGCAGCACCAGCACGCGCATGTCCGGATGCCGCTCCCGGAAGGCGCGCACCTGGCCTTCCACCTCTACCTTGTCGGTGACGAAGCGACTGTGCGGGCAACCCTGGAGCGCCGAGTCCTCGCGCAGCATCGCGGGGTTGTTCCCGCGCGCGCCGTAGACGGCCGTCAGGGAGGGCACCACCAGCCGGGGCAGCCGTGAGCGGCCCGCAGCCGTCAGCACGTTCATCGTGCCGATGACTTCCAACTCGTGCGCCAGGGAGCCGTTGCGGATGGGACCGAACAGGAACGCCAGGTGATAGAGCGCGTCCACGGGGCGCTCGGTGAGCGCGTCGGTGAGCTCGCCCTCGGCATCGTACCGGGTGAGGTCCACGCGGTGGAACTCCACCTTGTCGCCCTCCGGCCGGACGACGTCGAGCACGAGGATGCTCTCCACGTCGGGATCCTGGTCCAGCCGAGCCAGCAGGAGCCGCCCATAGTCGCCGCTCGCGCCCGTGACCGCGATGCGCAGCCGTCCCTTGCCTGGTCGTGACACGTCCATACGCGGTGTCGCGTGTTAGCCCAGCCGCCTGGGATTGTCAGCCGCCACCCATGTTGTGTTGCTGGACAACGTCGCCTGGGTGGCGGAGGGTGTCCGGCCGCCATGTCCCGGATTGCCCGTCTCAGCGACGTCCTCATCAACAAGATTGCCGCCGGCGAAGTCGTGGAGCGCCCCGCCTCCGTCGTGAAGGAGCTGGTGGAAAACGCCATCGACGCCGGTGCCGGCACGATCCGCGTCGAGCTGGACGGCGGAGGCGTGGACCGCATCATCGTGTCGGATGATGGGCATGGCATGGGGCGCACGGACGCCGTGGCCTGCCTGGAGCGCCACGCCACCAGCAAGCTGCGCGAGCTGGACGACCTGTTCCACATCGACTCCATGGGGTTCCGGGGCGAGGCCATTCCCGCCATCGCATCCGTTTCCCGGTTCACACTTCACTCCGCGGCCGCGAACTCCGAGGTGGGCACGCGGGTGTCAGTGGAGGGCGGCGGGCCACCGCTGGTGGAGGACGCGCCGCCGCGGACGGGCACGGTCATCACCGTGGAGGACCTGTTCTTCAACGTGCCCGCGCGCCGCAAGTTCCTGCGCCGGGGCGACACGGAGCTGAAGCACGCGGAGGAGGCCGTGGTGCGCCTGGCCCTGGCGTACCCGGAGGTGGGCTTCTTCGCCTCGCACGAGGGCGGCGCGCTCTTCTCCAGCGCGGCCTGCCCGGATGACCCGCGCGAGCGGATCGCCGCGGCGCTGGGCTCCACGTCGCATCCGCACCTGTTCCCCGTGGAGGAGCGCCGGCTGGGCGTGGCCGTCACGGGGTATGCCGCCTCGCCCGAGTTCACTTTCAACAACGCGCGCGGCCTCTACACCTTCGTCAACCGCCGCTACATCCGGGACCGCGGCCTCATTGGCACCATCCAGCGCGCGTACCAGGACTTCCTCGCCGCCGGGCGCCAGCCCGTGGTGGTGCTGCACATCGACGTGGACCCGCGCGCGGTGGACGTCAACGTGCACCCGCAGAAGCAGGAGGTCCGCTTCGCCGACGCCCGGGGTGTCCAGGAGGCGGTGACGGCCGCGCTCAGCCGCATGCTGCGCGCCGCGCCGTGGCTGGGCTCGGGCGTGGAGGGCGCCGCGCCCCAGGCCGGCCAGCCCATGGACGCCGCGCACTACGCGCACGCCGTGGAGCGCTTCCTCACCCGCGCCCAGGAAGCCGCGTGGGGCGGCCCGCTGCCCACCGCCATGGACGCGCCGGGCCCCGGTCCAGGGGCGCCGTCCCTGGGGCCGCTGGGGCAGGGGGCTCGGCCGGGCGCGCTGCCCTTCGCCGCCGCGGTGGGGCAGGCCCCCGCCTTCGGTCAGGCGCAGCCCCAGCTCAACGAGGCACCGCCGCCGGGCTACTTCGGCGCGCTGCGGCCCCTGGGCATGCTGGGGGGCCGCTTCCATGTCTGCGAGGGACCGGGTGGCACGCTGGTGGTGATGGATCCACACGCGGCGCTGGAGCGCGCGCGCCTGACGGGCTACCTGCGCGCGTTGGAGTCCGGCAAGCCGCCTCCGGCCCCCACGCTCTTCGGCACCACGCTGGAGTTGCCCGTCGCGGCGGCCAAGGCCCTGGTGGAGGGCAGGGAAGCCCTGTCCCGCCTGGGCTTCGACGTGGAGCCGTTCGGCGGCACCACGGTGGCGTTGAAGACGGTGCCGCCGGGACTGGAAGGGGCGGACGCGCGTTCGCTGCTGGAGGCCCTGGCGCGGGCGCTTCCGCCGAAGAGCGCGACGCTGGACACGGTGTCGCTGGCGGAGGCGGTGCGGGTGATGGCGTGCCACGCCGCGAAGCAGGCCGGCGCCGTGCCGCTCTCCGACGCGCAGTTCCGCGCGCTGCTCGGGGAGTTGGACCGGGCCGACTTCCACCCCACGTGCAGCCACGGCACGGTGGTGGTGCTGGAGATGCCCTTGCTGGAGCTGGAGCGGCGCGCCCGCTGAGTGCCCCGAAAATTGACGGGGGGGGACCCCCTGTTACCGTGCGCCACACCCTTGTAGCACCCAGGCCAACCTCCGCAGCGCACAGGAGCGGGCACATGCACGGTGTGATCACCCTGCGGGACGTGGTGGCGAATCTCGGCGTGGTGCTGCGCGAGTTCGGCGCCGGATGCGTGGTGCGCTGCTTCGTCGCATCCCTTCGCCGCCGGCGGACCACCTTCCTGGAAATCGCGCTGAGCCCCAAGCGCCCCTGACGCCAAAGCCGCCATTGATGCTCCGTCGCCTCCTTCCGCTCGCACTGCTGCTTTCCACTCCCGCCGCCGCTCAGGATGACGGATACGGTGATGAGGATGTGTCCACCTCGCTGGATGGGGTGGGCCGCATCACCATCCAGGGCGGCTGGCGCATCACCCCCAACAAGACGCTCTACGACGGCTGGTACTCGCGCCCCGCCAACCAGGGGCTGCCGCGTGCCCGGGAAGTGGCGGGCGGGCCCACGGTGGTGGCGTCCTTCGCCTACGCCATCTCCGACCTGCTGGAGGTGGGCATCGACCTGTTCGGCACGCAGAGTCGCCTGTACCTCAACGAGCCGGGCGTCGACGGCGGGCCGCCGCAGGCCCGGCAGGTGGACGTGCTGGGCTACGGGGCGCTCATCGGCCTGCGCTTCCAGACGGTGATTCCGCAGCTGGGCCCCCATGGGCTCGTGCCCTTCGCGGGCTTGCTGATGGGGCCCACGCTCGCCTCGTCGGAGCGCAAGGGGGAGGAGCTCCAGGAAACCACCACCCAGACGTGGATGGGCAACGTGGGCGCCACGTTGCGCCTGACGCCGCGTTGGGGCATCACTGCCGACTACCGGCTCGCGTTCCTCCGAGGTCCGGTGGGGCCGTCCACGGCGCGCGTCGGCTCGTTCAGCCTGGGCGGGAGCTGGCTCTCGCTGGGCGTGACGTACAGCTTTCCAGCAGAGCCATCACGGCCGCTCCCGGGGAGCCTGTAAGTCCGCAGGGGAAGCAGGCGAGCCGGGCGCTGTTGCCCTTCTCCGGGAAATGCATTGGCTAAGCAGCGCTGTTCCGCTGCGGAAATTATCGACGCATGACCGGGAGAACTCCTTACGATGCGTGAATCGGCCGAATTCATTTCCGGGCCTAGGAAGATGTCCATGCCAGACCAGCCGAAAACGGATGTGGAAAAGGAGCTCACGGATCTGCGCCGTGAGATTGTCGAGGCACGCAACCTCGTCATCAAGAGCGACAACCTGCTCAAGAACCTCCATGCGGAGGTGAAGGCGGTTGGCAAACGCCACGAAGATTTCCAGAAGCGCCAGTGGCTGTCGTCCGCGGTGGCCTACGTGCTGTTCGCGGTCATCTGCGTGGGCGCCGCGCTGATGATCACCAGCGCGCGCAGCACCAGCGCCACCAACGAGAAGGAGCGCCTGGAGAAGACGGTCGCCGACCTCACCGGCCAACTGGAGAAGCAGCGCGCGGACACCGCGGCGCACCAGTCGGTCCAGCAGGAGGCGAACAAGGTCTACAAGATGATGACCAGCCTGCCCGGTGACGAGCGCCTCAAGGGCATCGACGCGCTGGTGAAGCTGGACACGTCGCGGTTGAGCAACCTGGAGCGCCAGGCCCTCAATGACCGCGCCGCCGTGCTGCGCCGGGAGACGGGCGACGCCGCGTTCGAGCAGGGCAAGATCGCCTTCCGCAAGAACGAGATGGTCAGCGTCATCTCCAACATGGAGCGGTTCCTGGCCATGAACCCGCCGCAGGACCAGGCGCTGGACGCGTCCTTCTTCCTGGGCACGGCCTACAACAACACCCGCAACCACGAAAAGGCGGTGCCGCTGCTCGCCCGCTTCGTGGACGGGGACCGCAAGTCGAAGACGCGCGACTACGCCATGTTGATGCTGGCGCACTCCTACCAGGAGGTCGGCCAGTACGATAAGGCGCTGGAAGTCGCCCGTGACGCGGCTGGCGCCTACCTCAACAGCCCGTACCAGTCGCAGTTCCGGGGCCGCATCGCCGCGGTGAAGCGCCTGATGAACCCGGAGAACGCGGTGCCCGCGGCTCCGGCCCAGGCGACCAGCCAGCCCGGCCAGTAGCCGCCCGTGGGGTCCGGAACCCCACCCACCGGAAACGTTGCCACACGGAAGCGTTGCCACACGGGGTCCACGGTCATAAGACGTGGGCCCCGTGTCCGCTCCCGACCCCCGGAAAGATCCCCGCTACCGCCGCTTTCGTGGTGCCGCGTATGGGATTTACATCCTCGTCACCACGCTGTTCTCGCTGTGGCTCATCTGGAGTGTCGGCCGCTCTGTCTTGGCCATGACGCCGGAGAAGCTGCCTCCCGCCCCCGTGGCGCTCACGTTCCGCGAGTGCCTGGATGGCGCGCGCGCCTTGTGGACGGAGCTGGAGAGCGGCCGCGAGAAGCTGGTGAACGTGTCTCCCGCCAAGAGCGTCGACCAGGAATGGATGCGCTTCCGCACCGAGTGGCTGCAGAAGCTCCGCGTGCGTGAGTCCGAATGCGCGCTCGACTCGCGTGAGCGGGCCCCCCTGCGCGAGGTGTTCCGCCGCCTGATGCGCGTGCAGGACCTCTACGCCATCCACGCGGTGCAGTACGCGGGAGAGGTGGGCGGCGAGGTGGATGCGCTGCACGACGCCTTGAACACCGCGGGCCGCAACCCCGGCGCCGGCCGGCTGCCCTGAGTCAGCGCACCGGCAGCAGGGCGGTGTAGCGGCCCAGGTGGTCCGACACCGTCTGCGACAGCAGCACCGGAGACGGGCGCCCGCCCAGGTCCGCCACCCGGTAGAAGCGCACGGAGGCATAGGGCGAGGGCGCCCCTGCCTCGGTCACCATGCCCCGCACCGTGCGGCCGCGCTGGAGCGGGAAGGTGGCCAGCACCTGTTCGGACGCGTCGTCGCCGGGGAGCACGGTGATGACGCGGCTGACGCGGGGCAGGTTCTCCGTGGGGATGAAGTCCACACGGTAGATGCCTGGATCCAACCCCAGGCGGAAGGCGCCCGTGTCGTCGGTGGTGCCCAGGGACTCACTGCCCGCCGGTGGACGCGGCCAGCCGGGCACCTGTCCCACCGGATCCGCCAGCACCCTCACGCCCAACGCCGGTGAGGTGTTGTCCGTCTGGAGAATCGTCCCCCGGATGATGCGCCGGTCCGGACACACGACGTCCGGCAGCACCGCGCCGGTGCGAGGCACCTCCACCGACTGCACCGTCAGGCCCGCGGTGGAGCCTGACGGCGGCACCACCACCAGCGACAGGTGGCCGCCCGGCCCCGACGGGAGCGTCTCCACCGTGAAGCGGCCCTCCGCGTCGGTGGTGCTCAGGGGCCCCTGGTACGTGCCGCCGCCTCCCACGGGGCCGCGCAGGGACACGGAGGCCTGGACCACGGGCCGGCCGTCCCGTCCCAGGATGCGACCGGACACCTGGACCGGCTCGCCATAGTCACCCAGCTCCAGCGGCGCGATGAGCGGCTCGCGGGGATCCACGGTGAACGTCTTCTGTGGCACCCACACGTCGCCTGTCGCCGTCACGCGCACCAGGAGGCTGGTGCGCTGCGAGGCCTCCAGCGGCAGGGCCAGGGAGAAGGCGCCCGAGCCGCGCGCCACCGGCACGCGCTGGGACAGGGGTGTCAGGTCCGCGTCCAGCGCCTGGACCTGCAGCGCGGCGTCCACGAGCTGCGCGCCCTGGCGCACCACCCGGCCCTCCAGCCGGGCCACCTGGTTGGGGGAGGGCAGCACCATTTGAAGGGGCACGGCGCCGCCGGGCGACACGGTGGCTTCGCCGCGCACCGGTGGCAGCCCCAGGTCCTCCGGCTCCAACGTCACCGTGTACGTCCCGGTCCCCACGGGCAGCACCCAGGCGCCGTTGAGAGGGACCAGGTCGGCGGTGAAGAGGCGCGCCACCCCCGGCAGCAGCGCGCTCTCCCCGCGGGCGGTGAGGTGGAGCGGCTCGTTGTAGGGACGCGGGGCGCTGCCGACGGGGCTCGTGGCGCGCACGGTGCTGCCCTGGACGGTGGCGGGCCCGAACAGCGCCAGGTTCAGCTCCGGCCGGATGGCGTCGACCTGGAAGTCCTGCGCGTGCAGGCCGTCATGGGGGTTGGGCGTCACCTCCACCACGATGTCCCGGCCCGGGTCGCCGCAGCCGTCCGGGAAGCACACCTCGTTGATGGCACAGTCGCTGTCCGCGCGGCACACCAGTTGGCTGGGGTCGGGCGCTTCCTCCAGCAGCACGCAGCCGGCGCTGGGCAGGCCCGACAGCAGGACCGTCCACGCGAGTCGCCGCACCCGCTTCACCGGCAGTCTCCCTGGACGGTGTTGACCACCCACGAATAGGTGACGACGAAGCCGGGGTTGTTGATGGTGGTGCCGTCCGGCAATTGCACCGGCCGGGGCCGCACCACGCGGTCCACCAGCTCCGCGTCAGTCACCAGCGCCTCCACCAGGTGGGGGCCGGGCGTGCTCAGCGGGTTGTTGGCGGACGCGAGGCTGATGAGCAGCGTGCCCCGGTCCGAGCGCCGGGGTTCGCGGGTGCTGGCCAACTCATACTGGCGGTAGGGGCCGCGCGGGTCCTGCGGGTTGTAGTCCACGTACCAGTGCACGACGATGCGGTCGTCCACGTCGGGGTCCTCGACGGCCACCTCGAAGGCGAGGTCGCAGCCGTCCGCGCCGAAGTCCGAGATGAAGCGCTGCTGGGGGGCCACCAGGCTGTCGATGATGCGCGGCGGCCGGTTCATGAAGTCCGGCACGGCGTCCAGCAGCGTGTCGTCCTGGGGGATGAGGCAGCCGGACGCGGCGCAGCCCGCGGCCATCAGCAGCCACAGTTCTCGTCTCCAGGAGTATCGCCGCGTCGTCGCTTCCATCATCCGGACGGGCTGCTCCCCTAGAGCAGCTCGTCACCCTCCTCGGGCGGCAGGGGCCGCCCTGACTTCTCCGCTTCCAGCTTCTCCAGATGCCGGAAGATGGTGCGCGGGTCCACTCCCAGGTCCTTGGCCGTCTTGGTGCGGTTCCCGTTGTTCCGGGCGAGCACCTCGTTGATGTAACGCTTCTGGAACTCTTCCTTGGCCTGGAGCAGCGGCATGATGGGCTCCAGGTTCTCCGGCTTCAGGTCCAGGTCATCCGGCCCCAGGAGCGGCTTGTCCGCGAGCACCACCGCCTTCTTGAGCCGGTTCTCCAGCTCGCGGATGTTGCCCGGCCAGCCGTACTTGCGCATGGACACGGTGGCGGAGGGGGTGAAGCCGCGGGCCTTGGAGCTGAACTCGCGGGCGTACTTCTGGAGGAAGAAGCGGCCCAGCACCACCACGTCCTCGCCGCGCTCGCGCAGGGGCGGCAGCTTCAGCGTGACGACGTTGAGGCGGTAGTAGAGGTCCTCGCGGAAGGTGTTCTTCTTCACCTCGTCCTCGAGCACCTTGTTGGTGGCCGCCACCACGCGGATGTCCACCGGCTCGCCGCGGTTGTCGCCGACCTTGTAGACGACCTTCTCCTGGAGCGCGCGCAAGAGCTTCACCTGGAGCTGGAGCGGCATCTCCCCGATTTCGTCCAGGAAGAGCGTGCCGCCAATGGCCGCCTGGAACTTGCCGGCTTTGGTGGCCACCGCGCCGGTGAAGGCGCCCTTCACGTGGCCGAACAGCTCGCTCTCCAGCAGGTTCTCCGGAATCGCGCCGCAGTTGATGGTGATGAAGGGGCCCTTCGCGCGCGTCGAGCGGCGGTGGATTTCCCGCGCGATGAGCTCCTTGCCGGTGCCCGTCTCACCGGTGATGAGCACGGAGATGTCCGTGGGCGCGATCTTGTCGATGCGCTTGTACACGTCCCGCATGCCCTGACACGCGCCGACGATGTCGCCATAGCGCTGGTCCTCCAGCTTGCGGCGAAGCTCGGTGTTGTCGAGCTTGAGGTCGCTCACCAGCATCGCGTTCTGGAGGATGAGCGACGCCTGCGCCGCGAAGATGGTGAGCATGTCCGCGCTCTTGGGCTCGAACCGGTTCACCAGCCGGTCGTTGCCCACGTAGAGGACGCCGAAGAGGTCGCCCTTCTGCATCAGCGGCACGCACATGACGGAGTGGACGCGCAGGTTCACCACCGACTCGCTCTTGTTGAACTCCGGCGAGTCCAGCGCGTCCGCGACGATGAGCGCCTTCTGCTCCTTCACCACCTTGGCGATGATGGAGTCGGAGATCTTGTCCTTCTCCACCGCGTCCTCGATGTTCTCCCGGGACACGTTGCGCGCCACCTTCACGCGCGGGTCCCCGTTCTCCATCAGGATGAGGAAGCCCTTGTCGGCGCGCGTCACCTCGATGGCCTCGTCCATCAGGCTCTCCAGGAGGCGCTCCAGGTCGTAGAGCCCCAACAGCCGCTCGCTGAACGCGGTGAGCCGGCGCAGCAGCAGCAGCTCGCGGCCGGGGACGCCGGGCAGCTCCGAGGTGTGCGAGTCGGGGTTGGACGTGTGAATCAGCTCGCGCGGAGGGGACGCGGGGAGCGGCGGTGCACGGGGCGCGTCGTCCCGGGCGAAGATCAGCTCGGTGTGGCCCACGCGGACCACGTCGCCGGTGGAGAGCGCATGGGCGTCGCGCTTCTTGCCGTTGACGTGGAAGGTGGCGCCCAGGCTGCCCACCTCGTAGCGCGTGCCGTCGAAGGTGACGTGCAGGGCGCTGGCGGGCACGGCGGTGTCCTCCAGCGGGATGTCGTTGTCCGGGCCCCGGCCAATGCTGGTGAGACGCTTGTGCAGGGAGACTGCGCGGACCTTGCCATCGGGGGTGCGGACGGTGAGGCTGGCCATGGCTTCACGTACCTGGAGGGAGTCTCCGTCAGAAGGAGAGCGTGAGACCGGCGCCGAGTCCGCCGGAGGTCGGGTAGATGCCCACGCGCGTGTACGTCTTCGGTGCCGTCGCGCGGGCGGAAGTGGAGCGGGGGAGCGGCTCCGCGGGTTGTTCGGCGCGAGGCTCCACCGTGCTGCGGACCACCTGGTCCTCGTGGTGGAACAGCGCGTCCACCACGCCCACGGCGTAGATGGCGTAGAAGCCCGCGGCCGACGACAGCTTGAGCAGCTGCCACGCGTCGCGCTGCCTGGCCCGGCTGGTGGGGATGTAGCGCACGGTGACGGAGGCCCGGCCATCCGGGTCCAGCACGTTGTCCAGATCGATGGTGCGCTCTTCGAAGAGTCCTTCGTAGGCGAAGAAGGAGATGATGCTCGTCACCGCCAGCACACCTTCGGTGGCGGCGAAGACGATGCCCAGACTGGTGCGGCCCTGCTGGAACTGGCCGGCGCCGAAGGGGACGAAGTTGACCAGGAAGTTGCGCTTCTCCACCGTGCGCACCGTCACCTGGGACGCCAGCTCCTCGGCGCGGCGGCGCTGCACCTCGGCTTCCAGGCGCTCGCGCTCGCGGCGCTCGGCCTCCGCCTTCTCGCGCTCCTGACGCAGCCGCCGCTCCTGGCGCAGGAAGTCCAGCTCCGTGTCCATGTCCTCCTTGAGCGTGTCGAAGAAGGCCACCGCGGGCGGCGGGACGACGAAGGGGTCCAGGCTGAAGTCCGGATCCAACCGGAGCAGCGCGCGCAGGTGGCGGCGGGCGTCGTCGGTGCGGCCCAGGTTGAAGGCCGCCAGGCCCGCGAGCTTGTGCAGCTCCGCCAGGTCGTCTTCATCCAGGCCGCCCCGGTCGATGCGCGACGCCGCGCGGTCCATCACCTCCGCGTACTTGCCGTACTCGAAGCTGGCGCGCAGCGCGGCGACCTCCGGGTCACCGGCGTCCTGGGCGAGCGTGGCGCCCGGAGCGAGCAGCAGCAGCGCCGAGAGCAAGAGCGGGAGGCAGCGGCTCATTCTGGGCGGAGGCTCCCGCGCAGGGTGGTGGGTTCGCCCGGCCGCAGATGCACCACCCGGCGCTCCGGCACGTAGCCGGGGTGGGAGACCTCCACCACCACGGTGTGCTGGAAGCCCGCGGGGCCTCGCGGAGAGCGGACCTCGAAGGGCGTCTTCACGCTGTCCTCCGCGGAGCGGAACTCGTCGCCCACGCGCACCAGCGCGCCCGCGGGCTCGAAGTCGACCGACAGGCGGGACGCCTTGGGCTGGGCGCGCAGGTGGAAGACGTTGTCGCCGTCCGGCTGCACGTCGATGGTGTCCACCACGTCCTCGCAGTAGTCGCAGGAGATGGTGACGGTGTGCCGGCCCGGCGTCACCTCCACGTCATGCTTCTGGAGCGGCTGGGCGCTCGCCGCGCCGTCATCCACGCGGATGCTGCCATAGGGGCGCACCAGGATGGACACTGGCAGCTTGCGCACCAGCGGCTTGCGCGGTGCTTCCTCGTCCTCGCCCGCGGGGCGTGTGCCCATGCTGCGAACGGTGCCGCCCACGGCCGGCGTGCCATCCGTCCGCGGCGACAGGCCTCCCGGCGCCGGCGTGCCCTTGACCGCGCGCGAAGCCGGGCGGGGCGGCTGCGACGTGCCAGGGCCGGGACGCCCGGCGCTCTCCTTCGGGGCCGGGGTGGTGTCGGGAGGCGCGACGGTGACGAGCGGCTCGGAAGGCGGGGCCGGAGGCAGCGTGGCCGCGACCTGTCCGGGCGTGGTGGCGTCGGGCGGGGGGGTGGCTTCGGCGTCGTTCGCGTGGCGGGCCTTCCAGCCGCCCAGTCCCAGCAGTCCGGCGGCGGCCACGCCCACGCCCAGACGCAGCCCCCGGCGGCGCCACGTCTTGATGCGCTGGGCGCGCTGGATGCTCTTGAGGAGCGCCAGCGCCCGCGCGTTGGTGGTGTCCAGCGCCAGCACCTGGTTGAGACTGGCCAGGGCGCGCGGGGTGCGCTTCTCCGCGAGCTGCCGCTCGCTGCGCTCCAACAGGGTGGCGACGATGCGCTGACGGGCCAGCTTCCGGTACGACGCCGGGTCCGCGAAGTACGACACCAGCTCCTCGCCCACGCGGGCGAAGCCCAGGCCGGCCAGGTAGTCCGCCAGGGCGTCCCGCAGCCGGGCCGCGTCGGGGTAGCGCCGCTCCGGGTCGCGCTGCAGACAGATGGCGCAGATGTCCGCCAGCTCGTCCGACAGCGCGGGCACGCGCCGGCGTGCGTCCTCGTAGTCCCCGTCCAGGATGCGCTTGAGCGTGGCGGTGGTGTTGGGCGCGCTGAAGGGCAGCCGTCCCGTCATCGCCGCGTAGAACATGATGCCCACGCTGAAGACGTCCGCCGTGGGGCCCGCCTCCAGGCCTTCGATGATCTCCGGGGCCATGTGGGCTGGCGAGCCCACCAGCGTGCCGGTGACGGTCATCCGCTCCTCGATGTCCATCAGCCGCGCGATGCCGAAGTCCATGAGCTTGAGGACGCCGTCCTCGCGCACCATGACGTTCTCCGGCTTGAGGTCGCGGTGGATGACGCCGGACTCGTGCGCGTGCGCCAGCGCCGCGGCCAGCTCGTGGATGACCATGGCCGCCAGCTCCGGCGGGTCCATGGGCCCCTCGTCCAGGAACGTCTTCAGCGTCTGCCCGCGGATGTACTCGGTGACGATGAACGCGTCCTGGGCGTCCGCGGCGGAGAAGTCGAAGACCTCCAGGATGTTGGGGTGGTGCAGCTTGGCCACCGCGCGGGCCTCGCGGGCCAGCCGCCGGCGGGACTCGTCCTTGCCGGCCAGGTGCGGGTGCAGCACCTTCACCGCGACTTCACGGTCCAGGGCGGTGTCGAGCCCTTTGTACACGACGCTCATGCCCCCCGAGCCCAGTTGCTCGAGGATGCGGTAGCGACCGATATGGCGGCCGACGAGCGTCGTCATGGCGGTTTGGCGGTCCCCTCAGTCCCCGAAGCTGATGCCCATGCTCTTGGTGAAGCGCACCAGCTCACCCGCCGGATCCACCCGGCGCTCCTTGCGCGACTCGCTCAAGGGGACCGCGATGATTTCGCCCGCGCGCAGGGCCACCATGTGGTCCCACTGGCCCGCGCTCACCAGGTCCAGCACCTTGCACCCGTAGCGAGTGGCCAGTACCCGGTCCGCCGCGCTGGGGCTGCCCCCGCGCTGGAGGTGGCCCAGCACCGTCACGCGAATCTCCGCCTCGATGTGCCGGGCCAGCAGGTCCGCCAGCACCTTCCCCGAGCCGCCGAGCCGCACCACGCCCCGGCCGGGGATGGCCTCCGCCGTGTCCAGCACGGCCAGCTCGCCGCCCTGGGGGAACGCGCCTTCGGAGATGGCGATGATGGAGAAGCTGCGACGGCGGGTGGAGCGGCGGCGGATCTTCTCCACCACGGACTCCACGCTGTACGGAATCTCCGGAATCAGGATGACGTCCGCGCCCCCGGCGATGCCGCTCTCCAGGGTGAGGAAGCCAGCGTGGCGGCCCATGATCTCCACGACCATCACCCGGTCATGGGCCTCGGCGGTGGAGTGCAGGCGATCGAGCGCCTCGGTGACGATGAGCCGCGCGGTGTCGAAGCCGAAGGTCTGATCCGTCCCGGACAGGTCGTTGTCGATGGTCTTCGGACAGCCGACCACCTTGAGCCCCTTCTCCACGAGCCGGTGGGCGATGGACAGCGTCCCGTCGCCGCCCACGGCGATGAGCCCGTCCAGGCCCAGCTCCTCGCAGCGGCGCAGGACCTGATCGGACACGTCCCGCTCCACCCAGTGCCCATCCTCACGGGTCGCGTAGCTGAAGGGGTTGGCCTTGTTGGACGTGCCCAGGATGGTGCCGCCCTTGGGGAGGATGCCGCGGGTGTCCTCCTCGGTGAGCGGGTGGGCGAGCCCTGGCTCCACCAGCCCCATGTAGCCGTTCTCGATGCCCACGAACTCGTAGCCGAATTCGTGCGTGCCCCGCTTCACGAGGCCGCGAATGAGTGCGTTGAGGCCGGGGCAGTCGCCACCGCCGGTCAGGACTCCAAGTCTCATGGGACGGGGCATACAGGTCGGACGCGGGTGTCAGAGGGAGGGTGCTTCACCATGACAGAAACGTCGGACCTGATTGTAGGGGGGGGCCCCCGGGGGTGCAACGCGTGAATCACCGGCCAGGGCTGATTCGCGAGTGGAAACGGGCGTTTTCCTCAGTCCCGCTTCAGGCGGCGGCGCGAGGCCACCCGGTCCAGCAGGGCCTGGAGCCGAGGCTCCGGCTTGTCGGGAAGCGCCCTATCTGTCGGTGACTGTAGGGGCATGGCCTTCGCGAGGCCATAGAGCTCGATCAGCCGCTCCTTGAGCAGCTCGCTGTCCGGGCGTTCCTGGACCGCGCGCCGGTAGCAAGCAGCGGCGCCCGCATAGTCGCCCAGCGCGAAGAGGCGCTCGCCTTCCTGGACGGGGGAGGAAGGGCCCACGGGGAGGGGGATGCTGGCCTCGGCCCGAACGGCTTCGAGCACCTCCAACTCCGCGGGTTGGAGCAGCTCGCGCGCGTTGGCGAGCTTGAGGGCGAGCGCCTCGTCGTGCGGGAAGGCCCGCACCAGCGACTCGTACAGGCCGAGCGCTTCGGTGAGCTCGCCGCGGCGCAGGGCGCGATCGGCACGTGACTCCATGTCGGCCCTGGCGGCGGGGTTCATCTCCCGGGCAGGTTACCCGCGCCGCGCGGGGATGTCACAACGAACACGCAGGGAGACGCCGCGACAAGGCTCGGATTCCAGGAGGCCACACGCTGTGTCGGAGTGGCCGACACTCCGGCACGGATTCCAGAAGGCGGTGTGTGCGGTGCATGTCGCGCGCGCAGACGCCCGCGGCCAGGGTGCCGTGCGAGAGAGGCCGCTGCGACTGCGAGGAGACGGGGTGTCCCGGGCTATTTCGCTTCGGTACGGCGGAAGAACACGTCGGTGTTTTCGTTGGTCAGGTCTTCCAGCCAGGCCACGTAGCCGTGCGATCCGCCGCTGGAGGCGAAGACACGTGGCGCGGAGGAGCGCGTCGGCGTGTTGCTGAGGTCCGTCACGGGGGTGAACGACGCGCCCAGGTCACCGCTGGCCCGGTAGAAGATGTCGACCGAGCCGGCGGTGGTGTCCTCCCACGCGACGCGCAGATGCGACTGGGCCGCGGAGAGGCTGACGGCTCCGGAGTATCCCGGGCTCAGGCTCAGGTTGCGCGGCGCGGAGAACGTGGCCCCGTGGTCGTTGCTGGTGCGCAGGAGGATGTCGAAGTTGCCGGGGCTGTCGTCCTGCCACGCGACGAAGACGTGCTGACCCGAGATTTCGAGGTCCGGAGCGAGCGCGAAGCCTTGGCTCCCACTCATGGCTTGGGTGGGCCCAAAGCTCGCTCCCCGGTCGGTGCTGCGGCGGTAGAGGATGGTGCAGGTGTCCGGGAAGAGGTCGTTGCATTCCTCCCAGACCACGTGGACCTTCTGGTCCTTGACGGCGATGCGGGCGAGCAGTGACGGCTGTCCTGGGCCCTCGCCGGCACTGAGGTTGAGACGCGGTGCGAAGGCCGTTCCCTCGTCGGGGCTGGTCCTCACGTACACGTCGGGCCGGTCATCCGCGTCGATGTTGTCGCCCACCATGTAGACGCGATTGTTGGACGCGGTCATCTCCGTCACCCCGGTGCCATGACGGTCATCCAGCGCCAGGGTGGGGCCGAAGGTCATCCCCTTGTCGTGACTCGCGCGGAATTGCTGGGTCGCGGACCGCGGGCCCGTGAGCTCGGTCCATGTCACGTACACGTCGCTGTTCTCGGCCGCGAGCCGGGGCGAAAAGCCGTGCGCGGCCAGGGTCACCACGGGGTCGAAGTTCCTTCCGTTGTCGTGGCTCACGCGGAACTGGATGCCCTGGTCGTGCCAGGCGACGTAGACCTTCTTTCCCTCCGCGACCACGGTGGGGAGGTAGGCGGACCCGGTGTTGTTGCTCAGCCTCAGGGGAGGCTCGAAGCTCTTTCCCTGGTCCGAGCTCCTGCGCAGGTAGACGTGGGTGACGTCCAGGGACGATGTATCACTCCACACGATGTAGACGTTGCTGTCGGCGACGGCTGTCTGGAATTCGAAGTTGAAGGTGGGCGTCCCGCTCAAATTCAGCACTGGACCGAAGGTCTCCTGGAGTCGTGCCGGAACTTCCTGGGCCGCCGCACTCCTGGAGAACAGCACGGTTCCGAACAGTACGCCCCTGAGACATCGGCTCATCGTGCTCGCCATGTTCCCCATCCCCCTCACCAAAGGCGAGGCGGAGGAATAGGCGCTGGCCGCGTGCGGTGTCACTGAACGGGGGCGCTGTTCGCATGGGAATGGCGAACGGGGAGGCGCCCTGGGAGACGAACGGGCGAGTTCGCCGTGGGATGCCGAGATGGCGCTTGCGGCGGTGCCGATGCGGGGCCAGTGTCGTCCTACTTCGCGGTGCTCACTTCCAGGATGGACCCATGACCTACAAGCCCGACGGCTACACCTCTGCGGCACCTTATCTCGTAGTGGACGGCGCGAACCGGACCATCGACTTCCTCGTCGAGGTCTTCGGTGCCGAGCGGCTGCGCATGTTTCCCGGGGACGCCGGTAGACTGGCCCATGGTGAGGTCCGCATCGACGACACCGTCATCATGCTGAGCGACGCGGCCAACGGCTGGCCCGTGGTGCCGGCCCATGTCCACGTGTACGTCGCGGACGTGGACCGGATCTACCAGCGCGCGCTCGACGCCGGCGCCGTGGCCGTGAAGGCTCCTGTCAACAGTGGGGATGGGGACAAGCGCGGTGGTTTCCGCGACGCCGGTGGCACCACGTGGTGGGTGTCGACTCAAGAGGCGCGTTGACGGGAACCTGGAGGCCCGGGCTCGTCCGCGTGCTTGTGCTCCTTCATGACGGCGGAGCCTGTGCGCGGCCGAGTCGCCCGTAGGGACGCCCGGCGTTCCTACCCTCTTGGCTGAACCCATTCAGCAGAGGGATTCGTCATGTTCCACCCAGCACGACACCGGCACTCCATCCACTGCATCCTGCCGCCCTACCTGGCTCGCTCCATCGCGCAGAACGGCACCAGCGATCAACGTGAGCGTGTCCTGCGGACGCTTTCCACGGATTCGACGTTCCGTGCGCTCCGGCTCGCGGGAAGCAGAACGACCCCATCGACGCTCGTCACCCGTCCCAGGGCCATGATGGTGGAATCCGCGCTGCATCGGACCATCTTCGATTTGAGGAACAGCGAAGCGTTTCCTGGCACGCCCGTTCGCTTCGAGGGACAGGAGGCGACGGACGACATCGCCGTCACTGAGGCCTATGACGGCCTGGGAGACACCTACAACTTCTTCTGGGAGATTTTCGGACGCAACTCCATCGACGGGGATGGGATGCCGCTGCAGGCCTTCGTCCATTACGGGAACGACTACGACAACGCCTTCTGGGATGGGCGGCGCATGGTGTTCGGCGATGGGGACGGCGACCTCTTCAACCGCTTCACCATCTGCCTGGACGTCATCGCGCACGAACTCGCGCACGGTGTCACCGAGGACGAGGGACCGCTCTGGTATTTCCGCCAGGCGGGCGCGCTCAACGAGTCCATGTCCGACGTCTTCGGCTCCCTGGTGCGCCAGATGAAGCTCAATCAGAAGGTGGATGCGGCGGACTGGCTCATCGGCAAGGGACTCTTCACCGGCAACGTGGAGGGGGTCGCGCTGCGCTCCATGAAGAATCCGGGGACGGCCTTCGATGATGACGTGCTGGGCAAGGACCCTCAGCCCGGACACATGAAGGACTACGTCCGGACGTGGGAAGACAACGGGGGGGTGCACATCAACTCCGGAATCCCCAACCGGGCGTTCTACCTGGTTGCGTCGCAGCTGGGCGGCTACGCCTGGGAGCGGGCGGGGCGCATCTGGTACGACGCCATTCGCGACTCACACATCAAGCCCGACATGGGCTTCCTCGACTTCGCGCGCATCACCGTGATGTCCGCGACGCGCTTGTTCGGCGCGGGAGAGGAGGAAGACGCGGTCCGGGAGGCGTGGGAGCAGGTGGGCATCCGCGTCGCACGGTCGGGTGTCCGCATGCCCGCGTTCGTCGGCGCCGTCACCCAGCCCTCGACACAAGCGGGGCGCGCCCCCAGGGCGTAAGGGCTGTGTCGCGGCTGCCATGCGTATCGAACTCAAGCGCGAAGGTGGGCCGGCCTACTTCCCTGGGCTGGCTCGGCCAAGAGTGGTGGACCTGACGAGCCTGCCCCCAGAGCAGGCGGAGGCGCTGCGGAAAAGCGTCCAGGCCGCCCGCTTCTTCGAACTGCCTCCCGTTGTGGGCACCCTGCCTCCAGGCGCCGCGGATGCCCGCCGGTTCACCCTGACCGTGGAGGAGGAGGGGCGGCGGCATACCGTCCAGTTCATCGAGCCCGTGGAGGAGCCACGGCTTCATGACCTGCTGGAGCAGGTGACGAAGGCGGAGAGGGCGCAGCGCCGCGGCGCTCGGCCAGGCACGCCTGGGTGAGGCACCGTGCCTGGTCGAAGACAGCGATTGGCCGGCGTGCCCGGGCAGGTATTCTCCCCGAGATGCGTATGAACCGTTCCCTGGTCTTCTGCCTCTTGCTGACCGCCTGTGCGACCACGCCGCGCGAACCCGCCTCCGTTGCGGAGGCGTATGCCCGCGCCCTCGAGGAAGGACGTGTCGGGGACGCGTTCGCGCTGACGGTGGGTGGGCCCGAGGAGGAGTCGGCGTTCCTGGAGCGCTATTCGGATCCCGGAGCTCGCAGCGCGCGGGCCGCGGACGTCCGCGCCGGCGCGCCGCTCCTCGAGGCGCGAGCGCCCTCCCTGACGGTCGCGCAGTCCACTCAGGGGTGGCGTGTCGTCGAGGCCCGGCCCGCGGATGTGCCTCGGGCCGCCCTTCGCCAATTCATCGACAGCGTGGAGGCCCGTGACTGGAAGGCCGCCTGGGGCCAGCTCGCCGGACCCTTGCGAGCGCGTTACACACCGGAGCGCCTTCGCGAGGATTTCGAGCGCGAACCGCTTGCGAAGGAGCGTCTCCGCCGTGCCCGGCTCGCACTCAATACGCATGTCCGCGTCGGCGCGGGAGAGGCCGTGTTCCCGCTGGGCGACGAACGCGCCGTTCGGCTGGTGCTCGAAGAGGGGGAGTACCGGATCGCGGCGCTCGAGTGAGGCCAGCGCCCATGCTCAGCGCGTGAACTCCAGCGCCAGCTTCTCCAGCAGTTCCTTCGTGCCCGCTTCGCGGCCGCGGATCGCGTCCTGTCCGCCCTCGAAGTACGCGCCCTGCTCGGTATAGGACATGCGCGTCTTGTCGCCCTCGGCGGTGAACTGCACCGTCACCAGCGACGAGGAGATGCGCTTGCCTGCGATGGTCATCGTGTAGGCGAAGACGATGCGCTCGTTGGGGATGATGTCCGTGTAGAGCGTGTCGTTGCCAATCTCCGGGCCTCCCTGGAACCGGAAGACCCCCCCCTCGCGGCCTCCCGCCTGGAAGTTCAGCTCGTAGCGGCCAACCTCCCAGCCCTCGCCCTCGACGAACCAGCGGCGGCGGATTTCAGGGTTCTCAAATGCGTTGAACACGCGGGGAACGGGGGCGTTGAAGACGCGGTCGATGGTGAAGGTGCTGTGAACGACGGTCATGGCTTGTCTCCAGAGGGTGGGGCGGGTTCTTCGGACAGCAGGGCTTCGAGCCGATCGAACTTCCGCTCGATGAGGCTCTTTCGATCGGCAATCCACTGCTCGGCCACCCGGAAGCCCTTGGGCTCCAGCCGGCACGAGCGCACGCGGCCAACCTTCTCGGTCGTCACGAGGCCGCTCTCCTCGAGCACCTGAAGGTGCTGGACGACGGCCGCGAGCGAGATGCCAAGCGGCTTGGCGAGCGCACTCACCGAGGCGGGTCCATTGCCCAGGGTTTCGACCATCGCTCGGCGCGTGGGGTCCCCCAGGGCGTGGAAGACCCGGTCGATGTCCGATTGGTTAGGCACGGACTTAAGTATTGGGATGCGGGTTCAATTGTCAAGTCGATGCTTAAGTATTGGCGGAAGTCGATGAGGCTGGCCGCCCGCTCGGGCCGAGTACGAGAGACAGGGCGTTACGGCGGGGCGGGCACGTAGCGCCGGCTGGGCGTGCCCTCGTAGTCGTTGCAAGGACCCGGTGACCTGCCAGTAGCGGCGGTGTCAGCACCTCAAGGCATGACAGGGCCGCGAATGCGCCCCCCGCCGGTGTCGTCGCGGGCATCCGGCACGTTCACCGCGTGCCCCGGCGTTTGATCGCGGCGCCGGCGGCGCCGCCAGTCGACGCACCGAGTCCACCACACGCTCCCGCGGGTTCACCGGGCTAGCCAAAGTCCCCGCTGCATACACGCCGTTGTTCGTCGCGAGCACATCGCCGGGGCAGTTGTCCTGTGGCGGCGCCGCAGCACCCTCCGAGGGCGCTCCCACGGGCGACGGGCCTTCCGGAGGCGACGCGTTCCCCTCCAAGACGCCACTGTTCGGTCCCGGCGCGCATGACATCAGCCATCCGGCCAGGACCCAGGTCACGAGACGCGTCCGACTTCCGCCAACGCCATTCATGCGCGGCCACCCAGGGCTGGGTGCAGTCCTGTGTCTGGAACGGATGGGCTGATTATTCAGGTCTCGCCCGAGATGCGACTCGCACGAATGTCCTTGCGAGCGAGCGCTTTCGGACAACCGGATTCGGCACTCCGGGTCAGTCTCCATCGTCAGCCCAGCCCGCAGGGCCACACGCCGTGCGTTGTGGTCGCGAGGCCACCCGGCTTCCGGGCGGGCGTTGGCGTGGGGGGATGACTATGATGCCTCGGTGCACGCCACCTTCCTGGCCGTCGGACTGCTGACGCTGCCGGGCGCGCTCGGAACGGAGCTGCGCCGGGATGGCTATTCGTTTCGCCCACCGAAGGGCTTCCACATGGTGCGGTGGGAGCAGTACGCCGGCTCGCGCGTGGGCGCGGTGGCGCTGGACCCGGACGCGCCGCGCGCCTTGTCGGCGGCCCTCACCGACGGTGAGGGCCCGGACGCCGCCACGCTGCTCGTGTCCGTGGTGGGGCGCGGCTTCAGCGCGAGCCCCTCTGACCGGGAAGAGTTCGCGTCCGCGGTGATGCAGCACTACCAGCGCGAGCTGGGGCTCTCGCTCGCCGCGGAACGCGTGGAGCGCCTGGGCGGGGTGACACCGCGTGTGGAGGTGCTGGGGACGCTGCGCGAGGCAGGGCAGGTCCGCACGGTGCTCGTCGCGGGCCTGGCCTCGGAGGGGGAGCACGCCGTGGTGATGGTCAGCGCGCCCGCGGTGCGGTGGCAGGCGCTGGAGCCGCAAGTGCGCGCCTCGCTGGAGACCTTCCGCCACGAGCCGCCGAGCGCGGGGGGCCCCGTCCCACGCCGGGTGTTGGGCGCGCTGGCGGGAGCCCTTGCCGGAGCGCTGGTCGTCTCGTACACGGCGTGGCGCCGGCGGCGGCTGCGTCACGCGGCGGGCAACCCCACGTAGTCGCCCCGCGTGGGCGGTCAGTGCACGGAGAGGAACACCCGGGCCTGCGGGATTCCGCGTGAGACGGTATCGAAGTCGCGGAAGAAGCTGTTTCGCTCGAAGAAGGTGAAGCTGGCGCCCAGGCCCAGGTTGGCGAACAACGGCACGTCCAGCAGCAAGGTGCCCTCATGCACCAGATGGTTGCCGTCCGCGCCGTTGAGCGTGTGCAGCCACGTGCTGCCCGCGTGCAGCTTGAGGTACTCCCAGGGCCAGCGCCCGTAGGACGCCTCGAAGTGGAAGCCCAGGCCCGGGCCATAGTCGTAGTCGCGGCCCACCATGTCCGCGTACTCGGAGGTGATGCCCGCGAGCACCACGCCTCGCAGATGAAGCGCCAGGCGCAGCTCACGGCCCTCCTGCGTCAGGTACCGGTACACGAGCCCCGCGCCAATCGACTGACCGCCCAGCTCGTAGGCCTGCGTGTCGTTGTAGTCGAAGTGCTGGAAGGCGCCGAGCAGCACGCGCTCGTTCCCACCGTTCTCCAGCGGGAGCATCGCCAGCGCGCCCTTCACCTCGGCGCGGCTGATGAGTCGGTTTTCGCCAGTGGTGAACTGCACGCCCAGGTTGAAGGCGTCGAAGGGCGCGTCCACCGGGAAGCGCAGGGCATCGCCGTAGCGCAGGTCCAGCTCCGCGAAGAACTGGTTCAGCGTCGTGCCCGCGTCGATGTTCAGGTAGCCGGTGCGTGTCAGCACGGCGAACACGGGCGGCTGCCAGTCCTCCGGGGTGGGCGCGTTGCGCCAGGCATCCCCGCGCACCACGCGGTTGAAGCCTCGGATGGGATTGAGCACCCCCGCGCTCACCTCGCGGGCGACGCGCCGGGTTCCCGTGGCGCGCTGGTCCAGCAGCATGGAGGACAGCCGGTAGATGACCTCGCCATGGGCCCACCCACCCATGGTGGTGTTGATGAGGTCGTTGAAGGAGGGCAGATGGTTCTCGCCGAACAACTCCCACTGGAGGCTGCCCACCAGGGTGAAGCCCATGGCGCCCCAGTAGTTGAAGCCGTGGTCCCGGGCGGCGTTGAAGTACGTGCTGCCGTGGTAGGGGTGCGCGAACTGATTGGTACTGAAATCATCCTTGTCCCAGACGAACCCCGTTTCGAGGTTGGTTCGCCAGGCGTCCAGACCGACCCGGGCAAAGTCCTTGTTCATGATGTATCGGTTGAAGCCCCACACCGTGAGGTTGATGGCCGTCACTTCACCCAGGGCCCACCAGAACTGGCGGGGCCGGGGAGGTGGGGCGGCGGCCTCCTCGTCCTCGGCGCGTGGCGCATCCGCGGGCAACTCCGCTGCCTGGGCGAGCGAGGGCAGCAGGGACACCAGCAGCGCCACCTTCCGCCATCGCGCCGCGGGGCCGCGCCGGCCGCACCACTGGCTGTGACGCATGCCGGCTCCCCCACCCGAAGGGCGAAGATGGGGACCCCGCGCGCGGTGCGACCATGGACCGGCGGCGCAGGCCCGCGTCGGTGGGTGGACGGACCGCCCGGTCGCCTGCCTGGCGCGGGACATGCGGCTGCACGTCCGTCGGAGAGCGCGGTGGGGTAGGGTGCGCCGCATCCATGTTCGCCTTCATCCTCGCAGCGGTGCTCACGCAGTCGCCGGTCGTGCCGGCGGAGCCGAGCCCGCCTCCCGCACCTGGCACCCCCGAAACCGTGCCCGCCGTGCCCTTGAGCGCGCTGCCACCCGCCACGCACGAGCTGTTCCAGCGCATCGAGGGACAGGTCGCGCAGGTGCGCATCATCGAGCGGCGCTCCGGCACGCGCTCGTCCATCGGCTCGGCCTTCTTCGTGTCGGCCGCCGGGCACGCGGTGACGAACTACCACGTGATTTCCGACGTGGTCATCCACCCGGAGGACTACACGGCGGAGCTGGTCTTGAAGGGCGGCGCAGAGCCCGTGCCGGTGCGCCTGGTGGACGTGGACGTGGTGCACGACCTAGCCATCATCCAGACGGCCACCCCGGTGCAGAGCTTCTTCGACCTGGACGACCGCGAGCCGCCGCAGGGCGCGCGCCTGTTCGCCATGGGCAATCCGCGCGACCTGGGCACCACCATCGTGGAGGGGACGTACAACGGCTTCATCCACGACGCGCTCTATGAGCGGCTGCACTTCAGCGGGGCCATCAATCCGGGCATGAGCGGCGGTCCCACGCTCACGGGCGAGGGCCGCGTGGTGGGCGTCAACGTGGCGACCATGGGCAACCAGGTGGGCTTCCTGGTGCCGGTGAAGCACGCGCGCGCGCTGCTGGCCCGCGCGCTGGAAGCCAAGGACTCCGGCGCGCAGGCCCTGCTGGACACCGTGCGCGCCCAGCTCCTGGACAATCAGCAGCGCGTCACAGAAAGGCTGCTGGGCGCGCCCGTGCCGCAGCAGACGCTGGGCAGCTACCGCGTGCCGGGGCGCTGGGGCACGTTCCTCAAGTGCTGGGGGGATACGCCGCATGACCCCGAGGTGCCGTACACGGTGACGAACTACCAGTGCTCGTCGGAGGAGGACATCTTCGTGTCCTCGCGCCACCGGACGGGCGTGGTGGCCTTCCTTCATCAACACGCCACCAGCCAGAAGCTGGGGGCGCTGCGCTTCTCCGCGCTCTACAGCGCGCTCTTCTCACAGGACCCGGAAGCGGTGGAGGCCACGCGGCAGGACGTCACCAACTACCGCTGCCAGTCGGAGTTCGTGGACGTGGCGGGCCTGCCCGTCCGCGCCGCGCTGTGCATGCGTGCCTACCGGAAGTTCCCCGGCCTCTATGACCTGGTGCTGCGCGCGGCCACGCTCAATGCCAGCACCAGCGGCGTGGACACGTCGCTCACGCTGGCGGGCTTCACCGCGGACAATGGCCGCAAGCTGGCGCGCCGCTACCTGGAGGGGCTGTCGTGGATGAAGTAATCTTCCTGGAGGTGTTGGAAGGGGACTCCGTCCAGGCCCGTCATCGCCTGGAGCGCTTCCCGGTCAACGTCGGCCGGGGTTACGGCAACGACGTCATCCTGGATGACCCGAAGATCTCCGCCGAGCACCTGCGCATCGAGCGCCGCGACGACGGCACGCTGGTGCTGCGCGACGTGGGCAGCCAGAACGGCACCTACCGCGTGGAGCCCTGGGCGCAGCTGGCCGAGCTGGAGCTGGCCACGGATACCCGCGTGTCCGTGGGGGACACGGTGCTGCGCTTCCGCGCGCGCAGTCACCCGGTGGAGAAGACCGTCGTGGCGGCGGCGCCCACCGCGCCGAGGCCGCGCGTGTTCGAGCAGCCCCGCTACTTCTCCCTGGCCCTGCAGGCCCTGCTGGGCGCCAGCCTGCTGGAAGGCTACCTGGCCAACTACGGGCGCACGGACTGGGGAGAGCTGACGGTGGCGCTGGTGGTGCCGCTGGGCATCACCTTCCTGTGGGCGGGGGGCTGGTCGGTGGCGAGCCGCATCGCCCGGCGCCAGTTCCACTACCGCACGCATGCCACCGTGGCCGCGCTGGTGCTGTTGGGCTCCGTCGTCATCCAGCCGCTGCTCACGTTGGTGGGCTTCAGCCTGGGGGTGAGCGGCAACCTGGCCTGGGCCCACCACGTCGCCTTCTTGTCGCTGATGGCCTGGGGGCTCTACTGGCACCTGCGCTACGTGACGCGCTGGGAGCCGGAGCGACTCATCCGGGTCATCGCCGTCGTCACGCTGTCGTTTGGCGCGCTGTCGCGGGCGGATGAATGGCTGGGCAACGAGTCCTTCAGCACGGAGCTGGGCTTCCGCCGGTCGCTCCTGCCTCCGGCCTTCCGGCTGGTGGGCACCGAGCCCATGGATGACTTCTTCTCCGACGCCGTGAAGGTCCAGGAACAGGTGGACGCGCTGGCGCGCGACCCGTGAGCCGCCAGGGGCCGGCAGGACGTCACGGGCGGGACGGTGGATGTCAGACCGGGCAGGTAGGAATGCTCGGATGGACGTCCATCAGGAGTTGAGGCCTGTCATCGGTGCCCGGTGGTCGCAGGTCCGGGGCGCGCAAGGGGAACGGCTCGCGGCCAGACACCGGGACGGTGGGCTGACGCGGGTCTTCGTGGCGCCGGACCTGGCGTCCTTCCGGGTGGTGGCGCGGGGGCTGCTGGCGCGGGGCGAACCTCCAGCGCGGGTGCACTTCGAGGAGACGCGTGGACGCCAGGGCATGTGGCCGGAGGCCGCGCGCTGGGAGGCCTGGGGGCGCGCCGCGTCCGGGGTGCCTCGGGACTTCGTGGGGCTGGCGCAGAAGGTGGTGTGCCACCGTGAGCCGGCGCGCTGGGCGCTGTTGTACCGCGTGCTGTGGCGGCTGACCCATGGAGAGCCGTCGCTGCTGGAGTGGCACGACGACGCGGACGTGCGGCGGCTGCGGTGGCTGGAGCAGGCGGTGCGGCGGGACACGCAGGCGCTGATGGCGGCCTTGCGCTTCCGCCGGGTGTGGCGGAACGGGCGCGAACACCATGTCGCGTGGTACCGGCCCGAACACCTCATCGTCCGGGACGTGGCGCCGTTCCTCGTGCGCCGCTTCCCGCACTTCTCCTGGAGCCTGTTCACGCCAGACACCTGGGCGCATTGGGACCGGGAGCGGTTGACCTTCGAGGAAGGCGGGGCGCTGCCGGAGTGGGCGCGCGCTCGGGTAGAATTGGCGGCGTCCCATTCACCACCACAGGCGGACGTGGAGCGCGCGTCCTTGCTGCTGGTGGGGGCTTCCCCCGTGGACATCGCGGAGCCGCCTTTCGCGGGTTCCGCGGGAGCGCTCCTGGAGGTCGTGTTGGGCCGCGCGGGGCTCACGCGTTCCAGTCGCCGGGTGGTGCGGCCGTGCGGGGACGGATGCCGCTCGCGGCACGGGGTGCTCCCTCCGACGGCGCGGGGGGAAGGGCGCACCTGCCGTCATGGGCTGGAGGGCGTGGTGGCGGAGGTCCGCCCGCGAATGATCATCGCGCTGGGGCCCGTGGCGGCGCAGGCCTTCCTGGGGGTGGGCTTCCGCATGCACCTGAGCCGGGGGCAGCTGTTGGACACGCGGTGGGCGGAGGGCTGGATGGCCACGTTCGACCCCGAAGCGGTGCTTCGGCTTCCAGAAGGCCGGGCGCGGGCGGAGGCGCGCATCCACTTCGAAGCGGATCTCCGGTCGGCGGCGGCGTGGTTGCGGCAGCGGCTCACGGGTGAAGCGCGGGCCCGGCGCGTGGAGGGTCCATGACGCCGCGGGCCCGGGTGCATCTCGCCTGTGTCAGCGCCCCGCCGACTCGGCCCTGCGCTCAGAGTCCACGCACGGTGTGAGGCTGGTAGGGGGCCTCCAAGGCCTTCACCTCGTCGGCGGTCAGCTTGAGGTCCACCGCGCGCACCGCGTCCTCCAGGTGCTCCAGCTTCGTGGCGCCGATGATGGGCGCCGTCACCGCGGGGCGCGAGAGGAGCCAGGCCAGGGCCGTCTGCGCGGGAGGCACGTTGCGCTTCTCCGCGACGCTTCGGTTCGCTTCCGCCACGTCCCAGTCACTGGCCTGGTCATAGAGCATGGGTGACAGCGTGTCCGACTTCGCTCGCGTGGTGGCGTCCCGGTCCTTCAGCGACTTGCGAGAGCCCGCGAGCAGGCCGCGGGCCAGCGGCGACCAGGGGATGACGCCAATGCCCTCGGCTTCGCACAGGGGCAGCATCTCCCGCTCCTCCTCGCGGTAGACGAGGTTGTAGTGGCCCTGCATGGACACGAAGCGCGTCCAGCCGCGCAGGTCCGCGATCCCCAGCGCCCGCGCGAACTGCCACGCATACGCGGAGGACGCGCCCAGGTAGCGCACCTTGCCCTGGTGCACGAGCTGGTCCAGGGCGGCCAGCGTCTCCTCCAGCGGCGTGTTCGGGTCCATCCGGTGAATCTGGTAGAGGTCGATGGCCTCCACGCCCAGCCGCTTCAGGCTGGCCTCGCAGCCCTGGACGATGTGCTTGCGCGACAGGCCCCGCATGTTCTGCCCGTCCCCCATGGGGAAGTAGACCTTGGTGGCCAGCACCACCTCGTCCATGCGCGCGTAACGGCGAAGGGCCCGGCCCGTGATTTCCTCGCTCGCGCCCAGTGAATACATGTCCGCGGTGTCGAAGAAGTTGATGCCCAGCTCCACCGCCCGGCGGAAGAACGGCTGCGCGGCTTCTTCATCCAGCACCCAGGGGCGCCACTTGGGCGTGCCGTAGCTCATGCAGCCCAGGCCGAGACGAGACACACGAAGACCCGTGCGTCCGAGGTTGGTGTATTTCATTCCGTTGGTTCCTCATTCATTCAGCGTGGATGGCGGCACGCCTCGTTGTGTCACTGGGCGTGTCATGGCTCATACCGTGGAAGTCCGAGGCGCGCGCGTACCAGGCCTTTTCTGGTTACTTGGAATCCGGTAGAAAGAGCCGGAATCCAAGGGGCGCTGTTCGGAGCGATGCGGAGCGTGCCCCTCGTGCTTCCAGCAGGGGATGTGACGCGGCGTTCCGGGTGGTGCCTCCAGGCAGTGCTTCGGGACTCTCGACATGCACCTTCCGACCCGCGCCGACCCCGCCTCCGAATTCGTCTGCCCAGAGGATGTCACCCTCGTGGATATGTGTCGGGCTCGCGCCGCCGCGCAGCCAGACGACTGGATTTATACGTTTCTCGACGATGCGGGGGAGCAGGTCCTCTCCTACGCGGAGCTGGACGCGAGCGCTCGCGCGGTGGCGGCGCTGCTACAACGACACCTGGCGCCCGGTGAGCGCGCGTTGCTGTTGTACCCGCCGGGCCGCGACTACACGTTGGGCTTCCTGGCGTGTCTCTATGCGGGCGTGGTGGCGGTGCCCGCCTATCCACCGGACCCGATGCGGCTGGGCCGCACCTTGCCCAGGCTCCAGGCGCTGGTGGCGGACTGTGGCGCGCGGGTGGCGCTGACGACTTCCGGCATCGCGGACATGGTGGAGCCGCTCACGCAAGGGGCGCCTGACTTGCGGGCGCAGCGCTGGTTGGCCACGGACTCCGTGTCCCCGCACGAAGCAGCGGCCTGGCGCGCGCCCGTCCTGCGGGGCGACTCGGTGGCGTTTCTGCAATACACGTCGGGCTCGACGGGGACGCCACGAGGCGTGGTGCTGCGGCACCGTCATCTGCTGCACAACTCGTGGTTGATTGCCCGGGGCTTCGACACCCGCCCCAACCCGGTGGCCGCTTTCTGGTTACCGCCGTATCACGACATGGGCCTGATTGGAGGCCTCATCCAGGCGCTGTACCGCGACATCCCGTCGGTGCTGCTGCCTCCCATGTCCTTCCTCCAGCGCCCGCTGCGGTGGCTGGAGGCGATGTCGCGTTTCGGTGCGACGGTCTGCGGCGCGCCCAACTTCGCGTTCGACTTGTGCGTGCGCAAGACGACGCCCGAACAGCGCGCGGCGCTGGACCTGAGCCGGCTGGAGGTGGCGTTCAGCGGCGCGGAGCCCGTACGCGCGGACACGTTGGATCGGTTCGCGGAGGCGTTCGCCCCGGCGGGCTTCCGGCGCGAGGCCTTCTATCCCTGCTACGGGTTGGCGGAGGGAACGCTGATCGTCTCGGGAGGGACGCGCACGGCGGTACCGGTGGTGCGTCGTTTCGCTCGTGATGGCCTGCTGCGCGGCGAGGCGCGGGCACCCGAGGTGGACGCTCCAGCGACGGCGCTGGTGGGATGCGGGCAGGCGCTGGGCGGCCAGGACGTGCGGGTGGTGGACCCGGAAACCGGCCGTCCCTGTGCGCCGGGCCGCGTGGGTGAGCTCTGGGTGCGCGGTCCGAGCGTGGCGGATGGGTACTGGCAGCGCCCCGACGAAACGGAGCGCACGTTCCATGGCCGGCTGGCGGGCTCGGGAGAGGGCCCGTACCTGCGTACCGGAGACCTGGCCGTCATCGACGGCGGCGAGGTCTTCATCACCGGCCGCTTGAAGGACGTGCTGGTGTTGCGCGGCCTCAACTACTACCCGCAGGACCTGGAGCACTCCGCGGATCGCTGCCATCCCGGCGTGCGTCCCGGGTGCGGTGCCGCGTTCGCGGTGGACGCTGGCGACGAAGAGCGGCTGGTCATCGTGCAGGAGGTCGCCGCGAAGGTCGTCACGCCGGAAGCGGCGGCCGAGGTCGTCGCGAGCATCCGCGCGGCGCTGGGCGAAGCGCATGGCCTGGCCGTCCATGCCGTGGTGCTCATCACCGCCGGGTCATTGCCGAAGACGTCGAGCGGCAAGGTGCAGCGGCGCGCCACCCGTGAGGCTTTCCTGGCGGGGACGCTGGATGAGGTGCACGGATGGAAGGAGGACGCCGCGGCAGCGTCCTTGGACATCAGGCCTGACGCGGCACCCGAAGCGGCGGACGTGCTCGCGGTGCTCCGGTCCCGGCTGGCGTCACTGCTTGGCGCGAATGGGCCGGCGCTGAGCGTGGATGTGCCCCTGACGCACCAAGGGCTCGACTCGCTGAGAGCGCTGGAGGTGTTGCACGCCGTGGACGAGGCATGGGGCGTGTTGCCACCCATCACGGCGGTGCTCCAGGGGCAGAGCCTCCGCGAGCTGGCGCGGTGGGTCGAGCGGGCCCGGACCGAGGGCGCCGAGGCGCGGCCCGAGGCTCCGGCTGTCATGCCCGGCGACCCCGCGGCCTTCGTTTCCGATGGCCAGCAGGCATTGTGGTTCCTCCAGCGCATGGCGCCGGGCAGCAAGGCCTACCACGTGTCCCAAGCGGTGCGCTTCGTCACGCCAGTGGACGCCGGAGCGCTTGCGCGCGCGTTCTCCGCGCTCGTTGCCCGTCACCCCGCGTTGTCGTCCGCGTTCCCCGAGGTGCAGGGGGCGCCAGCGAGGAGAACCTGCGTCGCGCCGCCCGAGCTGGCGCGAGTGGAGACGTCCACTTGGACGGATGAAGCGCTGCGTGAGCGGCTCGATGCGGATGCGCGGGAGTCCTTCGACCTGGAGCGGGGCCCACTGGTGCGCGCCCGGCTCTACACCGGTGCGCCACGGGGCGACGTGTTGTTGCTCGCCATGCACCACCTGGTCACGGACTTCTGGTCATTGGAGGTCATCGCGGGGGAGCTGGGCGCGCTCTACACGGCGGAGGTCCGAGGCTCGCCGTCCGGCCTGTGGCCACCGCCGCCACCCGTGGCGCCCATCCTCCTGTCGTTGGCGCGGCGGTCCACGGGAGCGCAGGGCGAAGCGCTCCTGGCCTGGTGGCGTGAGCGCCTGGGGGGCGAGCTGCCCGTGTTGGAGCTGCCCACGTCATTCCCGCGACCCAGGCTCCAGTCGTTCAGAGGGGCGCAGGTGACCTTCCGTCTGCCGCGCGAGACGTCCACGCGGCTCAAGGCCCTGGCGCGGACGCACGGCGCCACGCCGTTCATGGTGCTGCTGGCCGGCTACCTGGCGTTCCTGCGGCGCTACTCGGGGCAGGAGGACCTCATCGTCGGTACGCCGACCACGGGCCGCCCGCGAGCGGACCTGTCGCGACAGGTGGGCTACTTCGTCAACCCCGTGGCCCTGCGCGCCCGGGTACAGCGCACGCTGTCCTTCTCTGGCCTGGTGGCGCGGGTTCGGACCACCGTGCTGGAGGCGCTGGAGCATCAGGAGCTGCCCTTCACGCGGCTCGTCGAGCAGCTTCAGCCGCGGCGTGACCCGTCGCGCGCGCCCATCTTCCAGACGATGTTCTCCCTGCAGTCCCCCCGTCCCGAGAACGAGCTCCTGGGCGCGTTCGCCGTCGGGGCTTCGGGCGCGCGCGCCCGGCTGGGCGAGGACCTGACGGTCGAGTCCGTCCCACTGAACCATCCGGGCGCCGCCTTCGATGTCGCGCTGATGATGGCGGAGCTGGAAGGGGCCTTCGTGGGGAGGCTGGAGTACTGCGCCGACCTCTTCGACGCCACGACCGCCGAACGGATGGCGCGCCACCTGGGGGCGCTGCTGGATGCCGCCGTGGCGCAGCCGGAGGTGCCGCTGGGGGACCTGCCCCTGTTGGCTCCCGACGAGCGCCGTACCCTGCTGGCGCTGGGGCGGAGGACACAGGACACGCGGGGCGCGCCCGTGCCCGGCATCGTTCACCGAATCGAAGACTGGGCCGCGAAGACGCCGCAGGCGCCTGCGCTCGTCGCGGGCGCGTCGAGCTGGTCCTATCGTGAGGTGGCGGCATGGGTGGCCCGGCTCGCCGCGCGCCTGCGGCGCCACGGTGTCGGGCCGGAGGTCCGTGTCGGCACGCTGCTGGAGCGCGGCAGCCCCGAGCAGGTCGTCGCCTTCCTCGCGATCTTGAAGGCCGGGGGCACGGTGGTGCCGCAGGAGCCCTCGTATCCCCCCGCCCGCGTGGCGTGGACGCTGGCGGACTGCGGCGCGCGCGTGCTGCTGGCCCAGGAGCGCTACGCGCAGCGCCTGGCGTTGCCCGAAGGGGTGACGCTGCTGTCATGGGAGGCGCACGGCGAAGGCGACGACCTGCCGGACACGTCCCTGTGGGAAACCGGCGAGCCACCTCCGGACTGCGCGGCCTACATCACCTATACGTCCGGGAGCACGGGCAAGCCCAAGGGCGTGGTGGTGCCGTACCGCGGCGCCGCGCACCTGTGCGAGTCAATGGTGTCGGACCTGCCTGTCGGGCCCGGCGCGCGGGTGTTGCAGTTCGCCTCGCCCGCGTTCGACATGTCGGCGTGGGACTACTTCCTGGCGCTGGCCTCGGGAGGCGCGCTGCACCTGTCGCCCGGTGGTCCCCCAGCAGGTGACGCGTTGTACCGGATGTTGCGCGAGCAGCGCATCACCTCGGCGACGTTGCCTCCCCCTGTCGCCGCGCTCCTTCCGGAGGGGCCGCTGCCGGACCTGTCGATGTTCATGGTGGCCGCGGAGGCGTGTCCGGCGAGCCTCGTGGCCCGTTTCGCCGAGGGCCGCGCTTTCTACAACGGCTATGGGCCGACCGAGGTGACGGTGGGCGCGACCTGGGGCGTCATCGCTCCGGATGAAGTGGGGCCGCCCAACATCGGGCGTTCCATGCCCCACGTGGACACCTATGTGCTCGACGACGCGCTCCAGCCGGTTCCAGTGGGTGTCGCGGGCGAGCTGTACGTCGGCGGGCCGTCGGTGGCCCGTGGCTATCTGGACCGGCCGGACCTCACGGCCGAGCGCTTCATCCCCGACCCCCACGGCGGCGAGCCCGGGGCCCGGCTCTACCGCACGGGGGACATGGCCCGCCGCCGCGCGGATGGAAGGCTGGACTTCGAGGGGCGCGCGGACGCGCAGCTGAAGATCCGTGGCTTCCGCATCGAGCCGGGTGAGGTGGAGACGGCGCTGCGCGAGCTCACCGGCATGCGCCAGGCCCACGTCACCGCGTGGCGTCCTTCCGTGGACGGCGAGCCGCGGCTGGTCGCGTACGTCGTGCCACCGCCCGGAGACATCCTTCCGCCGGGAGAGCTCCGGGCGCGGCTGCGCGAGCAACTCCCCGAACACATGATTCCGGTCGACATCGTCCCGGTGGAGGCGCTCCCGCTGCTGGCCACGGGCAAGGTGGACGTGCGCGCGCTGCCGCGGCCGTCGCTCGTCGTGTCACCAGCGGGCAAGCCTCGCACGCCGCTGGAAGAGACCGTGGCGCGCGCCTGGGCGGAGGCCCTGGGGCTGCCCGCCGTGGACGTGCATGCCCACTTCTTCGACGACCTGGGCGGCAGCTCGCTGTCCGTGGTGCGCGCGTGCTCGCGGCTGGGCGAGGCGCTGGGCCAGGACGTCCCCATCACCCACTTCTTCGAACACCCCACCATCCACGAACTCGCCCGCAGGCTGCAGGCCGAGGCACGCCCCGAGCCCACCTCTGACGTGAAGCACCAGTCGCGCGCGGAGGCCCGCCGGCAGGCGCTCCAGCGGCGCGGAAGGAACCCCCGGGGCCAGGACTGAGCACGACACCATGAGCGAGAACAACGGCAGCGCGGGTAGCGACATCGCCATCATCGGCATCGCCAGCCGCTTCCCCGGGAGCGCGGACGCACGGGCCTTCTGGCGCAACCTCCGCGAAGGCGTGGAGTCCATTTCCCGCGTGCCCGTCGAGGCGCTGGAGCCTTCTCCGCTGATGCCCGAGGCGGTGCGCCATCATCCGGACTTCGTGCCGGTGGCGGCGGAGCTGGAAGGCGGCGACCGCTTCGACGCGGCCTTCTTCGGCATGGCCCCGCGCGAGGCGGAGTGGATGGATCCGCAGCAGCGCGTGTTCCTGGAGTGTGCCTGGACGGCGCTGGAGGACGCGGCGCTCGACCCGGAGCGCTTCGCGGGAAAAATCTCGCTCTACGCGGGCGCGAGCGCATCCCTGCACAGCCTGGCGATGTTGGGGCAGGGGAATCTGGACCCGGCCTCGTTCTACGAGCTGATGAGCACCTCCGCGGAGAACCTGGCGACGCGGGCGTCCTTCAAGCTGGGCCTGCGGGGCGAAAGCCTGTCGCTCTACACCGCCTGCTCCACGGGGCTGGTGGCCGTCCACATGGCCTGCCAGAGCCTGCTGATGCGCCAGTCGGACGTGGCGTTGGCGGGCGCGGTGCGCCTGGCGATGCCGCAGCGCTCGGGCTACCTGTTCCAGGAGGGGATGATCCTGTCGCCGGACGGGCACTGCCGCGCGTTCGACGCGCGCGCGGCGGGAACAGTGCCGGGCAACGGCGTGGCGGTGGTGGTGCTCAAGCCGTTGGAGGACGCGCGCAGGGACGGTGATCGCGTGTACGCGGTCATCCGCGGCTCCTCCATCAACAACGACGGCGGCCTCAAGGTCGGCTACACGGCGCCCAGCGTGGAGGGGCAGGCGGACGTCATCGGCGAGGCGCTGGCCTTCGCGGGCCTGGACGCGGGCGACATCGGCTACGTGGAGGCGCACGGCACGGGCACTCCGTTGGGAGACCCCATCGAGGTCGCGGCGCTCACGCGGGCGTACCGTCGGCACACGGACCGGAAGGGGTACTGCGCGCTGGGGTCGGTGAAGCCGAACGTCGGCCACCTGGACACGGCCGCCGGTCTGGCGGGACTCATCAAGGCCACGCTGGCCCTGGCGCATGAGGAGCTGCCACCCACGCTCCATTTCGAGCGGCCGAATCCCGCCATCGACTTCGCGAACAGCCCGTTCTTCGTCGTCGACCGCCTGCGGCCCTGGCCCCGGGGCCCGGTGCCTCGCCGCGCGGGCGTCAGCTCGTTCGGAATTGGAGGGACGAACGCGCACGCGGTGCTGGAGGAGGCGCCGCTTCCGGAGCCTGCCCCACCGAGTGTCCGGCCCACCCAGGTGGTGACGCTGTCGGGCCGCTCCGCGGAGGCCCTGGCCGCCGCGGTGCGGGACCTGGCCGCCTGGCTGGAGGCCGCGCCGACCGACGTGGCGCTGGAGGATGTGGCCTTCACACGCAACGTGGGCCGCCGTGCCTTCGAGCACCGGCGGGCCTTCGTGGCGAAGGACCGCGCGGAGCTGCTGGCGAAGCTGCGCGGCCCCGGGAAGCCCCAGGTCGTGGAGAACGTCGTGGCGGCGCGCGAGCAGGGCGTGGCCTTCCTGTTCCCGGGCCAGGGCGCGCAGACGGTGGGCATGGGACGCGCGCTTCACGCAGCGGAGCCCGTCTACCGTGAGGCCCTGGAGGCCTGCCTGGAGGGGCTGGGGGCCCGGTTGGGGGCGGCGGTGCGTGACGTGCTGTTTCCCTCGCCTGGAGCCGAGGTTGCCGCGGAGCAGACGTTGGCCGACCCGGGCATCGCGTTGCCCGCCTTGTTCGCCGTGGAGTACGCGCTGGCGCGTCAATGGGAAGCCTGGGGTGTGCGCCCGCGCGCGCTGCTGGGGCACAGCTTTGGCGAATACGTGGCGGCCTGCCTCGCGGAGGTGCTGCCGCTGGAGGATGCGCTGGCGCTGGTGTCGGCGCGAGGCCGTCTGATGGCGCGGATGCCGCCCGGAAGCATGACGGCGGTGGCTTGCGCGGAAGAGGAGGTGCGTCCGCTGCTGACGGGGGCATTGTCGCTGGCCGCCGTGAATGGGCCGGACCGGTGCGTGGTGTCCGGGCCCTCGGGGGACGTGGAGGCGTTGGAGCGCGAGCTGAGCGCGCGGGGCGTGGGCGTGCTGCGGCTGCCCGCGCGGCATGCGTTCCACTCGGCGGCGGTGGAGCCGGTGATGGAGGAGCTGCGGCGCGTGGTCGCGGGCCTGCGCCTGTCCGCGCCCCAGCGTCCGTACATCTCCAGTGTCACCGGGACGTGGATTCGCCCGGAGGAGGCGACGGACCCGGATTACTGGCTGCGCCAGATGCGGGCACCGGTGCGCTTCGGGGACGGGCTGGAGACGCTGAAGGCGGACGGGTGCGACGTCTTCCTCGAAGTCGGACCGGACCAGGCGCTGACCGCCCTGGCGAGGCTGGGGCTGCGAGGGCACCGAGGACGCGCCGTGGCCTCGCTGCCCCGGGCGGGCTCGGCCCTGGATGCACACGCCGCGTTGATGGAGGCGCTCGGAACGGTCTGGGCGCAGGGGCTCGCCATTGACTGGCAGCGCGTCTACGCGCACGAGTCACGCCAGAAGGTGGCGCTGCCCACCTATCCCTTCCAGCGACAGACCTTCCGGACCCCGCTGCCCACCTCGGTGGTGGCCCGGGCGGAGGCGCCCACGGTGGTGGCGGAGCGCCCCGCGGAAGCCGGAAGCGCGCCCCACCTGGAGGCGCCAGCGGAACAGGCCGGGGCCCACACGGATGTGGAGCGCAAGGTGTTGGCCATCTGGCGCGAGCGGCTGGGCCGGACCGACTTCGGCATCCACGACGACTTCCTGGAGCTGGGTGGCAACTCGCTGATGGCGGCGCAGTTGTTGACCCGCCTGCGGGAGGCATTCCCTGTCTCACTCCCCTTGAGCGATGTCTTCGATGCGCCCACGGTGGCGGGCATTTCGGCCCGCATCCAGGCGCGGCTGGGCACGCCCGGGACGGCGCCCACGGACCCGGTCCTGCCGCCACTGGTCAGCATCTCGCGTGGCGGAGCGTTGCCGCTGTCCGTGGTGCAGGAGCGCATCTGCGCGCTGGAGCAGGCCCTCCCCGGCAACCCGGCCCTGAACATGTATGTGGTGTTGCGGCTGCATGGCGCGCTGGACGTGGCGCTGCTGGAGCGGGGACTGGAGGCGGTGGCACAGCGTCACGAGGCGCTGCGCACGTCCTATCCGCGTGGAGAAGGCGCTCCGAGCGTCCGCATCGCCCCGGAGCTGAAGTTGCCGCTCTCCGCCGAACCGCTGGACCCCGCGGCGTGGCAGCCGCGCGTGCACGACGAGGTGGCCCGGCCGTTCGACCTGGAGCACGGGCCAGTCGTCCGAGCCCGGCTCTGGCGGCTGGCGCCGGAGGAGCATCTGCTGGCGGTCACCGTGCACCACGTGGTGTGTGACACCTGGTCGCTGGTGGTGCTCGCGAAGGAGCTGGGCGACCACTACACCGCCTTCATGCAAGGGCGGCCGGTGGCGCTGTCCACCTTGCCCGTGCAGTACGTGGACTACGCGGCCTGGCAGCAGCAGGCGCTGAAGAACGGCGCGTTTGCTTCCCAGGTCGCGGCCTGGCGAGGCCGTCTGGCGGCGTTCCCGCGTCCGCTCGAGCTGCCGGTGGACCGACCGAAGGGGGAGGGGCCCGCGCTTCGTGGCCAGTGCTTGCGCGTGGGCTTCTCGCGCGCGCTTTCGGCCTCGGTCCAGGCGTTCGCGCAGCGAGAGGGTGTCACGCCGTTCATGGTGCTGTTGGCCTCCTGGAAGGCGCTGCTGTCGCGCTGGACGGGCCGGGATGACGTCGTGGTGGGGACGCCCATTGGCAACCGGAGCCGGCCGGAGCTGGAGCCGTTGATCGGCTACGTGGCGCACTCCGTCCCGTTGCGGACGGACCTGTCCGGGGACCCACCCTTCAAGGAGCTGGTGGCGCGCGTGCGCGAGGTGATGATGGAGGCCTACGCGCACCCCGACGTGCCATATGAGTCGCTGGTGCGGGAAGTCGAGCCCGCGAAGGACACCGGCCGCGGCCGGGTCTTCGACTCGATGTTCGTGCTGCACAGCCGGTTCAATCTGAACCTGGAGCTGCCGGGTCTGCGCATGAGCCTGGCGGAGCTCGAGAACGGTCCACCCGAGTTCGGCACCGTCCTGTCGGACCTGTCCGTGGGCCTGGGGGATCACGAGCACGGCTTCTCCGGTACCGTCGATTACGCGGAGGAGCGCTTCGAGCGGGACACCGTGGAGCGGATGGTGGCGCATTGGACCGCGCTGCTCGAAGCGGCGGTGGCGGAGCCCGGCCTGGCCCTCTCCGCGCTGCCGCTGGAGCACGCACGGGCCAGTCAGGCGCTGGCCTCGGAGCCCGAGGCATCCGCATCGGCGGTGACGCCAATCGCGGCGCTGCTTCGGGCTCGCGCCATGACGGACGCGTCCCAGGTAGCGATGACGGCGCCGGACGGGCGGGGCGTGACGTGGGGCGAGTTGCAAGGGGCCGTGGGGCGTCTGGCCGCCGTGCTGTCGGACCGCGGCGCAGGGCCCGAGGCGCTGGTGGCAGTGTGCCTGGAGCCGTCGGTGGAGCGCGTGGTCGCGCAGTGGGCGGTCCAGGAGACGGGCGCGACCTACGTCCTGCTTTCCGTGCCTCGGTTGATGGAGCTGCCGGACCTCGCGCCTCCAGGCGCGCCGCCTCCGCTGCTGTTGACCCACGCGAAGGTCCGCACGGGCGTATCCCTGGATGCCGCGCGCGTCCTCCATGTGGAGACGGTGCTCGCGCACGCAGGAGATTCAGCCCGAGGCACCCCAGTGGCGCCGCTGCGGGCTTCTGACTCGGAGCGGGTCTGCCTCGAGCCGTGGACAGGGCCTCGGGGCGAGCAGCTCTGGGCCATCCACACACACCGCACCGTGGCGGGGCTGTTCGGCCGCCTGGACGCGGATGTGACCACGGCGGAAGGTGTCTGGCTCGCGGCGGAGGAGCCGCAGGCTGCCGGCGCCGGGCTGGAGGTCCTCTGGGCCCTGACTCGCGGGCTGCGGGTGGTGTTGCCAGCGGAGCGCGCGCGCTTCACGCAGGTGGGGGCCGGCGCGGAGCCTGCTCGACGGCGCCTGGACTTCAGCCTGTCGTTCTTCGCCAACGACGAGGACTCGCTGGGCGGTCGTAAATACCGCCTGCTGCTGGACGCCGCGAAGTTCGCGGATGCGAATGGCTTCTCCGCGGTGTGGACGCCGGAGCGGCATTTCCATGCGTTCGGCGGCCTGTACCCGAGGCCGGCGGTGGTGGGCGCGGGGGTGGCCACGGTGACGCAGCGCCTGGGCATCCGCGCGGGAAGCGTGGTGCTGCCGTTGCACGACCCCATCCTCGTCGCGGAGGAGTGGGCCGTGCTGGACAACCTGTCCGATGGCCGCGTGGGCGTGTCCTTCGCTTCGGGCTGGCACGCGAATGACTTCGTGTTCGCGCCGGACCGGTACGCGCGCCGGAAGGAGGTCATGCACCGAGGCATCGAGGAGGTGCGCACCCTGTGGCGAGGCGGGACGGTGCGCCGGCGCAACGGCGCGGGCGCGGAAGTGTCGCTCTCACTGCGGCCACGCCCGGTGCAGCAGACGCTGCCCATCTGGCTCACCGCTGCCGGAAACCCGGAGACCTTCCGGCTGGCGGGCGAGCTGGGGGCCTACGTGCTCACCAACCTGATGGGCCAGCACCTGGAGGACCTGGAGGGGAAGGTGGCGCTGTACCGCGACGCCTGGCGGCAACATGGCCATGCGGGACGGGGACACGTGAGCTTGATGCTGCATGCGTATCTCGGTGACGACCCGGCCGAGGTCCGGCGTCGGGCACGACAGCCGCTGCTCGACTACTTCCGCAGCTCCGTGGACATCGCCGCGGGCTTCATGGCCGGCATGGGGCTCGGCATGGACCCCCATTCGCTGACGCCCGCGGACATGGATGCGCTGCTGGCGCATGGCGTGGAGCGGTACGTGGAGAGTGGCGGCCTCTTCGGTACGCCGGACTCCTGTGGGCCCATGGTGGAGCGTGTCCAGCGGCTCGACGTGGATGAAATCGCCTGCCTGGTGGACTTCGGGGTGGAGGTAGAGGCGACCCTGGAGGGGTTGCGGCACCTCGACGCCTTGCGCGGTCGTCATGCCCTGGAGCCCGGACTCGCGGTCCCGATGCCGTCGCTGCGGGAAGGCCCGGGGGCGGCGGAGGCCCTGCTGGCGCTCGTGCGCGAGACGGGCATTACGCACCTGCACTGCACCGCGGCGCTGGCGCGCTCGATGCTGGCGCTCCCCGACGCGACGGAGGCGCTCCGGCCCATCCGCCACGTCTGGATCGAAGGCGCGTCCGAAGAAGCGGCGGCATCCCTGGCGCACGCCATGCCCTGGCGTGTCGCGCACCGGCAGCCGGACCTGGGCCTGGGGGCCTGGGGGCTCGCCGCCGTGCCGGGAGATGCCTCGCGCTGGGATGTCGTGGATGGGCGCGGTCAGCCCGTGCCGGTGGGCGTCATCGGTGAGCTGGTGGTGAAGGGCGCGGGCGTGCCTCGCGGGCTCTGGAACGCGCCGGACCCCACGTCCGTGCGCATCCTCGCTGGAAGCACGGATGCCGCGAGGCGGATGGCCACGGGCCGGCGTGCGCGGCGCAAGCGGGATGGCTCGCTGGAGCTGTTGCCCGCGCTGCCTGTCCCGGAGGGCAGGCCGACACCCCCGAAGGCGATGGAGGCTCGGGAAGGCGTGGCGAAGAAGCCCGAGGCGCCCGCGCCCATCACCCGGGTCCCTCGGGGACGTCCGCTGCCGCTGTCGTTCGCGCAGCAGCGGCTCTGGTATCTGGACCGGCTGGAGCCGGGCAACGCCGCCTACAACAACGCCGTCGCGTTCACCGTGAGCGGCGCTCTGGATGCCGCGGCGCTGGAGCGAGCGTTGAACGCGGTGGTGCGCCGGCATGAGGCCCTGCGGACCACGTTTTCCATGGAGGGCATCGAGGCGGTGCAGACCCTCGCGCCGTCGCTGGAGCTCTCCATCTCCCTGGAGGCGGCGGAGGGCGCCAGTGCAGCGGACGTCGCCCGCTGGACACGTGAAGAGGCGCGCCGTCCCTTCGACCTGGAGCGGGGGCCGCTGCTCCGCGCGACCTTGCTGCGGTTGGGAAGCACCGAGCACGTCCTGCTCATCACGCTGCACCACATCATCTCGGACGGCTGGTCCGCGGGCGTGATGGTGCACGAGTTGGCTCGGCTGTACGAGGCCGAGCTGACGGGCCAGCCTGCCGCCTTGCCCGCCCTGCCGGTGCAGTACGCGGACTACGCGCTCTGGCAGTTGGAGCAGATGCGGGGCTCCGCCCTGAAGGCCGAACAGGCGTGGTGGCGCGACGTGCTGGCGGATGTCCCCGTGCTCCAACTGCCCGTGGACCGTCCGCGTCCTCCGTTGCAGACGCACGAGGGCGAGCAACTGCCCTTCGCCGTTCCGAAGTCCCTCACCGACGCCTTGGTGGCGGTGGGGCGGAAGGAGGGCGCCACCCCCTTCATGGTGCTGATGGCCGCGTGGCAGGTCCTGCTGCATGCGTACACCGGGCAAGACGACTTCGCGGTGGGCACGCCGGTGGCGGGCCGCGACCGGCCCGAAGTCGAACCGCTGATTGGCTGCTTCATCAACTCCATGGCCCTGCGCGCCGACCTGTCCGGCGACCCCTCGTTCGCGGAGGTCCTGGGGCGGGTGCGAAGAACGGCGCTGGACGCGTTCGCGCACCAGGAGGTGCCCTTCGAGAAGCTGCTGGAGGTGCTGCACGCGCCGCGCGACCTCAGCCACACGCCCGTCTTCCAGACGATGGTGATTCTGCACAACACGCCCCCCGCGGCGTTGTCGCTCGTCGGGCTCCAGCTCCGCAGCCGTCCCGTGCATGCGGGTGCGACCAAGCTGGACCTCGCGCTGGAAGTCACCGAGACGCCCGAGGGGCTGCGAGGCAGCATCGAGTACAACACCGGGCTCTTCGAGGCGGAGACCATCGCCCGGCTGTCAGGCTCGCTCATGCGCTTGCTGGAGGTCGCCGCGAGCAGCCCGGAAGTCCGGCTGTCCCAGCTCGACCTGCTGGACCGCGCGGATCGAAACCGGTTGCTCGAGGAGTGGAATCCCGCGCCCACGGTAGGGCACCTCCCAGCGGACACGTTGCCTTCGCGGTTCCTGGCCCAGGTGTCACGGACGCCGGACCGGGTGGCGGTGGAGGATGGCGTCCGGACACTCACGTATCGCGAGGTGGAGGTGCTGTCGGGACGACTGGCCCGACACCTCGTGTCGCGAGGCGTGAAGCGAGGTGACATCGTCGCGCTCGCGGTATCGCAGCCGGCGGAGGTCGTCGCGGGGCTGATGGGCGTGACCCGTGCGGGGGCGGCCGTGGTGGTGCTCGACGTGGACCATCCGGCGGAGCGTCTGGCTGGCATCCTCGCGGACACACGGGCCCAGGCGCTGGTCGCCTCCGAGTCGTGCCGTGCCCGGGTTCCCTCGCGCGAGGGGCTGACGGTCATCCCCCTGGATTCCCTGCCCGAGGCGTCCGAGGACGTGCGCGGCCTTCCGGAGGGGACGGATGCGGCGTGTGTCGTCTACACCTCCGGCTCCACCGGTCGGCCGCGTGGCGTGGTGCTGGAGCACCGGCACCTGGTGGCCGCGACCCAGGCCCGCGCCGACGTGTACGGCGAGCCGGGCGTGGTGATGTCCCTGACACCTTTCACCTTCGACGCCTCGCTGGCGGGACTGCTGTGGTCCTTGTTCGGAGGCGGCACGCTGCGCTACCCGGACGCCGAGGAACATGGGGACCCGCGCCGGCTCGCCGAGCGGATCGCGCGCTCTCACGTCACGCACCTCGTCTCCGTGCCCTCGCTCTATGGGCAGATATTGGCGGCGGCGCCGGTGGGAGGGCTGAGGGGCCTGCGCGCGGTGAGCGTGGGAGGCGAGCCGTGTCCCGTGGAGTTGACGCGGGCCCATCATGAGGCGTTGCCCGCGGTGTCCCTGTTCAACGAGTACGGCCCCACGGAAGCCACCATCTGGAGCACGGTGCACCGGGTGCGTGTGGACGAAGAGGGGCGCGTGCCCATCGGACGCGCGGTGCCTGGGGCCCGCGTGTACCTGTTGGACGCGCACCGCAGGCTGGTGCCGCGGGGCGCACCGGGTGAGCTGTACGTGGGCGGCGCGGGCGTGGCGCGAGGCTACCTGGGCCAGCCTGGGCTCACGTCCGAGCGCTTCGTGGCGGACCCCTTCGACGGCCGCTTGGGCGCGCGCATGTACCGCACGGGCGATGTGGCGCGCTGGCGGGCGGACGGGACGCTGGAGTTCATCGGCCGCGTGGACCATCAGGTGAAGGTGCGGGGCTTCCGCATCGAGCCGGGTGAGGTCGAAGCCGCGCTGCTCGCGCATCCGGCGGTGAAGGAGGCCGTCGTCGTCGCGCGTGAGGATGGGAAGGGGCCGAAGCGCCTGGTCGCCTACGGGGTGCTCGCGACGGAGGGGCCGGGTGAGAAACCAGACGCACAGGCCCTGAAGGAGTGGGTGCGTTCGCGCCTGCCGCCGTACATGGTCCCCTCGGCCTTCGTCGCGATGGACGCGCTGCCGCGCACCCGGCACGGCAAGGTGGACCGCCGAGCGTTGCCAACGCCGGACCCGGCCTCCGCGGCGGCGCCGGCCGCGCCTCATTCGGAGGTGGAAGCCACGCTGGTGTCGCTCTGGCGGGAGGTGCTGAGCGTCGAACGCGTGGGCATCCACGACGACTTCTTCGAGCTGGGGGGCGACTCCATCCTGGGACTGCAGATCGTCACCCGCGCACGCGCGCAGGGCATCGAGCTGTCCCCGAAGCAGCTCTTCCAGAACCCGACGGTGGCGCGGCTCGCCTCGGTCGCTGGAACGCGCCTTGCGGTGCAGGCCGAGCAAGGCCCCGTCGTGGGGCCGGTGGCGCTGACGCCCATCCAGCACTGGTTCTTCAACCTGGGATTGGAGGCGCCACACCACTGGAACATGTCCCTGCTGCTGGAGGCGAGAGCCTCCCTGGACGCCGCCTTGCTGGAGCGCGCATTGGCGCACCTGCTGGCGCATCATGACGCGCTCCGGCTGGGCTTCGCGGGCGGGGAGGACGGCTGGCATCAGGCCATCTGCGAGCCAGGCGCGCGCGTCACGGTGGCGCGCGTGGACCTGTCGGCCGTGCCGGAGGTGGAGCGCCCCTCGGCACTGTCGCGGCACGCGGAGGCGGCGCAACGCGCGCTGCGTCTGGAAGGGCCGCTCGTCCAGGCGGTGTTGCTGGAGTGGGGCGCGGGCCACGCCACGCGGCTGATGCTGGCGGTGCATCACCTCGTGGTGGACGCGGTGTCATGGCGCATCCTCCTGGAGGACCTGGCGACGGCGTACACGCGGCTCGCGGCGGGGGACGCCGTGGTGCTGCCTCCGAAGACGACGTCGTTCCAGGCGTGGGCCCGTGGCCTGGAGGCGCTGGCACGCTCGCAGGCGCTGACGGCGGAGCGGGCCTGGTGGCTGGAGCGGCCCTGGCGCGAGGCCCACCGGCTGCCCGTGGACTTCACGGGGGGCCTCAACACGGAGGCCACCGCGAGCACGGTGCAGGTGACGCTGGAGCCAGAGCAGACGCGCACGCTGCTGCAAGATGTCCCAAAGGCGTGGCACACGCAGCCGCAGGAGCCCCTGCTGACGGCGCTGGCGCAGGCACTGACCGCGTGGGCGGGAGGGGCCGTCGCGCTGGTGGACGTGGAGGGGCACGGACGAGAAGAGGTGCTTCCGGGCGTGGATGTCTCTCGCACGGTGGGCTGGTTCACCCGGGTGTTTCCCGCGCTGCTCGACCTGCGGGGGACGACGGGGCCGGGCGAGGCCCTTCGCGCCGTGAAGGAGGGGCTGCGCGCCGTGCCGTCACGAGGCATGGGGTGGGGGCTGCTCCGCTACGTGGCGAGGGACGCGGCGCTGGCGGCCTTGCCATTGGCGGAGGTGGGCTTCAACCACTTGGGCCAGCTCGATGGCGTCGTGGGCGAGGGGGCTCCCTTCGTGCTCGCACCCGAGGCGGCGGCCCTGCGGCAGCGAGCCCCGAGCGCGCGGCGGCCATACCTGCTCGATGTGACGGGCATGGTGCGTGACGGGCGGTTGGTGGTCCTCTGGACGTTCAGCGAGGCGGTGCACCGCCGTGAGACGGTGACGCGTGTCGCCGAGGACTTCCTCGCGCGCCTCCAGGCGCTGGTGCACGCATCGCGCGCGCCGGATGCGGGAGGGCACTCGCCCTCTGACTTTCCGCTCGCGAAGGTGAAACAGGCGCAGCTCGACAAGCTGTCCGCACGGTTTGGAAAGAAGACGCGATGAGCGACAACATCGAGGACCTGTACCCCCTGTCGCCGTTGCAGGGCGGCATGCTGTTCCATGCCATCGCAGAGCCCGGCCGGGGGCTGTACTTCAACCAGCTCGTCTGCGAGCTGCGCGGCCACCTGGACGTGGCGCTCTTCACCCAGGCGTGGAACACGGTCGTCGCGGCGCACCCGGTGCTGCGCACGGCGTTCGTCTGGGATGACGTGGACGAGCCGATGCAGGTCGTTCTGCGCGAGGTGGACCTGCCGGTCCGCATCGAGGACTGGCGCGACCTGTCGCCCGAAGCACGCGAGTCGCGGCTGGAAGCCTTGCTGGCACAGGACCGTCGCGAGGGCTTCGACCTGTCCTGGGCGCCGTTGGTGCGCCTGGCACTGCTGCGCGTCGGCGATGATGCGCATCGCTTCGTCTTCAGCCACTCCCACCTGATCCTGGACGGCTGGTCCGTGCCGCTGGTGATCCGCGACGTCCTCGCCCTGTACGAGGGCTCGTGTGCGGGGAAGCAGCCTCGCATCGCGGCGCCTCGGCCGTATCGGGACTACATCGGGTGGCTGGGCGAGCAGGACCTGGCGGTGTCCGAGTCGTTCTGGCGGCAGGCGCTCGAAGGCTTCGACGCGCCCACGAATCCTCGCGTCGAGCCCGGTGGCGGTGAAGGGAAGGGCAAGGCCTCGCGAGAGCTGTTCCTGTCGGAGGCGCTCACCTCGGAGCTGAGCCGCTTCGCGCGGAAGCAGGGGCTCACGTTGCACACCCTGGTGCAGGGGGCCTGGGCCTTGGTGCTCGGTCACCTGTGCGGGGCGGAAGACGTTGTCTTCGGCACCACTGTCTCCGGACGTCCCCCGGGACTCGCGGGCGTGGAGGACATGGTCGGGCTGTTCATCAACACCCAGCCCGTGCGAGTGCGGCTGCCTCCCGGTGCATCGTTCGGGCCCTGGCTGCGGCAGATCCAGGAGATGCAGGTGGAGGCGCGGCAGCACGAGCACGCGCCGCTGGTGAAGGTCCAGCGCTGGAGCGGCGTGCCCGCTGGCACCTCGCTCTTCGAGACGTTGGTCGTCTTCGAGAACTATCCGCTGGATGCCGAGCTCACGTCCTCCGCCAGGGCCTTGGCGGTGCGGGATATTCGCGCGGTCGAGGCGGACCACTTCCCGCTGACGCTCATCTCGACGAACGGCTCCCGGCTTCCGCTGTGCTTGCGGTACGACCGGGCGCGCTTCTCCGCGGCCTTCGCGGATGTACAGCTCGAACGACTCCGCTTCGTGCTGGAGGCGATGGCGGCAAGGCCGGACGGCGCTCTGGGGACGCTGTCTCTGCTCTCCGAGCCCGAGCGTCACCAGGTGCTCGTGGCGTGGAACGACACGCGCACCGGCTTCGCACCCTGGGCCAGCGTGCAGGAGCGCTTCCTGGCGCAGGTCGCACGCAACGCGGACGCGCCAGCGGTCCGGTGCGAGGAGAAGGAGGTGACGTACGGGGCGCTGGACGCACGGGCCAATCAGCTCGCGCACCAGTTGAGAGTGCAGGGCGTAGGGGCGGATGTGCCCGTGGCGCTGTGCCTGGAGCGAGGTGTGGAGTGGGTGGTGGGGATGCTCGGCATCCTGAAGGCAGGGGGCGCCTACGTGCCGCTGGACCCCTCGCAGCCAGAGTCTCGGCTGCGGATGCTGGTGGAAGAAGTCGGCGCGCCAGTGGTGGTGACGCAGGCGCGATACGCCGCGATCTTTGAAGGGACGCGCGCGCGCCGGGTGGCGGTGGATGGAGAGGCCGCGCTGCTGGAGCGGTGGCCTTCAGCGGCACCTCCGCTCGTGGCGGTGCACCCGGAGCAGCTGGCGTACGTGCTGTTCACGTCAGGCAGCACCGGGCGGCCCAAGGGGGTGGCGGTCACACACGGGCAGCTGGCGAATTATGTGCAAGCGGCCATTGAGAGGTTGGGTTTGGCCGACTGCGCCAGCTTCGCGCTGGTGTCGACGGTGGCGGCGGACCTGGGGAACACGGTGCTGTTCCCGGCGCTGTGCACCGGAGGGCTGCTGCATGTGCTGACGCAGGAGCGAGCGAGCAGTCCGACGGGCGTGGCGGAGTACTTCGCCCGGCATGGGGTGGACTGCGTGAAGCTGGTGCCCTCGCACCTCGCGGCGCTGATGAGCGGCGCGGAGCCGAGACTGGTGCTGCCGAGGAAGCGGCTGGTGGTGGGCGGGGAGGCGGCGTCGTGGAGCCTGCTGGAGCAGGTGCATGCGCTGGCGCCCGGGTGCGAGGTGTACAACCACTACGGCCCGACGGAGGCGACGGTGGGCGTGTTGGCGGGGCGCGTGGAGCTGCCGCGTCGGCCGACATCGCCAGCGGCGGTGCCGCTGGGGCGGCCGATGGGCAACACGCGGGTGTACGTGCTGGATGGGAGCCTGCGTCCCGTGCCGGTGGGAGTGGCGGGGGAGCTGTACGCGGGAGGCGCCCAGGTGACGCGAGGGTACCTGGGGCATCCGGAGCTGACGGCGGAGCGGTACGTGCCGGACCCTTACGGTGGGGAGCCTGGCGCGAGGATGTACCGCACGGGAGACAAGGTGCGGTGGCTGGCGGACGGGCGTTTGGAGTTCATCGGCCGGGTCGACTTCCAGGTGAAGGTGCGGGGCTTCCGGGTGGAGCCTGGGGAAGTGGCGACGGTGCTCAGAGCGCATCCCGAGGTCCGGGACGCGGTGGTGGTGGCGCGCGAAGACGTGCCCGGAAACAAGCGACTGGTGGCGTATGCCACGCCCGCCTCGCAGCCAGCACCTGACACGGCGGCGCTGCGCGCGTTCCTCCAGCAGCGGCTCCCTGGGCACATGGTGCCGTCCGCGCTGGTGGTGCTGGACGCCCTGCCGCTGACACCCAATGGCAAGGTGGACTGGCGCGCGCTGCCGCCGCCAGCGCTGCCCGAAGAGGCAGCGCGGGTCTTCGAGGGGCCGCGCAACGCGAAGGAAGAGACACTCACGGCCATCTGGGCGCAGGTGCTCGACCGGCCGCGGGTGGACATCCACGAGAACTTCTTCGAGCTGGGGGGCGACTCCATCATCGCCATCCAGGTTGTCTCGCGGGCCGAGCAGGCGGGACTGCACCTTCGGATGAAGCAGCTCTTCGACCACCCGACCGTGGCGGGGCTGGCGGCGGTGGCGGGGGATGCTCCCACCGTTGATCCCCAGCTCACGGAGGAGCCTCCGTCCGGGCCCGCTTCCGGCTTTCCGTTGTCGGGGCTCTCCCCGGACGGCCTGGAGGCGTTCTCCAAGAGGCTGGCCACGCACGGTTACCACCTGGAAGACGTCGAGGACCTCTACCCGCTGTCACCGCTCCAGCATGGAATCTTGATCTCCCATCTCCAGGAGAGCGAGACCCAGCCGTACTTCAATCAGATCTCCTTTGAACTCGAAGGCCCACTGGATGAGCGCGCCTTCGTGGAAGCGTGGCGGCAGGCCGCCGATCAGTACGCCATCCTCCGGACCGCGTTCTTCTGGGAGGGGCTGGACACGCCGCTCCAGGCGGTGATGCGCGAGGTGCTGCCTCCCGTCGACGTCGAGGACTTGCGTCACCTGTCCGAGGCCGACCAGAAGGCCCGACTGGCCGCGTTCTTCGAGGAGGACCGCCGAAGGGGGCTGGTGCTCACCCGCGCGCCCGGCTTCCGGCTGACGATGCTTCGCACGGGAGCGCGTGTGTGGCGCGTGGTGTTCAGCCTGACGCACCTGTTGCTGGACGGGTGGTCCACACAGGTGGTGCTGCGGGAGGTCCTCACCCGGTATGAGGCGCTGCGGCGAGGCGTGACGCTGGCACGAAGCGCCGTGCGGCCGTACCGCGACTACATCGCGTGGCTGGGGCGTCAGGACCTGGGCGCCGCGCGGGACTTCTGGCGCGCCGCGCTGGCGGGCTTCACGGAGCCCACCCGCTTGGAACTCGGAAGGGCGCCGCGTGATGTGACGCTCCTGGGAGAAGTGCTGCTCCGGATGAGCGCGGAGGAGACGGCGGCACTGGAGGCCTTCTCGCGCCAGCAGGGCGTCACGGGAGGCACGCTGTTGCAAGCGGCCTGGGCGCTGTTGCTCTGGCGCTATACCGGAGAGGACGACGTCCTGTTCGGGTTGACCGTCTCCGGCAGGCCCCCGGAGCTTGCCGGCATCGAGGCGATGGTGGGCTTGTTCATCAACGCCATCCCCGTGCGAGTGCGCCTGCCCGCGTCGAGCCCCGTGGGCTCCTGGCTGAAGGGGCTGCAGGCCTGGCTCCAGGAGGCGAGGCAGTACGAGACGTCGCCCCTGGTGGAGGTGCGCCGCTGGAGTGAGGTTCCTCCTGGCCCCGCGTTGTTCGAGAGCCTGGTCGTCTTCGAGAACTACCCCCGGGATGCGGGCCTCACCACGATGTCGGACGAGCTGGTGGTTCGCGACCCGTACATCGTCGAGGTGGACTCACATCCGGTGACGATGATGGCCGTCCCCGGGCGTGAATGGCAGCTGCGCCTGACCTACGACGCCAGGCGCTTTGATGCGTCGGCGGCGAAGCGGATGGTCGAGCAGGCCCGCCAGCTTCTGCGCGAACTGTGTCGTTCGGATCGTCGGACCTTGTCTGAGCTGTCGATGATGTCGGAGGAGGAGCGTCGCCGTTTGGTGGAGGAGTGGAGCGGGCGACGAGAGGAGTACCCGAGGGAGGCGTCGCTGGCGGAGCTGTTTGAAGCGCAGGTGGAGAGGACACCGGGCGCGGTGGCAGTGGAGTGGGCAGGGCAGCAGGTGAGTTACGAGGCGTTGAATCGCCGAGCAAACCAGTTGGCGCACCACCTGAGGGGAATGGGAGTGGGGCCCGAGGTACGAGTGGGGTTGTGCGTGGAGCGCTCGTTGGAGTGGGTGGTGAGCGCGCTGGGGATTCTGAAGGCGGGTGGGGTGTACGTGCCGCTGGACGCGAGCTACCCGCTGGAGCGGCTGGGGTGGATGAAGCGGGAGGCGGGGGTGGCGCTGCTGGTGGCGCAGGAGAAGCTGGCGGACGAGGTGGCTGCGGGTGGAGAGCTGGTGGTGAGCGTGGACACGGA
>NZ_FNAJ01000003.1:600000-777551 GCF_900101905.1 Myxococcus virescens | reverse complement strand
CCTCAGCGTCCCTTCGCATCCGCAGAGGACGCGCGCGCCTGGGTGGCGCGCTTCGTGGCCTGGTACAACACCGAGCACCTGCACTCCGCCATCCGCTTCGTCACGCCAGACGACAGGCACTTCAGTCGGGAGACGGCGCTACTCGCTCAGCGCCATCAGGTGTACCAGCGAGCTCAAGCCCGCCATCCTGAGCGATGGAGTCGAGACACGCGGAACTGGACGCCAGCAGGCCCGGTGCGCCTCAACCCCTCCCCGAACCCCACCCCGGCCGTGCAGGAGTTGAAGCGCATCGGTTGAACCCTCTCACGCGACAACTACCTTGACGCTCACCGCGTGGACGGGCTCGTAGGCCACGCGTCGCTGCTGGAGGTGAGGCGGCTCAGGCGCGCGTGGCTTCGGCGATACAGCGGGCGGCTTCGGCCGCGTCGCAGCCGTTGAGCCCAGCGCCCCACGCGGCGTTGGCTTCCAGGAGCGCCCAGCCCCGGCTCTCCACCCAGGCCGCGTCCAGCACGCACGTGCGAGGCAGCATGGGCGACCGCGCCACGGTGTCGAGGAACGCCCGTGCCTCCGCGCAACGTCACGACTTACGAGGACAACACGGGCGTCTCTGGCGCGAGGCCCCGATGGTACGGGCCTACAACGCCTGACCCAGGGCGCGCGTCACGGCGCGAGTTGTTCGACCGAAGGCGCGTGTGAAATGCGGATGGCTGGGATGTCCAAGACATCATCCTGCTTCACGCGGGTCCCCACGATGACCTGATAGGGCGGTTCATCGAGCACGGGGGCACGCCCGTAGACGACGAAGTACTTGTCGTTGGCATAGGCCACGTTGCCAGACACGAGCTGGCGAGCCGCCGCGCCACGGGAGATGGCGAAGCCGTGGCGGTCACGGACGTCCCCGTTCAGCTTCACTCGGGCGCCACGGACGCGGCCGGTGTCGGCCGTCAGCGCGCTCCAGGTGACGAGCACCTGGTGGCCCTCGGAGGCGACCTTGGGCGTGATGTCGCTCGTGCCCGAGGTGGCGATGGGGATGCCGCTGGGGTCCAGGACGTTCGCCGTCCCGTCCTTCACTCGGGCGCCGTAGATGTCGGGGGTGCCATTGCGTGCGTCGCTCCAGGCGACGAAGAAGCCCTTCTTCGTCGCCGTCACCGCCGAGAAGTTCTGATTGCCCGGCGCAGCGGAGATGACGAAGCCGTCCGGGTCGAGCACCGCGCCCGTGCGCCGGATTCTCGCGGCGAAGATGTCCTGGCTGCCGAAGCGAGCGTCCGTCCATGTCGCCAGGTACCGGTCATGGGACCAGGCCACCGCGACGCCATAGGAGTTGATGGCAGACAGCTGGTTGGAGATGAAGACTTCCTGGACGTCGAAGCCCGGCTTCGCCGTGTTCAGGGTGATGCCGCGGACCGCGCCAGTGGCGGTTCCACCGAAGCCAATCCACGCCACCAGGCACTTGCGGTCGTGGCAGGCGATGCCCGGGGAGCCCGCGGGCTGGTGGTCGGTGGGGGTGAAGAGCGTGACCGGCGGGCCGTCCAATGTCCCGTTCCGGTTGACACGCGTCAGGAAGATGGAGGTGTCTCCGGTCCAGACGACGAGGAACTGCCGGCCATCGAACGCGGTCGCATGGTAGTAGGCGTCGGGTCGAAAACCGGGGTTGAGGGGGATGGCATCCGGGTCCAGCAGCCGGCCATTCTTCGAGACGCGCGCGGCGTAGAAGCGGCCGGGGCGGCCGTCGGACCAGGCCACGAAGAACTGGTTTCCGTCCTCGGCCACCTGGGCATCCGTCGCGAAGGTCGGTGTCGCCCAGTTCGGGTAGGGCCCCTGGCTCCCCGGACCATGAAGCCCGGCCTCGGCGTCCTCTCTCGAAGGGGAGTTGCCTTCGAACAGCTCCGCTTCACCGCCACACGCCAGAGAGAGGAGCCCCCCGAGGAGCAAAGCGCTCCAGCCGCGAGTTTGCTTCGACGGTCCACGCATGATTCGCCCCCTTGCAACATCAGTCCGGCGGCAGGGTCCACGGCGGGGAGGGTGGTCGCAACGCGGTATTCCTGCCGAAGCGGGCGAATGGACAGACGCCGGCCGCATCCAGGCGTGCTTCGTCGCGCCTTGAACGAACACCTGAACCCGTGGCCCAGGTCAGGACGGCAGCTTGTCCGCCACGAGCCCGCGGATACCCTGGAGCTTGTCGGGGTTGCGAGTGACGTAGATTGTGGCGATTCGGCCATCTTCGATGCCCAGGGCCGTCGTCTGGAGCGTGCCGTCCTTCTCCAGGGTGACGAAGGCGGGCAGTCCGTCGATGAATCCCTCGTGCACCCGCTGCGAGGAGTTCACGCCCGTGATGCGCAGCAGGCCCTCGAAGAAGCGCAGCGTCTTCTCCTGACCGTAGATGGGGTTGAGGGCCGCCTTCACCTTGCCGCCACCGTCGGAGTATACGACGACGTCCTGGGCCAGGAGCGCTTGGAGCGCCCCCATGTCCCCGCTCCGGGACGCGACGTAGAAGGCCGAGGCCAGCTCACTGCCCTGCGCTTCCGACACGGGAAATCGCGGCCGAGCCTCGCGCACGTGGGCCCGTGCGCGGCTGGCGAGCTGGCGGCACGCGGCAGGGGCCCGGCCCATGGCCTTCGCCACCTCCTCGAAGTCCATGCCGAACACGTCGTGCAGGAGGAAGGCGGCTCGCTCCAGCGGGGACAACCGCTCCAGGGCCATCATCAGGGGCAGCGTCAAGTCATCACCCTCCACCGCATCGACGATGGGCTCTGGAAGCCAGGTGCCCACGTATTCCTCGCGGCGTACGCGGGCGGACTTCAGGACGTCCAGACACAACCGCGTCACCGTGCGGACGAGCACGGCCTCGGCGTCGCGCACGGCGGCGCGGTCGGTCTGGTGCCAGCGCAAGTACGCCTCCTGCACCACGTCCTCTGCCTCCGCGACGATGCCCAGCATCCGGTAGGCGATGCGGAGCAAGCGGGGGCGCAGCGGGTGGAAGGCGTCAGCGGGATTCACGTCAGGCGGCCTCGGTGCGGGGAGTGGTGACGGGGTGAGTGGAGCGGAACCCCACGGAGATGCGGTTCCAGGTGTTGATCATCCCGATGAGCAGGGTGAGATGCACGATTTCCTGCTCCGAGAAGTGCGGCGCGAGGGCAGCGTAGTCCTCATCGGACGCGTGCGTCTGGGAGACGTGCGTCAGGGCCTCCGTCCAGGCCAGGGCCGCCCGTTCGCGCTCGGTGTACAGGGGCGACTCGCGCCAACCGTCCAGCAGGTAGATGCGCTCCTCGGTCTCCCCATGCGCGCGGGCGTCCCGGGTGTGCATGTGGATGCAGAACGCGCAGCCGTTGAGCTGCGATGCGCGGATCTTCACCAGCTCCTGGAGGCGCTTCTCCAGGCCCAGCTCCAGCAGCTTCTGGCCGTAATCGAGCGTCAACTTCATCGCATCGGGGGCGACGGCGAACGCGTTCATCCGGGGCTTCATGGACGGCTCCTGAGTGTCGTGCAGGGCGAAAGTGCCTGCGTTCAACCTCAGGACGACGCAGCCGGTGCCGCATGTGACATGGCCTTTTCCGGCCGATTTATTCGCCCCACCGTTCCCCGGGCGAGGAATCCGTCGGGCCCCGTCTTGCTGCGCCCCTGTTGTCCGGGGCTCGTGAAGTTGCGTGAAGCCGTCTCCTCGGTGCGAAAGCTCACGCCGGCTGGAGGAAGCGTCCGTCCACCAGGTGGTCGATGACCTCTCGCGCGGAATGCGGGTCGAGCCGCGCCTTCGCGCCGAGCTTCGACACGGCGCTGGAGACCGTCGTGGGGTGCTCGAAGGCGGCCAGGGCGGCCAGGAGGATGGCGCCGTCCTCGCCCTGCGTGAGCGTGGGGTCGGAGAACCGTTTCGGGCTGACAGAAGGGGCGCAGCTCATCGTGATGCCATCCACGGAGCGGAGGACCGTCACCGCCTCACCCGCGAGCTTCGCGGGGGCGCGGTGGCTGCCCAGCCACTCCCCCAGGGTGAAGCGTTGGGTCCAGGGAGCGGTGTTGCGCAGCCGCGTCCTGCCCTGGATGGCGACGCGCTTGCGCGTGTCGCGGTGCTTCCAGGCCAGCGCGTCCACCCGGTCGGAGGTGTGCTGGACCGCCGCCTCCAGGCCCGCGTCGCGGAAGCGAATCATCGGCACGGACACGTCACCGGGCTCGCGGCGCTCGAAGTAGTCGAGGAACTCCGCGAAGGTCTTCGCCTCCGTCACCATGTCGAAGCGCGCGGGGTGCTGCGTCACCAGCGCCCCGGGCTGCGCCTCGAGCCGCTGGTAGCCCACCACGCAGTCCAGGCCGATGATGCGCTCCACGAGCCGTAATTCCTCCGCCAGGGTGGCCTTGCTCGCGAAGGGCAGGCCTCCGATGCCGGAGATTTCGATGTCCAGGTTGGGGTACTTGCGGCAGGCGTCGATGACTTCCAGCAGCTCGCGGTCCTTCGCGCAGGGCTTTAGCAGTCCTCGGCCCATCTGCTCCAGCCGCTGCTGTTCGGAGAAGCAACCGATGTCGATGACCATGTAGACGCGCTGGAACGTCTCGGCCAGCGCCGCCACCAGCTCCACCCGAGGCACGCCCCACAGGAAGTACGTGCAGCAGTGGCGGGAGAGGTCCACGCCCGCCCAGGTGCTGCTCAGGAAACCGGCGGTGCTGCCCGCGAAGTCGTAGCGCATCTGCCACGTCCGCCCGGCGATCTCCTGGTGGTCGCGGCGCACGTTCTCCTCGGCGCGCAGGAAGGGCTTCGCGCGCCCGAAGTCCGCCTTCTGGTTGCCTCGCGCCCCGCCGCAATACAGGCAGTTCTCACCGCACCCCTTGCCGGGCGCGACCCAGCCGGAGAACGAGTGCTGGTCCATCTGGCTGAGGAAGATGTCGTTGAAGTGCGAGTAATAGATGTCGTCCGTGTTCGTGGCGCGCTGCACGTACTCCAGCGGCAGCCGGCGCGGACGGCCGTCCGGACTCCTCGTCACGACGTTGGGCGGCGCCTCCTCGCCATTGCACAGCGCCAGCAGTGGCACCTCGCCGTCGCCCAGCACGATGTGGTCGATGCTGTCGTAGCCGCTCAGCTCCTTCCACCAGTACGACGCGGAGTTGCCACCCACGACGATGCGGATGGAGGGGTCGAGCCGCCGCACCGTCCTCGCGATGAGCAGCGCACGGTCCACGTGGTGGAACCACTTGAGGCTGATGCCCACGAGCTTCGGGCGTACGCGGCGCAGGAGACTCTCGAAGGTGCGTGTCACCTCGGCTTCGGTCTCATCCCCATCGTACAGCCGCACGAAGGCCTCGATGCCGCCGCGCCGCAGGTAGCCCGCCAGGTACAGGATGCCGCACGTGGCCTCCCCCGTTCCCGCACCGACGAGGAGGACTGGAGAGAGCACACGACCACCCATGCGACGGACACCGGCCTTTCAGGAGACGGCGGGCAGCGTAGGCGAAACAGGCCAGGCTCGGGCGAAATGGTGGGGCCCATCCGCCTGGCTGCCCGCCCCCGGCCCTGCAAGGCGGAGCCTTTCAGCGCCGACTCATGGCGGCCTTCCGTTCGCCGTTCACTTCGGCGCCGCACCGTTGCTCGCGCGAAGCCTCGCGAGGGTTTGCTCGAGGACCTTTCGCTGGAGATGGTCCTGGGGAATGCCTGGCGTCCGGTCCATCTCGCTCAAGGCCTCGGTCAGCAGCCGCTCCGCGTGTGCCCGCTCGCCATGTGCCATGAGGATGCGTGCATGGCCCGCGAGCACGGTGCCTCGGGAGACGCCCCTGGCCAGGGCCAGGGCCCGCTTGCTCGCCGTCAGCGCCTCATCCTTCCTCCCGGCCATCAGGTACAGCGTCGCGAGCCGGGCTGGCGGGTTGTAGTCCCCGGGCAGCTCCCGCTCGCTGCGCTCCAAGAGGGGAATGGCGGCGTCCGGCTGGTCCAACAGCGCGGTGGCCATCACCCGATGCGAATCGAGCGCCGCGCGCTCCTCGGCCCCATTCGCGTGAGTGGCTTGGAGCTGGAGGAACGCCCACCAGGTCCGCGCCTGGTCGCGCAGCCCGGCTTCGTCCCCGGTCGCCTCACGGGCTTCGCATGCAAGCTCGTAGAGCGACGAGCGTTGAAGCGGAGTCAGCGCGGTCTCGGGAGCACCCAGGGCCCGGTTTGCCTCCTCGGCGAACTGGCCTCGCACCGCTCGCGCCTCCTCGGTGTTCGTGTCCAGCGCGCAGCCCATGCCCACGTACAGCAGCCGCGTGCGATCATCCACGCGCGAGAGCTTCGGCAGCTCCCTCACGGCCACCCGCATGCAGTCCGCGGAGGCGCCCGTGGCGGCCAGCGACTTGCTCCAGGACACGAGGGCGCCCGCGCGGCGCGCGTCCTCGGGGGCCAACTGCTCCAGGGCCCGCTGATAGGCCACCGCGGCTTCGCCGTGCTGACCGGAGAGGGCGAGCGCCTCCGCCCGGACCAGCGCCTCCGTGCCCAGGCGGCCTTGCTGGAAGGTCCGCTCGGATTGCTCGAGCAAGCCCAGGAATTGGGGGAGGGACACCGCACCCAACGAGCGCGCGAGGACGGCGCCGTGTTCCGGCTCCAGGACGAAGAAGGTGGGCCACGTGTCCACCGGGTATCGCTGGAGGAAGGCCATGCTGGTGTCGGCGTCCGTGTCCACCGCGAGCCAGACGAAGCGGTCCGCCCACTCATCCAGGGCGGGGGACGCCAGCACCGTGGCGCGCATGGACCGGCACGACTGGCACCAGGGGGCCCAGGCCTCCACGAGGACGGGCCGCCGCCCCTCCCGCCCCGCCCGGAGCGCTCCCTCCCAGTCATTCTCCAGGAAGACGGGCCCTGCCTTCGCGGGCAGGGGGCGCCGCGGGGCCGCAGGAGGCGTCGCGCACCCCCAGAGCAGCAGCAGGGCGCCGACGGCGAGTCTCATCGTCATGGATTCTCCGGGGTCGTGGGCTCGACGCGGGCCCCAGACACTCCGGAGGCTGGTTTGGTTCCGGAATGCGGACGGATTGGACGGAGAGGGGCGGGTTGAAGCCGCAGCTCCGCGCCCCCCGAGGACCGAGTCGCTCGGGGAGCGTGGAGCGCATGCCGTGGCCGGCGGTGACTTCAGCGCGGCGTGACCTTGAGCAGCTTTCCGTTGGTGGCGTCGGTGAGCAGGTAGAGGGCTCCGTCGGGGCCCTGCACCACCTCGCGGATGCGCACGCCCAGGTCCTTGAGGAGATGCTCCTCGCCCACGACGCGGTCATTCCGCATCATGAGCCGCACCAGCGCCTGGCTGGACAGGCCTCCGATGAAGATGTTGTTCCGCCATTCGGGGAACAGGCTCCCCGAGTAGATGGTCATCCCCGAGGGAGAAATGACCGGGTCCCAGTAGTACACGGGCTGCTCCATGCCTGGGCCCCGAGGGCTCTCGTGGATGGGCGCGCCGGAGTACTCCTCGCCATACCCGATGGTGGGCCAGCCGTAGTCCTTGCCGGCCTCGGGGCGGTTGAGCTCGTCACCCCCGCGCGGTCCCATTTCGACCGTCCACAGCCGGTTCTGGCTGTCGAGCGCCGCCGACAGGACGTTGCGGTGGCCCACCGACCAGATTTCCGGCTTCGCCCCCTCGGTGTTCACGTAGGGGTTGTCCTGGGGCACGGAGCCGTCGGGATTGATGCGGACCACCTTGCCGAAGTGGCTGTTCAGTTCCCGAGCCTGCACCCGGCCCGCGAGGATGGAGCGCTCGCCGAGCGTGACGAACAGCTTGCCGTCGGGGGTGAACACCATCCGTCCCCCCGAGTGCAGCGTCGACTCGAGCGTGGGCATCATGCGGAAGATGACCTGGACGTCCTCCACGCGAGGCTGCGCACCGTCCACGAGCTTCGCACGCGCCACCGCGAGCCCGTTGCCGCCCTGGCGTGGCTCGGAATAGGTCCAGTAGATGAGCTGGCTCTGTGCGTAGTCGGGGCCGACCTCCACGTCGAGCAGGCCCCCCTGGCCACGGCCATCCACGGAGGGCAGCCCCGCGACGGCAGGGGACTTCGCGCCCTGCGGCGTGACGATGTAGAGCGAGCCGGTGGGCTTCTCCGTCACCAGCATGCGCTGGTCGGGCAGGAAGGCGATGGCCCAGGGATTCCTGAAGCCCGAGGCAATCTCGGTGACCTGGATGGGCGTCTGTGTCTGGATGGCTGGGACGCGTGTCTGCCCGGGGAAGGCCGGATCAAACTCGGGCACGTTGGGCGGGCCCTGCGGGACCGGAGGGCCGGTGGGAAGCGGATCTTCTGGCGGAACACCCGCGTCGTCTGGCGGAACGCCCGCGTCATCTGGCGGGACGCCCGCGTCATCTGGCGGGACGCCCGAATCTTCCGGCGGGACGCCCGAGTCCTGCTGCGGGACGCCTGAGTCTTGTGGCGTTGGCGTGGGGTCTGGGGTCTGGCTGCAGCCAGTTAGGAGGGCGGCGACGATGAGGGGCATTGACAGGGTTCGCATGCGACTCTCTCCTGGGGGGATAGAACGGAATTGAACATCGCGTGCCTTGAGTCGAGTGGAAAGCCCGCGCTTCATCCGGCGGCCGGGCCGTGCCGGACATCGGACAGAGGCTCGCCTCTCGAGCGGAGCTCAGCACGCCATCGCCAATCGCTGTGCAGCGAGGCACCAATTGTATGGAGTGGCCGTAGTATCCCGTTCACGGCGAAGAGGAGGAGACCCGGCTTCCTGCCTCTCGAGCCCAGGGGCCGTTCTTCTCTCGGAGCCAGGCAGCCAGGGGCCCGGCGGGAAGAGCGGGCTACGGTTCCGCGCCAGGGCGGCCTGAAGACTCTGGCGACGTGGCCCGGCCCGGCAGGACGGCGCGCAGCCGCGCGTCGCGCAGCCAGAGCCCCAGCCAGAGCAGCGTCGCGACGTAGACGGGGAAGAGCATGTGGGAGAAGAGCGGGTTGCCGACCCGGACATGGGTGGCGACCGCGCCTCCGAGATAGCCCGTCCACAGGATGGCCCCCAGCACCGAGAGCCGGGGAATGAGATACACCGCCAGGCACACCAGCTGAACGATTCCCAATCCGAAGAGCACGCTCACGGGGTAGCCGAGCTCCACCGTTCCCTGCTGCGCCTCCGGAATCTGGAGCAATTTCCCGGTGGCATCGAACAGCAGGAAGAGGACGGCGATGCCGCTCAGGACGCGTCCCGTCCACAGGGCCTTCTTCGAGGAGGACTGCGTGCCCGCCTGCAGGCGGGTTGCCGGGGCGGTGTGCTGGAGTTCGGTGTGGGTCGCCGTGGTCATGGGGTTCTCCGTGAAGCGGTTTTTGAGGGTTGGACCGCCATGGCCGCCGAAAATCATCGGTCGGTCGGAAAAAAGATCGCGGGCCCTCCGCGCCAGACTGACCGCGGCTCAGTTTGGTGGGCTGGGTGGAGGAACGAAGTCCTCGCAGGGGCAGGCTTCCCTTGTTTCAGCGCGCTTCTGGCCGGCGCGCCAATAGCCATCGCGTGCAGTGGGGCTCCCAGCGGGTGCAGGCGCGAACGTCACGCGCAGCCGTCAACCCGACGAAGCCTGCGGTGTGGTTTCCGCCGGACATGGCGTCGCCAAGTTGAAGTCCCATGTGAGGCTGAAGCTCGTCACGACGCGGCACTCCTACCCGTCGATAGACAGCCTCAAGCGGGGGCTTCGCGGCGTTGGGATATTCATACGTGGATGGCTCTCCACCCCCCTGACCCGCAGTGTCCAGACGCGGGGGGGAGGTCTAGGATGCCGCGCCATGGGAATGTTCGTCATCGGGGCTTTCTTTCTGGCGCTCTTTGGCGGGGGCGTGCTTGGGGTCGTGTCACTCCTCATCCACCTGTTCGCGGTGCGAAAGGGGCGCGGCTCGTGGAAGTGGTTCCTGCTGATTTCCGGAGCCGCCACGGTGGTGGTGGGCGTATCCGCCTATCTGTGGATGTTCAGTGGGCCCAAAGCGTCGGGCGCACCGACAGGGGACGACTACGAGCGGATGGTCCTGGGGGCAGCGCTCCTGGGTGGCTCGCCTGGGGTCGGGCTGCTCGCCGGACTGCTGACCTTGCTCAAGGGCAACGCACCGGCCCCCGTGTCGCCGGCATGAGGGCGCCTGACAGACAAGGGGCCCATGCCGCACGCGGGGGCCTCAGAAGGCGAGACGCGCTACGGCATGGGCTGCTTCCCCTACTGCGCCTCGGTGGGCGTCATGCGAGGCGCATGATACGAGCGTCAGCGCCGCGACATGGTCTCGCCTTGCGACGTCCGGAGCCGTCGTCGCTAGTAGGTGCCCCAGCGTGAAGGCAGGGGGCCACTCCACTGCGACCGAGTCCCGGGCGTCGTCAGCGGCGAGTCGCCGGCGATGCGCATGACGTTTGCGTCCGCGTTCATGTTGGACCAGTCCACGGCGATGTTGCGGCAGTACCGGTCACGGGCGAACCCGGTCTGGAGGTCATGCACACAAGGCGTCGGGTCCCAGACCCGGTCTGCCTGCAGGCGCTGGACCGCGGCGACGATGTTGGACGGCATCTCCCCGGAGGCTCGGACGAATGGAACGCCGTCAATGGGAGTGCCATCCGACGCGAAGAGTTCGAAGACCTTGCCGGAGTAGCTCAGCGAGCCCGGCATGCTGAAGTCCCATGCCCCGGCGGTGAAGGGGGCGGCCTGGCCACAGGAGGCCGGGTTCCCTGGGGCATCCGTGCAGGCGCCGCGAAGGTGGAGGACCAACACCGCGCCTGTCTCCACCGTGTAGCCCTGGGGGAAGGTGAAGGTGAAGTCGGAGTTGGTGAGCTCCTTGAGGGAGATGCCCGTCAGTGAGCCGCCGGTGACGGCCACCAGCTCGATGAGCTCCTGCTGGACGTACGGGTTGATCTCCGTGATGCGCAGCGAAGCCTCCGGCGCGGAGCTCCCAGCATCCGTGCCCGAGTCCGGAGCGCCGGCATCGCCCGAGCCTGCGTCCACGCCACCGTCATCCGAGCCCGGGTCCGTTGAACCCGCGTCCACCCCGGAGTCTTCCGTTCCCGCGTCGACGGTTCCCGCGTCGGGCAAGGCGGCCTGAACGCAAGTCTCCTCCACACAGACGATGTCCGGTCCACGGGACGCGCAGTCTCGGTTCTCCGTGCATTCGGAAGAGGAACAGGCGGAGAGGACCGGGAGCAGGGCGAAGACCAGGACTCGTGGGACGCGGTGCGCATGGAACATGGGGGAAATTCCTGGAAGCAAGTGGGGGAGCTGTAGGGCAACGATGACGGTGTGGCAGGCGCCTCAGATACACGGCCCGCCAGCAGCCCGTTGAACCAACTTCATCTTCATTACGGAGAACACGGGCTCATGGCGCCGCGGGCGAACATCCGTGCAATCCACGCGTCGCGTGCCGCGATGCATGCGCGCGCCAGGTCGGACTGCGGGGCGATGTCATAGAAGCCATGGAAGGCTCCGCCCCAGACGTGCAGCTCGCACTCACCGCCCGCCGCCAGGATTCCGCGGGCATAGGCGACAGCTTCGTCTCGAAACGTCTCCGCTCCTCCGACGTCGATGAAGGTGGGCGGCAGTCCGCTCAAGTCCGATGCTCGCGCGGGCGCGGAATACGGAGACACCTCGGGCCCTCCGCAGCGGTCTCCCAGCACGGCTCTCCAGGCGGTCAGGTTGCTGGTGCGGTCCCAGACGCCGACGCCGTCGTAGCGGTGTGCGGATTCCGTCTCGTTCCGGTCATCCAGCATCGGGCATTGCAGAAGTTGGCCCAACAGCCGAGGACCCTGCCGGTCCCGAGCCAGAAGCGTGGTGCCCGCCGCGAGCCCTCCGCCGCCGCTCCCGCCGAAGATGACCAGCTGATTCGGATCAAACCGGAGCATGTCAGCATGCGCCGCCATCCACGCCAGCCCGGCGTAGCAGTCCTCCACCAGGGTGGGCGCTGGATGCTCGGGCGCCAGCCGGTACTCGACGGTGACACAGACCGCATCATGGCGGAGCGCCCATTCCACGAGCGGCTTCGCCCCCGCGAAGCGGGTGCCCATCACCATGCCGCCGCCATGGATGTGATAGACGGCGGGACCGGGAACCGAGTGGCCTTGCCGGGCAATGACGGAGACCACGATTTCGGCGCCCTGGTATCCGGGGATGCTGTAGTCAACGCAGCTGACCTGCGCGTCGCCCATCAGCGTTTCCCAGGTCACATGGCTCAACCGGCGGAAGTGCTCGAGCTGCTCCAACGACATCTGCAAGGGCACATACCCCTTCAGCGGCGGGAGGAGGGGGGCCAGTTGTGGATCGAAGTCCGTCGATGAGGTCGGGTGAGTCATGCGCGTTCCATACCGGATGGGTGTGACACCCGCAAAGCGGCTGTCAGGCAACTGGCGGATGGGCACGCCCGCGTGGTTCTCCCTACTGTCCCCACATGCGTGCGTTGCGAGTGCTGCTGGCGTTCACGGTGGGGTGTAACGCCCCGATGCCTCACCCCATTACGGCACAGGGCGCTCCTCCCGATGTCGGCGATACGTATGAAGCCTGTGGCTGTGGCTGTTGCCCGATGGCGGGGCCGGTGTACGAGTGCCTCTACTGGACCCAAGGAGACAGCCTGCAGGCTGTCATCGCCAAGGACAAGGCGATGAAGGACGGGCCGTTCTGCAAGGGGAACGGCAAGCGCCCGGGATGCTCATTGGGGACGATGTACAGGTACTGCGACTGAAGGCACCTGTCCGTCGGCTCGATGCGCTCGATGAACACCTTCACCAGGAAGTCCACGAAGGAGGGGCCCGCGCCGGCAGATGCGATTTCATGAGAGATGGCCTATCGCCCCCCGGCCCGGCCTCTTAATCCACCCGAGGCAATGAGAGCGCATTCGCCCGGGGGATTCGTGACGAGCATTGGTGAGCGTCTTTCTTCTGTCTCCGCGCCCAAGGTCCGGACCGTGGCGGACCTGAGCTCCGCCCGCGCGTTCGTGGACCTGCTCGGCTCGGTGATTCCGGCCCAGCGTGCCGCGCCGGTCGCGGCTGCCCGCCACTACAACATCGAGTCCCTGGGCCCTTCCAACGCCATGCAGCAGGCGGCCCATGCGAGGGAGGTGCTCCCCTCTCTGCTGGGGCTGCTGACCGATGAGCGCATGGCGCGCTGCATCGACGAGGCCTACCGGGAAATCTTCCAGGGCGACCGGTGGCCGCGTGGACCGGAGCGGACCAAGTGGCTGGGCTTCGCGCGTGAGCTTCGCGCCAACGCCCCCCAAATCACCGCCGAGCAGGTCCGCGCCGCCATCGCGAACGAGCTGCGGCTCGAGCGGGACGGGCTGGATGTCGCGACGGTCGAGAACATCGACCTGTACATCTCCGGAGCCATCGGCTGGGTGACCTGGTGCTACGAGGGGGCGTCGCGTAACGCCACCGAAGAAGAGATGCACCATTGGCGCGCCTTCGCCGCCGAGAAGAAGCGGGAGAACCCCGATATCCAGCCGGACGCACTCAAGTACGCCATTATCGACGCGGTGCGGGCGAAGGTGATGAAGATGGACTCGACGTCACCGGAGAACGTCGACAAGTTCATCGACGACGCCGTGAAGTGGGTCACGCTCTGCTACCAGGGCAAGGAGCGTCATGCCTCCCCCGCGGAGATGGCGTACTGGCGCGTCTTCGCGGCGGAGAAGCTCCGGGAGGACCCGGAGATGTCTCCCGTGGCGCTCAAGTACGCCATCACCGATACCCTCCGCGCGAAGATGACAGGCACGGACTCCGCGTCGCCCGCGAACATCGAACGGTTCATCGAAGACGCCATCGGGTGGGTCTCGAAGTGTTACGAGGGCAAGACGCGCCACGCCTCTCCGGCGGAGATGGCGCACTGGCGTGCCTTCGCCACCGCGAAGCTCGCCGAGAACCCGAAGATGACGCCGGAAGAGCTCAGACACGCCATCACCGACGCCATCCGGGCGCAGGCGCTGGGGATGGACACCCTGTCTCCCGCGAACATCGATGGCTTCATCATGGAGGCCATCGGCTGGGTATCGCTGTGCTACCTGGGAGCGTCCCGCGCCCCCACGGACGAGGAGATGCAGTCCTGGCGCGCCTTCTCGGCGGAGAAGCGGCGGGAGAACCCGGACATCACTCCGGAGGAGCTCAAGTACGCCATCCGGGATGCGGTGCGTAACGAGCTGACGGGCATGAGCAAGCCCGCGGCGCTCAACATCGAGCGCTTCATCCGGGAGGCCTATGAATTCATGTTCCACGCCTACCGGGGGATGCCGGCGAACATGAAGCGCGAGCCGACGCCGCGAGAGCTGCACGAGTGGCAGCAGTTCGCCCGGGCCCGACTCCGGGAGGAGCCGAAGCTGTCGAGCGAGGAACTCAACTCCTACCTGCTCGACAGCCTGCGAACGGCGCTGGCCAACCAGTGACGGAGGCCGCTGCCTCGCGAGCAGCGGTCTTCGTCCTCCTCGCCGGGCTGTCCGCGTCAGAAGCCCCTGTTGGTGCCGGTGCGCATGGCGGGGCCGCGGCCCGGTGGGTTTGCCACTCCAGGCGATACCACCGGGCCTTGCCGTAGCGCCCGACCCTGACGCCCTCGCCGGAAATCGTACGGGTGAAGTGAGGGTAAAAAATCCCGCCCTCCGTTCGGGTGGCAAGACGCCCACGACGGCCCGTTCCAATGCCACGCTTACTTGGGGACCCGACTCCGCCATGCGCCGGATGCGACTCACCGACGCCGACATGCGGCTGCGCATCATCGTCTGGGATGCAGCCCTGCCGTAGTCGTCCGGCCTCCCTGAATCGCGGAGTGCATCGCCTTCCAGGGGGCGCCTCATGTTTGCCACCTCACTTGCCGCGGGAGGGACCTTTCGATGACCATGAATGCACCTCGGAGGAACTTCCACGTGGAGCCTCGACACAGGCCGGCACAGGCCATGGTCTCTCTCCCCTCGGACGTGCTGGAGCGGCTGCGAGAGGACCTGGCCCGTGCGGTGGCCCGGGTGTGTCCGCCCCGGATGGCCGATCGCCGCGATGACCTGGTGCAGACGGCCATGATGCGCGTCATGGAGCTGCAGCGGCGCGAGCCGGACCGCAGCCGGTTGACCTCCGCCTATCTGTACCGCGTCGCATACACGGCGCTGGTGGACGAGTTGCGCAACGTGTCACGCCGCCGTGAGGTCCAACTGGAAGAGGTGGAGTCGCTGCCCGAGCCGCCGGTGGCATCGGGCGACCCGGAGAAGGCCGCGGGCGGCTCCCAGATTGCCCAGGCCGTGCGCGACTGCCTGCGCAAGCTGGTGCAAGACCGCCGGCTGGCGGTGACGCTGTTCCTGCAAGGCCACAGCGTGCCGGAGTCCGCGCGGCTGTTGGGCTGGGACGACAAGCGCACCGAGAACCTCATCTACCGCGGCCTGGCCGCGCTGCGCCTGTGCCTCTCCACGAAGGGATTCGAGCCGTGAGCGAGCGAGGACGCGACGAGACGAAGCCCGATGATGCCACCGTCGAACGTCTGCGCGCCGCCGTGCGTGCCGAGGACCCGGTGGAGCGCGCGGAGGCGCCGGTGGATGCGGACCTCGTCTGGCGCGCGGTGAGCGGCGAGCTGCCCGCCGAGGAGCGCCGCGCGGTCGTCGAGCGTGTGGCGGCGGACCCGGCCTGGGCGGCGGCCTGGCGGCTCGCGAATGAACTGACGCGCTCCGCCGCGGAGGCCGCGCCTCCCGTGGAGCCCCTGGCGGACAGTTCGCGCACCCGGCGCCGAGACGGTGACGCGCGGCAGAAGCGCCGCTTCCGCTTCGCGTGGAGCCAGCCCTTGTGGGGCGTGGCGGCGACCGCGGCCCTGGCCCTCATCGTCGTGGGCGTGGTGATGCGGGATGAGCCCGAAGTGCCGCGGCTGCGTGGCGGCGATACGGCGGCGGTCGTCTCCCAGGTGCCAGAGGCGGTGCCTCTCAAGCGCGACGCCTGTGTGCTGCGCTGGAGCGGCGGTCCCGAGGGAACCCGTTGGTCGGTGCGGTTGTCCACGGAGGACCTGAGTTGGGTCCACCGCGTGGACTCGCTGGAGACGCGTGAGTACCGGGTGCCCGCCGAGGTGCTGGCGCCGTTGCAACCGGGAACGACGTTGCTGTGGCAGGTGGAAGCGCGGTTGCCGGACGGGCAGGTGCTTCGCGGCGCCACGTTCGTCAACCGGTTGGAGTGAAGCGCGCGGTCCGAAGTCCAAGGGCGACCTCATGAGAACGGAGCTGGGCATGAAGACACGGCGGTGGATGCGAGCAGGACTGGTGGCGCTCCTGATGGGAGTGGCCGGTGGGGCAGGGCAGGCCTGGAGCCAGTCGGTCCCCGTCACCCGCGCGGTGAAGACGGCCTTCAGCTACGGAGAGCCGCGCGACCTGGTGGTGGCCTCGGTGGTGGAGACGGGCGTCCGCACGGGCCAAAGCCAGATCGTGACCCTCCAGCTCCTCGACCACTCCGGTGTCGTCGTCGCGGAGACCACGGGGGGGGTGGACCAGGAGACGCCCCTGCGCCTGACCTACCGGACCCCCTCCGAGGCCCCGGTGTTCGCGCGCGCCATCGCCACGGTGAGCGCGGAAACCCTCTCCGCGGCGGCGGTGACGGTGGAGCGTTGGTCCATTGTGGAGCCTGCCTCCTGGACTGGAGCCCTCGTTTGCTATTTCGAGCTGGTTCCGATGCCCAGGCCTCCGCCTCCTCCCCCCGGGCCGGTGACGCTCAAGTGCGAGCCCGTCGACCCGCCGCCTCCTCCCACTCGCTGACGTGCCGCTCCGGACGCACCGGTCCGAATGCAGCAATAGCAGGCTCCTCTCCTTCCTGATGGGGGCCATTCTCTCGGTGTGTCCGGCCCTGGCCTTCTCCGCTGCGTCAGGCCGCCCCCAGCCTCCTTCGCTCGAGTCGTGCCGGGCGCGCTTCGCCTCGCAGCCAGAGGGCCGCGAGGCGGCGATGTGCTTCTACCAGTGTGCCCAGGTCACTTCCGCTCGTGACGCTGTGGTGCGCGAGCTGACGGCCTTGATGGAGCGTCACCCGGAGCATGGCTGGCTGCCCCTGGTGCTCGGGCATGTCGGGATGCTGTCCAGCGGCAAGGAGGCGGAGGGTCCCTATCTTCGCGCGGCGCAGACGTTCCGCCGGCTCCAGGATGCGGAGGGCGAGGTGCTGGCGGCCATCAACCTGCGCGCCATCCTCCTGGCTCAAGGACGAACCGAGGAGGCCTGGGATTGGACGCGGCGCGTGGTGGAGGTGGCGAGCGCCTCCGGCCGACCGGAGCTCCACGCGCGCGCGCTCATCGTCGAGGCCAGCCAGCTTTATGAGGTGGAGCTCGACCTGGGCCGGGCCTTCCGTGTGCTCAAGCGCGCCGAGCCGCTCGTCTTCCCGGACGGCGCGGAAGGGCTGAAGAAGCAGTACCTGTCCGTCATGAGCACGGTGAGCGAGCGGCTGGGCCGGTTGGAAGAGGCCTCGGACGTCAATGCCCGGCTGGTGGAGTTGACCCGGAGCACGGGCGACCTCTTCCTGGAAGCGCATGCGCGCTTCACGCTCGCCAACGTCGCGCTGCGGCGGCTCGAGCGTGACCATGTGCCGGCGGACCGGGCGCGAGCGTTGGAGTTGGCGCGGCAGGCCGTGGCCGCCGCGGAGAGGGCGGGGAACCCAACGCTGGTGGCCCGGGCGGTGCGTCTCACGGCGGACCTGTTGGGAGACACCCCGGAGGAGCGCCGTGAGGCGGACGCGCTCCTGGAGCGCTGCATGGCGCTCGCGGAGTCGCTGGATTCGGACGAGCGGCGGCTGGCGTGTCTCTGGACGCGCGCGGAGCGGCGGGCAGGCGTGGACCCGGCCGGAGCCATTCAGGACTCGGAGGCGTCACTGCGACTGGTCTCCGAAGGAAGCGACCCGCTGTTCCATGCGCTGGCCCTTCGAGGCCGCAGCACGGTGGCGTACCGGACACAGCCTCTGCCCCAGGCACTGGCGCATGCCGAGCGCGCCCTGGACGCGCTGGAGGCCCTGCGCCAGACGCAGAGTGACGCCTCCAGCCAGGCGGAGCTGTTCGCGACGTGGGCCCGCGACTACCACCGGCTCGCGGGGTGGACATTGGAGGCTGGCGGGGCGACGGGCAAGCCCGCCACGCTTCCCTTCAGGGAGGCTGTGTCGCGGGCCTTCGCCGTGAGCGAACGGCTCCGGGCGAGGACGCTGCTCGATGCCCTGGTCGCCTTCCGAGCACGCGCGGACTCCGCGGACACGCCCGAGCGCCGGGCGCAGCGAAGTGAGGTGCAATCGCGGCTGGTGGGGGTCCAACGCCAGCTCTTGGACCCGTCGCTGACGAGCGCTGGACGCGAGGCGGCCCTGAATGAACTCCAGGCGTTGGAGCACCGCGAGCGGGACCTGCGCCCAGCGCCTCACAAGCGTGTGCAGGAGTTCGCCTCACTGGCGTCCGTGGAGTCGGGGCTGAAGGAGGACGAAGCGCTGCTGGTCTTCCTCGTGGGGGACGACGAGGACCTCTCCGGAACGTCGGCGGGGGGGGCGTGGCTGTTCGTGGTGACACGGGTGGGAACCCACGTCCATCGCATCCCCGAGCGCACGCGGCTCGCGGCGGCGGCCACGTTGTTCTCCGGGCTCGTCGAGCGCCGGGATGACTCCGAGCGCGGCGCGGCGGTGGCGCTGTATGCGCAGCTGCTCGGCCCGGCGCTCGCGGGGTTGCCACCCACGGTTCGGCGGCTGCTGTTGGTTCCGGACGGGCCGCTGCATGACCTGCCCTTCGCCGCGCTGCGGGAGCGTCGGGATGGGCCACCCCTGGTCGCTCGCTACGAACTGGCCCTGGTGCCCTCGGCGAGCTTGTGGCGGCACTGGCACGGGGAGGCCCCGTTCACGCCTGTCGGTGAGGCGCTGGTGCTGGCGGACCCTGAGTGGGGCCTGGGACAGGGAGGGGCGCGGCCTGTGGCGCGCTCTCGGGCTGGAATCTTCGACGAGGCCGCGCAGCTCGGCGCGCTGCCCGAGGCTCGTCGCGAAGGGCTCGGGGTGGAGCGGGAGCTTCGAAACACCCGCGTCGTCCCCCGGCTGTTGGTGGGCACGGAAGCCTCTGAGCGCGCGCTCAAGAGCGCGGACCTGTCTCATGTCCGGGTGCTGCACATGGCGGCGCACGCCGTGGTGGACGCCGAAGCGCCGGAGCGCTCCGCGCTCGTGCTCGCCCCGGGCGCGGAGGACGAGGACGGCATTCTCCAGCCGCGCGAAATCATCCAGCTGCATCTCGATGGCGCGCTGGTGGTGCTGTCCGCGTGCCGCAGCGCCTCCGGAGCGGTGCTGCCGGGAGAGGGCGTCCTGAGCCTCGCGCGGGCGTTCTTCGAGGCGGGAACGAGCGCGGTGGTGGCCAGCTTGTGGCCGTTGCGCGACGAGGAAGCGGCGGACCTGGTGGAGCATTTCTACCGGCACCTGGCCAGGGGCTTGAGTGTCTCCGCGGCGCTGCGGGCCGCACAGCTCGAGGCCATCGACTCGGGTCTTCCACCCGCGGCCTGGGCCGGGCTGGTGGTGCTCGGCGACGCCGCGCTGGTGGCCGCCGCGCCTCGCGAGGAGGGGGCGCCCATGGTGTCTGGGCTGGCTGGGGCGCTTGGCATTGCCGCGGCGCTTCTCGGGCTCCTGGCGTTGCGGCGCGGGGGCCGTTCAAGCACCGAACGTTCCACGCCAGTGAGGCGCGCGGGAGATGCCCGAGGTCACCGATTCAGCGGTCGATGAGTTCGCTGGCCGCCTTCTTCACCTGCACGTCGGCGACGAAGCACGGGACCGACGTCGAGGCGTCAGACCTTGCGCGGCCCCACCAGCCTCCACGCGAGGGGCAGCAGCACGGCGGCGATGGCGGCCTTGAGGAGCCCTCCAGGAAGGAAGGGTGTGAAGCCGACGCCAACGGCCTTGGCCACGCCGAGCCGGGCGGACAGGACGAGCCAGGGCAGGCCGACCGCGAAGACGGCCAGCTGCCCCACGGCAAAGAGCGGCAGCGCGGTCCACGGCCGCCGGTCGAATCCACGCTGTGCCGCGAGCCCCACCAGGAAGGCGGCTGGAACGAAGCCGACCAGGTAGCCACCGGTTGCCCCCAGGATGCGTTCCAGGCCGCTGGCGCCCTCCGCGAAGAACGGCAGGCCCGCCGCGCCCATCAAGAGGTACAGGAGCTGCGCGGCCATGCCTCGCACGGGGCCGAGCGCCGCGGCAGCGACGATGACGCCCAGGGACTGACCCGTGATGGGAACAGGTGAACCTGGTACCGATATTGAGACCTGCGCGAGCCCCGCGGTGAGCAGCGCGCCGCCGAGCACGAGCGCCACGTCGTGGGCCCGGGAACGCGCGAGCGTATCGGCGAGCACGTGGGGGCGGGGGCGGGCAGTGGCGGCGAGTGTCAGGCGGAGCCTCCAGAATCGGACACCGCGAGGACACGGCGCGCCGCTGGGGTACACGCTCATGTCTCGAGGTGCAACGCCGGAGAAACCCGCATTCCTCCGTCGAGTCTGCTCCGGGGCGCGCCTGGGCGACTTCGATAACACCGCGATGAGACAGTCATGACGCGAGGCGGCACGGTTGAGCGGCGCACCGCGTGCCAGGAAGGGCTGCGTGCCAGCGCGGTGGTGGAGTACAAACGAAGTGATGCGGGGCTTGGACGCATGGTGCCTCCTGCGTGAGCCCCCGCGCGGAAGGACACCACGACATGAACGCAACCCGCTGGTTTGGACTCGCTTCCCTGACCCTGCTGCTGGCCTCGAACGCCTTCGCCGAGGACAAGGCCCCCGCCGCGGCCAATGCCGCCGTCGGCCGGTGGACGACCATCGATGACGAGACGAAGAAGCCCAAGTCCGTCATCGCCATCTACGAGGAGAACGGCAAGCTGTACGGGAAGATCGAGAAGCTCTTCCGCGAGCCCAAGGAAGAGCAGAACCCGCTCTGCGACAAGTGCGAGGGCTCGCTGAAGAACCAGCCCATCATCGGGATGACCATCCTTCGCGACCTGAAGAAGGATGATGACGAGTGGTCCGGCGGGAGCATCCTCGACCCGGCGAATGGCAAGACCTACAAGTGCAAGGTTGCCGTCGAGGATGGCGGCAAGAAGCTGAAGGTCCGCGGCTACGTCGGCATGTCGCTGCTGGGCCGCACCCAGTACTGGGTGCGCGCCGAGTAGCCGCTTCAGCGGACGGCGGAAGCGGGCACCTCCCGCTTCCGCTCGCCGTGCCTACTTCGAGCCCTGCTGGGTCTCACCCGCGCCATCCGCGGACACGGGCGTCAGTGGTGCCGGAGCGCCTTGAGGCCGCGTGGTGGGGCTGGTGGAGGCGCCACCACTGGGCCGCAGCGCGTTCTGTCCTAGGCGCGAGAAGTTGATGGAGTTGCTCAGGATGCGCACTGCCTCCTGGTCCGCGTGGAAGCCCATGGAGTTCTCCGCCTCCACGAAGTCCAGGTAGAACTGGGCACGCTTCTGCATGTCGCGCGCCTTGGCGAGCGCCTCCTCGGGCAGCCCCGCCTTCTGGGCGGACTCGAGGTCGTGGATGAGGTCCACCAGCGCGTCCATGGCGATGTTCCGCGTCTCGAAGGTGCGCGTCTGGATGGTCTCCGCGCGCTGGAGCAGCTCCGCCTCGCTCCACTTGTGGCACGTCTGGCACGCGCGGTTGATGTTCAGCAGCGGGCTGCGCACCTGGTGGTCGCTGACCTTCATCGCCCCCTCGCGCATGAACGGCATGTGGCAGTCCGCGCAGGCCACGCCGCTCTTCGCGTGGATGCCCTGGTTGTACATCTCGAACTCGGGGTGCTGCGCCTTCAGCACCTTGGCGCCCGTGAGCTCGTGCGTCCAGTCGGAGTGCCCGTCCTCGTCGTAGTAGGCCATGATCTGATCGATGTTGATGCCCTTGGCCCAGGGGTACGTGAGGCGCTTCTCCTTGCCCTTGAAGTAGTACTCGACGTGGCACTGCCCGCACACGTACGTGCGCATCTCCTGGCGCGTCGCGTCCTGATTCACCCGGAAGTTGGGAACGCCCTGGCTGGCCTTGAGCGCGGCGATGCCCTCGATGAAGCCAGGCCGCGTCACGCGCAACTGCATCGTGGTGGGGTCGTGGCAGTCGATGCATGAGACGGGGTGCTCCACCAGCTTGCGCGCCTCCATGAAGGGCATCTGGTTCATCTTCTCGAAGCCCTTGATGAGGTCGCCGTCGCCGAGCTTCTTGTAGGGCACGTACACGCTGGCGTGGCAGTGGATGCAGGTGCCCGGCTGCTGCGTCACGTGCTGGCGCTCGGTGTAGACTTGGTCGTCCAGCATGTGCGCGTGGCCGCGCTCCTCGCGGAAGTCGGTGGCGAAGGCGTAGCCGCTCCACATCGTCACCAGCCGTGGGTCCTCCTCGAGCCGGCTCTGCGCGACGACGGTGCGTGGGTCCGCCTGGGACGGCGTGCGCGCCACGGCTTCACTGCCGCCATAGCGGGTGCGCTTCTGGTCCACCGTGCGCTTGTAGCTGTCGTACTGCAGCGGGAAGTTCCGCCCCCACACCTCCGGGTCGGTGATGGTGTCGTCCAGCTCCACCACCCGGTAGAAGGGATTCTTCGCCTCCTGCTTGCGCTCCATGATGTTGACCAGGAGCGCGGTGACGCCAGCGGCGGCCAGGGCGGCGGCCACCGCCACGGCAATCACCAGCTTGACGCCGCTGAAGCGCCGTTGCTTCTCGGGCTCGGTCATCGTTCAACCTCCTGATGGATGAGTTCGGGGTTCCCGGAGCCTTCGGGGTGCCCCACGGAGTTGTGGCAAGTGAGGCACTGCAACGAGTCCGCGTGGGGCGTTTCGATGCTCTCCACGAGGCTGGCGTGGCAGTTCCGGCAAGCGCTCTCCGTCACCTGCCGGTTGGCGGGGCGGATGCGGATGGGGTCCGGGAAGGTGCCGGTGGTGAAGTAGAAGGAGTGCCAGAAGCCGTTGCTCGCCTTGTTGAGGTACTTGGGCACCAGTGCCGCCGGCGTGTGGCAGTCGTTACAGGTGGCCACCGCGTGGTGGCTGCTCTTGCGCCAGCCATCGTACTGCTCGGTCATGATGTGGCAGTTGGCGCAGGCGGCTGGATCGTCATGCAGGTAGGCCGCGCCCTTCGCGTACGCGAAGGTGTAGCCACCGATGCCAATGGCCGAGCCCAGGGCGAGCCCCAGGGCCACTGCCAGGAGTGTGCGGGAGGCCGAGGACACGCGGAACACCGTATCAACGGTTGCTCAAACGGCCAGCCCCATCTCGCAATCGCGTGCGAATTTCCACGCCGTTTGGGAGGCCGGAGTCGGGTTACGAAATTTTTGCGCCCATGTGAGAGGGTGCGCAGCATTTGCGTCGCGAAACACGCGTGGTGAAACCTCTGGACCCAAGGCACGGCCCGGAGGTTCACGCTCCACAGGGCAGTCCAACGCAATGACAGCCTGCGTGCGCTCGGCCAGGACAACCCCGAATACCTCCGAGAGGAAGCCCCGCACCTGCTCTTCGTCGATGGCCACCTTGCGCTTCCTGGTGGCCGCCCTTCTGCCCAGGCGCCAGCTCCCTCGCACGTGGCGGCCAGGCAGGCGCTGGTTGATCCACTTGCTAGACGAGGGGATCCCTCAGCTCCGACCCCCTCCTGACGAACGACACAGGATTCGGGACTTGCTCCCCGGAGGCGATTCCTCACTCAATGCCCCTCTGCGCGTCATTGGCCGGACGCTGACGATCGCCGCCAGCAGCGCGCAGATGGCCAAGGCAAAATCCAGGCGCTGGCCGTAGCCGGCAATCACCAGTCCTACGCCGAGGAGGTTGTAGTAGAAGAGACTCAGGATTGCGCCAGCAGTCCCGAACCGATCAGCGTAGGCTCGCAGGGCGATGGCCAGCACATTGGGGATCGCGACGGCATAGGCGGACGAGATCAGCGTCACGCCGATCAGGAAGGCCAGGCTCTGCGGCAGAAGCGCGGTGAGCAGGATGACGAGCCCGGTCCCCGCCCCCAGGAGGAGGACGCCGAGCGAGATCAGCGCTTCCGCCGTCCAACCGCGGCGCAACAGGGCACGGTTCATCAGCGCCCCCGCCAGCGCCCCGGCGGCGAGCAGGAAACCGCTCTGGCCGAATGAGAGCCAGGGGTTCTCCAACCCGGCAAAGAGGAAGGGGCCAAGCTGGTACCAGGTGAAGATCGCGGCATTGAATGCGGCGATCAGCAGGGTACAGCGCCAAATGCCGGGATCGCGGAGCATGACTCGGAAGGTGGGCCAGAATGGGGCGACAGACAAAGTAGCGGGGCGGGTTTCAGGCCAGCGCCAGAGACTCAACCCGAGCATGGACGCCGCAAGCAGTCCGAGGGCCGCGAAGACGCCACTGTGACCGGCCTTGGCCGCGAGCAGTTGGCCTGCGAAGAGGCCCACCGCCGGGCTGATAGCCAGCGCCAGCCCAAGCACCGCGAAGACCCGGCCCAGCTCCGGCCCAGCATGGCTATCGCGTAGCGCGGTCTGGGTAACGATCGATCCAACCGCCGCGCCGAAGGCGGAAATAAGCCGTGCGGCCAGCAAATGTGAGAAATCACTGGCGACCATGGCCCACGCCGCACCCGCCGCATAAAGCGCAAGGCCCGCAAGGAGCGCCGGGCGGCGGCCCCACAGATCGGAGAGTCGGCCCCAGGCCACCACGCCGAAAGCGAAGGCTGCGAACCAGAGTGACAGCGTCTGGCCCGTCTCGGCTGGGGTGACGCGATAGGCCGTAGCGATCAGCGGCAGGGCCGGGCTGTAGATGGTTTCAACGATCTGCGGAAAGCTCAGGAGCAGAATGGCGAGCAGGAACGGCGGACGGGGGGACATGGCAACCTCAACGACGATTCGCCAACACGTGTAGCCGTTCGGGCCTCCGCGTATTACAAACGGAAAGACAATTTCCATCGGAAATCGGACAAGTGCCCTGGCTAGCGCCCAGCGACCCTTTTGACCCCGACCAGCAGGCGGCGCCGGTCAGCGGCATCGCCTCGCTGCTGGTGCGCCACGATTCCGGCCTGCACAGCCATCAAAGAGGGCAGCTCCTCTTCGCCTACGCCGGCTCGATCCGCATTGCGCTACCCGGCATGATTTCGATGCTGCCGCCGATCCGGGTGGCATGGATTCCGCCGGCGACCGCGCATCGGGTGTTGATCCGCGGTGAGGTGGAATATCGCTCGATCTATCTCGACACGTCCCGCATCGCGCCCCCGACCGAGGGGCCGGCGATCCTGTCGATGACACCGCTTCTGCGTGAGGTGTTCGAACGGATCAGCCATGCGCCCTTCGAGACCGACTGGAACAAGGGGGCTGCGGCGAACCTGCTGGCGGTCTGCCTTGATGAGCTGCGGACGGCCCGGCGCGAGCCGATGCTCTTGCCGGTGCCGAGCGATCCGCGCCTCTCGCGGCTCAACCTTGACGAATTGCCGCCCGAACTCTCTGGGCTCGCGAACCTGGTGGGAGCCAGCGCTCGCACGATCACTCGCATCTTCCGGCGCGAGACCGGTATGAGTTACCAGGCTTGGCGGCAGAGCTGGCGGCTTCTGCGGGCGGTGGATTTGCTGGCCTCGGGAGAGAACGTGAGCGGGGTGGCCTTCGATTTGGGCTTCGCCAGCGACAGCGCCTTTATCGCCTTTTTCCGCCAGATGACCGGCGAAACGCCAAGGCGGTATCTGCGCGGCAGGACATGACCACATCGAAAGCCAAAGCATGCTCAGTTTCGAGGGTTCTCGTCGTGGGGGGAAGATGGCACCCGCCAACTTGCCACGGCGGAGGCATACGCGCCCTGAGCGGACGGCCTCTCTGAAGGTGGCATCCCTCCACCGCTGGGAGCTGACGGCAAGCCGAGGCGGGTCAGGTGCGGGAGAGCCGCTTCGGTAGACAGGTTGGCTACGCTGCCTGCTTCCGCCCCTCAGCCGTTCGCTCGTACTCCGCAGGGCCTTCCACTGGCAGCGCTGAAGGTGGGCACCGCGCCTCGTGTGGCATTCGAGGCGCGGTGCTTCGTCGAGACGAGCTGTTGACCCGGGCGGGACGGGCGACTGCGGGTCCCACCCGGCGTTCACCGTCATCCGGTCCAGCGCGCGCACGGTGACGTAGGGCACGAAGCCCGCGGCGCGTGAGCGGGTGTATGCATCCGCGACGTGCGCGGATTGCGTGGCGTCGTCGGTGGACTGGTGCCTGGCCACCAGCTTCGGCGAGGCCACGGCCCAGGAGCTGCTGGACACCTACGGCCGGCGCTTCACCACGGAGGAGACGTTCCGGGACGTGAAGGACCTCAAATTCGGAATGGGTCTGAAGGAGGTGCGCGTGAAGACGCCGGAGCGCGGGGACAGGCTGCTGCTCATCCGAGGGGATGCCTCAGGGAATTCCCCGCACCGGCAAGCATTACCCTGGCACCGGCGCCGACAGGCCCGTCATGACAGGAATGTCACGGCAACCCCGACGATGAGGCCAAGGGTGTGTCGGAAACCCTTGAAAACACCGGGGGTCTGGGTTGGCGCGGTCGTTGCTGATGCGGGGGCCCTGTCTACCCACCCCAAGGAGCAACGCCCCATGCAGAACTCCAGGTCCTGGCTCGCGGCCGTCGCGGCTGTCGCATTCGTCACGACGGGCTGTGATTCCGATGAAGCTCCCGACGCGAAGAAGGTCGCCGACATCGCCGCCTCCCGGTCGGCGGAGACGCTGCGAGGTGTCAGCAGCAGCATGAAGACCGTGAGCAACCTGTCGACGCTCAATGGCCTGGATGACGCGATGGCGTTGTTCGGTGCGGGCTTCGAGGGCGTGCCGCTTCCGGGGCGGCAGGCGGGCGACGAAGGCGAGGCGCTGTCCGCCTTGTTCGACGCGGATGAAGTGGACGCGCAGGCGGACGAGTTGGAGCGGTTCCTGCGCGAGCGCGTCTTCACCGAGGCCAACGTGGAGTCCACGGAGGACAACGCCACCGTCTTCCGCTTGAAGGGCGAGCAGATCTGCACGGACGGCAGAGAGCCTGCGGACGCGGACTGTGTCCGCTTCGTGGATGATGCGCAGCTGCGCGTTCGCGCGACGAACCTGGGGGACGACTCCCTGGAGCTGGAGTTGCTCATCGGCGCGAAGCGCGCGGAGCCGCTGGCGCTGCGCTTCCTGCCGAAGACCGTCTCGCTGGTGGTGGACCTGGGCGGCTTGAAGGGTGCGGTGGAACAGATCGACGCCGAATCGGCCGGGTTCCTGCCGAAGGTGATGGTGGGGCAGGTCGAGCTCAAGGTGACGAAGGAGGGCGAGTCGCACTGGATTGTCAGCGCCTCCATCCTGGACGCGTTGCGGCTGGAGCTGGCGCTGGAGGGGAGCACCTTCGCGTTCTCCTCCGCGCGGGCCACGCCGCTCGTGGCGTTCGAGGCGGACGGTCAGGCGAAGCGCGCGCGCTTCTCGCTGGACCTCAACACCACGGAGGTTCGCCTTCCCTACGCGGGGTTGGCGCCGGCGCTGCGTGGCAAGGATTGGACGGTGTCCCTGGCCGGCATCTCGTACTCCGTCGAGGCGACGGAGAACCAGACGGACTTCGTGGTGAAGAACCTGGGCCTTGGCGACGCGCAGACCCACCTGAGCCTGGGGAACGACAAGCTCTTCGCGCTGGACCTCAATGAGCAGTCGGGTCGGCACTTCGACGTGACGCTGACGCGCGGGGCGGACGGCGCGCCGCTGCTGAAGGTGCAGCCGGAGTTCGACCTGGTGACGCGCTTCTACCTGGCGCCGCTGAAGGCGGACCCCGCGTCGGAGATTCCCGCGGCGTATGAGGATGCGACCTATCGGCTGCGTCTCAGCGGGGGCGCGGGGGGGCCGAGCCTGCGCGCGGCGCCTGCCAACAGCGCCACGGGCTTCAAGGGCGGCCTGCAGGTGGTGACGGGCGAGCTGCTGCTCTCCGCGAATGACGCGCAGGTCGTCGTCGCCCAGGGGCAGTGCCTGGTGGGTGCGGAGCCGGCTTCAGAGAACGACGCTTCGCTGTTGTCGTACCTGCGGCAGGGCAGCTGCGAGTAGTCCTTCAACTCTTCGATGCCGCACGTGAGGGCCGCGCCCATTCCAAGGGGGGCGCGGCCCTCGTTTTTCCAGCGGGCGATGGGGCTCACTCCGGTGGGACTTGTTCCCGGCGTGTGAGGACCACTTCCCGGGCTGCATCGTCAAACGAGAGCACGGTGGCTTCCACGCGGGCGTCGAGCGGGGGAGGGGTGGGATTGTCGTGTGGGTGGTTCCAGGAATTGATTCGCCCGGGGAAGGTGACACCGATGTCGAGGTGACAGTCGAAGGAATCGCGCAGGATGACGGTGCCTTGGACCTTCGTTGCGACAGGAAGCCGTTCCTTCAGGTCCTCCCATGCCTGAGCTTGGTCCCGAGCCCAGTAGCGTCCGAGACGGGGGCGCAGTTGCTTCCGCCGGGACCAACGGTCCTGCGTCAGGACGACCCAGAACAGTCCACCGCCAATGAGCGGGCCGGGAAACAGGCCCAGGACGAAGCCCCCCACCGCGCCTGCCCCAGCGCCCAGGACGCCCGCCCATTGGTAGCCGAACACCGCGCCCACGCCGCTTCCAACAACGGCCCCTGTCAGGGATGAGCATTCAATGAGATTCATGTGCGACCCTCACGAGGCCACGAAGCCGTGGCCCCGGACCTTGTCCGGCGTGGTGCCTGTCATCCGCCGGAACATCGCGATGAAGGCGGAGGCGCTGCTGTAGCCCAGGTCGAGCGCGATGGCCTCCACGGAGTGGCCCTGCTCCAGCCTCGCGAGCGCCTTGACCACGCGCAGCCGCTGGCGCCACTCGCTGAACGACAGCCCCAGATGCTGCTGACAGCGCCGCTCCAGCGTCCGCTCCGTGGTGTGCAGCACCCGAGCCCACTCGGCCAGGGAGCGCTCATCCTCCGGGTGCTGCTCGAGCGCCGTGAGGACCGGCTCCAGGAGCGAGTCATCGGACATGGGCAGGTAGCTCCCATGGGTGGGGGCCAGCGTCAGCTGGTCGATGAGCACCCGGAACAGCCGGCGCTCGGCGCTCGTGCGAGGCTGCGCCAGCTCATGCGCACGGAGGTGCTCCAGCAATGACTTCACCAGTGGACTCACCGCCAGCGCGCACGTCGTCTTGGGCATGCCCCGGCACCACGCCTGCGCGAGGTAGAGCGAGCAGTGGCTCGCCTCGGAGCGGTTCATGCCCCGGTGCTCCACGTCGGGTGGAAGCCAGATGCCGTACTGCGGTGGCGCCAGGTAGTGGCTGCCTGCCAGCTTGAGTTCCATCACCCCGCTGAACGCGTAGACGAACTCACCCCAGGGGTGCCGATGCCGGGGGTACGTCGCCGCGGCAGGCAGGCTCGCCGTCCGAAAATACACGGGGTGTGGAAGGTTTGTGGTGAAAGGAACCTGGAGCTGCTTCGCCATGGCGCCTTCTCGGGATGGGTTGTCGGAATCTCGCTATATCAATCAGCCCCGCCATGCGCAGGATGTCCGCATGAGTTCTCACCGGAAACCCGCGGACGGCTTCGCGCTCGCGAGCATGCTCGCGTTGTGCGCCATCTGGGGCATGCAGCAGGTGGCCGTCAAGCTGGCGGCTCCCCACATCCCCTCCATGATGCAGATGGCGGTGCGCTCGGGTGTGGGCGCGCTGCTCGTGGGGCTGTTGTGCTGGGTGCGCGGCGAGCGAGGGCTCTTGCGCCGTGGCCCCTGGCGTCCAGGGCTCGTGGTGGGCGCGCTCTTCGCGCTGGAGTTCCTCTTCGTCGGCGAGGGGCTGCGCCACACCCACGCGTCACACATGGGCGTCTTCCTCTACACCGCGCCCATCTTCGCGGCCCTGGGCCTGCATTGGCTCGTGCCTGCCGAGCGGCTGCGGCGCACGCAGTGGTTGGGCATCGCCGTGGCTTTCGCGGGCATCGCGTTGGCCTTTGGCGGTGGCTGGCTCCAAGGCGACATCAGCCCGGGCGTGCTCTGGGGCGACGCGCTGGGGCTGCTGGCAGGACTCGCCTGGGGGGCCACCACCGTGGCCATTCGTGTGACGGCGCTATCTGATGCGCCCCCCACCCAGACGCTCCTCTACCAACTGGTGGGCGGCGTCGCGCTCCTGCTGCCGGTGGCCCTGCTCACCGGTCAGGCCGGCCCGATTTCAATGGCGCCCATCGCCTGGGCAAGTCTGTTGTTTCAGGGCGTCATCGTCTGCTTCGCCAGCTACCTCACCTGGTTCTGGCTCCTGCGCCGCTATCTTGCCTCCAACCTGTCGGTCTTCTCCTTCATGACGCCGCTGTTTGGCGTCAGCGCGGGCATCCTGGTGCTGAATGAGCAGGCGGATGGCTTCTTCGCCGTGGGGGCCGTGTTGGTGCTCACCGGGATTCTCATTGTCAGCGGTTCGAGCCTGCTTCGGCATCAGCCCGCGCTGAAGACGGGGACGACCTGAGCCTTCCGCGCCGGGTGGCACGGACTCCCGGGGCGGAGGGAGCAGCCTGGCTGCTGCGGGTTGCACCAGGCACCACTCAAGTTCATGGGCATGGCGCCCGTGCCAAACTGGAGAGGGTTGATAGGGTCATGAGGCTGGGCGCCGATACATGAGGTCGGTGCGCAGCGCGTACTTGCGGCCCTGGGTGACGGTGGCGCCCTCGTGAAGCAAGCGGTGATTGAAGAGCAGCGCGCTGCCCGTGCGCGGCGTCACGGAGTGCCCAAGCGACAGGAAGTTCGTCGCGCCTCCGCCCGGACATTCATTGAGGTAGACCATGAAGGTGAGGAGGCTCCGCTCGTCGCGAGTCCTCACGAAGGCGCCGTCGAAATGCGGGGCGGAATGAGGGGGCGGCCACGGCCGGGCCGTGGGGCGGACTCTATCCCGGTTGACCCGCGAGCAACCGGGCGACGGCAGCTGGCATCCAGCCACGGGGTGACTCCTGGGTGACTAGGTTTTCGCCGAAAGGCAGGCGCTGGTCAGGGAGGTTCATGCATGCCGGCGGTCCATCACAGGACGGTGGAAGTGGAGGGCCTCGAGATTTTCTACCGCGAGGCCGGGCCCGAGGATGCTCCGGTGGTGCTCTTGCCGCACGGCTATCCGTGCTCGTCATTCCAGTTCCGCAACCTGCTGCCAGCGCTCGCGGACGCATGGCGGCTCATCGCGCCGGACGCGCCGGGCTTCGGGTACAGCGCGACGCCGGAGCCGAGCCGCTTCAGCTACACGTTTGACGGGTACGCACGCTTCCTGGAGCGGTTCGTGGAGACGCTGGGGCTCAGGCGCTACGCGCTGTACCTGCATGACTACGGCTCGCAGTTTGGCTTCCGGCTGGCACTGCGCGCGCCCGAGCGAGTCGCGGCGCTCGTCATCCAGAACGGCGACATCTACGTGGACCAGTTCGGGCCGAAGTACCGGATGCTGAAGGAGTCCTGGGCGAATCCGACGCCCGAGCGCCGAGCGAAGTTGATGGCCGCGGTGAGTGAGGACGGCTTCAGGGACGAGTTCATCGGCGAGATTCCCGAGTGCCTCGTCGACCGCGTCAGCCCGGACCTGTGGACGTTGTCCTGGTCCCTGGTGGAGCGCTTCGGCCGGAAGGAGAACCTGGTCCATCTGCTGGAGGACCAGCGCACGACGCTGGCGTGGATGTCCCGCTATCAGGCGTATCTGCGCGAGCATCAACCCCCGACCTTGATTCTGTGGGGGCCCCACGACGGCTACATGCCGGAGGGCGCCGGACGCGCGTACCTTCGAGACGTTCCGGACGCCGAGCTGCACGTCCTGGACGCGGGACACTGGGCGCTGGAGACGCACCTGGACGAAATCGTGTCCCACATGCGGGGCTTTCTCCAGCGCGTGCATTCGGTGCACATGGAGAGCAGCGCCTCCCTTTTGTGAAAGCCGCGAGCGGTTTCGTCGGTGAGTTCGAGCCGCTACGCTGAGGTTTATGAAGGCGAACCGAATCGTCCTCGTGTCGGGCCCGTCAGGTGCTGGCAAGTCCACCGTGGCACGTGGACTCGCGGAGCAGTCTCCGCTGGCGCGTGCGGTCCACCTGCATGCCGACGACTTCTATTCCTACATCCGCAAGGGTGCGCTGGCGCCCTGGCTGCCAGAGTCCCACGCTCAGAACACCACGGTGATGACGGCGCTGGCGGCGAGCGCGGCGAGTTATGCCGTGGGCGGGTATGAGGTCATGGTCGATGGCGTCATCGGCCCTTGGTTCTTCGAGCCCTGGCTTGCCGCCGCCCGGACGCATCGGCTCGACTTGCGCCTCATCGTCCTGCTTCCGGGCGAAGCGGAGACGGTGGCGCGTGCCACGAGACGTGTCCACGCGGACGCACTCACCGACGCAGACGTGGTGCGCAACATCTGGCGCGGCTTCCGCGAGGTGGCCCTCCCCGAGGGGAATGTGCTCGACACCAGCAGTCAGGACGCCGCGGAGACCGTGGGCGCCGTTCGCCGTGGGTTGACGGACGGGCGCTTCCGGCTGGAGTCACCGTAGGGCCTCGGTGCGTTCAGCGCGTGCCTTGGCCCTTCAGTCGTTCCTGGTCCGCTGTGACGGCTTCCGCGTCCCGATGGAACTCCTCGGCGGACGTGCCGCCGCGGCGGCGGATGATGCGCCTCATGTGCAGGCGCATCGAACCGCTGCATCTCAGTACATGTAGTTCAACGCGACGATGTCGGAGGGGGTGAACTCACCGTCGGTGTCAGGCGGGTAGCAGGTGTTCATGATGGACCCGCCTGGCGTTGCCCCCGTGGGCGTTCCGGGGATGTGCAAGGCGCCCGTGCCCGTCGGCTCCGTCACGCCACCCCCGCTGCCACAACTGATGCTCGGGTTGAATAGATCCGTGTGGCGGAGGCCGATGGTGTGGCCCAGCGCATGGGTGATGACATGTTCACTCACGTCCACGCCGTAGCTGTTCAGGCTGGTGCCAATCGAAATCGTCCCATAGGGGAGTCCGCCTGAGGGATAGCCCGCGGCGTGACCGCCACCCGCCATGGTTCTCGCGGTGATGTTCGCGGTACAGCCGGTGGCCGAGCCTCGAACAAAGGCAATCCTGAGTCCCAAGGCATTGTAGTTGGCGAGGGCCATGTCGAGGCCTTGGTTGAGCCGGACATGGCTCTGGAACTCCACCGTGGGATTGACGCAAATCCTCGTCACGCTGGAGCCGACGATGTGGGTCGTCCTGTAGTGCTCCTTGCTTCCCTCTCCATGCTGGAGCATCTCCCGGGAGGCCGCGAGCGGCACATGCGCGTCGCCCCCGACGTAGACGGCGTCATCGACGACGGTGATGTCGTCGGGGCGAAACCCTGCCTCGGTCAGGTTGGAGAGGAGTTCAGCGTTCCCGGTCTGCGAGTCGGGCCCGCAGCCGGACAGCAATACGCCACAGTTCAACATCAGGACTGCCGCTCTCTTGAACATGGTTCGATGGGCTCCTGTCGTGAATCGGGTTTCTGCGCTGCTCGCTCGAACAAAGCACGGCGGAAGTCGAGGCGGCACAGTGCCTGGCCACTCCCCTCGCCCGCCCATCATGCAGGGCGCTGACCATGACGGGCCGGTGCGGTTTCCCTGCCACGGGCACGGGACTTGCCGGGGATTGTGGAGATGTGTCTCTCCAGCCTCATGCTCACATGGGTCCTTTCCCTCCAGGAAAGTGCCGCGCCTTCACCGCCCAAGCCAGTCACGGTGATGACCTACAACGTCCTCTACTCCGCTCCCGAGGAGGACGTGCAGAAGTCGCTCGATGTCATCGAGAAGGAGGCGCCCGATATCCTGTGCCTGCGTGAGCTGACGCCGAGATTCGTCAGGGCCTTTCGGAAACGACTTGGGAAGCAGTTCCCCCACGTGCGGTTGGTTCCGCGAAAGGGAACCTGGGGTGTGGGTATCGCCAGCCGGCATCGGCTGCTGCGAACGGAGCATTTACCACAGACGCCACATCGGATGCCCGCGCTGGAGGCGGACGTTCGGCTCGGTGAGCACCTGGTGAAGGTGGCCTGTGTGCACCTGATGGCGCCAGGTGCCAGGCATCAGCGGGCAGATGACCTGCTCACTTCCATGGAGAAGAACGCGGTGCTTCGGCATCGTCAGGCGGAGGCGCTGGTGCGGCGCTATGCGCGATGGCGAGGACCGGTCCTGGTGCTGGGGGACATGAATGAAGGCCGCTCAGGCGAGGCCATGAAGGCCTTCGCCTCCGCGGGTTTCCAGCACGCTTGTGACGGACCGAATGCCGACTGTGGTGCCACATGGCCTGGTTCTGCCTCCGTCCTCCCGAGCGTCGTCGAAATCGACCATGTCCTTGGCCGCGAACTTCGCCTGACCGGTGCGAAGGTGCTGCGCGCGGGAGGCTCCGACCACGATGCGGTCCGGGCGACGCTGGACTTTTCACCGTGAAGTCCCGTGGACCGGGGCCCGGTTCGCCGATGTTTCATCGCCAGAGGCGACGGAAGATGAGGGGATGTCGCGAAGCGCGTTGAGCGCACCAGGGGCATCGGCAGCTTGGGAGGGATTGGATGCGGGCGCAGCAGCGGACCACCACGCCTTGATTCCCGCGGGTCGCGCTCGGGCTCTCAAGCCCGGGCGCGCAGCACGCCGCCGAAGCCGCGCTCGCGGCCCAGGGCCGGAGACACTCCGGCTTCATTCACCGCTTCGCGTCCGGAGATGAGCACCGCCTTCACCGCGGCGTCGTTGCGGTTGACCAGGCGGACGAAGCCCCCGAAGTTCTCCATGGGCGCCTCGGCCACCTGGTCGAGCTTCGCGTCCAGGCCTTCGGGCTGGATGACCACCAGGTCCGCGCGGCGGCCCTCCGCGAGCACGCCCGCATCCAGGCCGAACCACCCGGCCAGCTCCCCGGTCAACCGGTGGACGGCGCGCTCCACGCTCATGAATGGCTCGCCGCGCTTCTCCGCCTCGCGCACCAGCCGCAGCAGCCGCAGGGGGAAGTTGTAGTGCGCCATGTTGCGCAGGTGCGCCCCGGCGTCCGAGAAGCCCATGAGGATGTCCGGATGCCGGCAGATGCGCTCCAGCTCCTCGCGCCGGTCGTTGGCCATCACCGTGTACCAGCGCAGGGCGTCTCCGTGGGTGGAGATGAGGTCCAGGAAGACGTCCACCGCGTCACGCCCCTGCTCCTTCGCCACCTGGGCGAAGGACTTGCCCACCACGCTGGCGTCGGGGCACTGGAGGATGCGCGACTCGTTGAAGTCCCGGTGGAAGGCCCGCGGCAGGAAGCGGTTCGTCCACTCGCGGCGGAAGCGGCTGCGGTACTCCGGTGTTCGCAGCAGCCCCGCGCGTGAGGCGGCGTCCTGGAGGTGGAGGGCGGCGGCGCCCGCGCCGAACTCCTCGAAGACGACCAGGTCGATGCCGTCCGCCCAGAGGTCGAAGATTTCGGGCAGGGCCTGCCACCGGAAGTCCGCCCCCAGCAGCCGGTTGGCCACCTGGGACAGCACGCCGATGAGGCGGTGGATGCCCCGGTTGGCGCGCGTGTCCATCATCGAGATGACGGTCGTCTTGAGGCTCGGGCGGAACAACCCGATGCTCTCCAGGAAGAACAGCACCACGTTCACCTTGGTGCTGATGTTGGGCACGCCCTGGAAGACACGGCCTCGTTCGCGGAGCAGCCGCGTCAGGCGGCGGTATTCGCTCCAGCGGGCGTAAGTGGACGGCAGGGGGCGGCTGCGGATGTCGCGCGAGCCGCCCATCTTGTCCCACTTGAGCGTCATGATGGACAGGCCCACGTAGCCGAGCTCGAGCCCTTCGCGCACCAGGGACTCCATGGCGCGCAGCTCGTCCTCCCGTGGGCGCAGGCCGGGCTCCAGGCTGCGGTGCAGGCCCATGGTGTGGGCTCGCAGCGCGGAGTGTCCCAGGAAGGACGCGACATGGGGGCCCAGCGGCAATTGCTCCAGGTGCGCCAGGTAGTCGCCGAGCGTGTTCCACGTCTTGCGCTGCTCCAGCAGCGACCGGACGGTGTCGTAGGGAATGGCCTCCACGCGGCAGAACATGTCCGCCAGGTCCTCGGGCGTGCCCAGCGCGAGGCTGAGCGAGCAGCTCCCCATCAACACCGTGGTGACGCCGTGTCGCACGGACTCCGACAGCGAGGGCGCCAGCTCCACCTCCGCGTCGTAGTGCGTGTGGCAGTCGATGAATCCCGGTGTCACCCAATGGCCGGTGGCGTCGATGACGCGCGTATGCGGGGCGCGCGGAATCGGTGCTTCCGAAAGCGTGGTGACAGTGTTTCCCCGGATGCCCACATGGAGCTTGCGCGGGGGATTGCCCAGACCATCGAACACGAGGCCGTTCTCGACGATGAGGTCCATGCACGGAGCCTAGGCACCGTCGATTGTCTGCTTCCAGCCAGAAGACGCGCCGACAGTTCTCTCCCGCACATGCTGGCGTGGATGCCATTGCCTGGGCGCACCAGGGGAGCGCTCGCCCCCCGGGCAGCCGCACCGCGGGGGCGTGACTACCTTCGCCTGCGGAAGGTGCGAACGCACCAAGAGCCAAGGAGGCGTGCAATGCAAGGCAAGGGTTGGAAGTGGCTCACGCTGGTGGGCCTGGGGGCGTCGCTCGCGGCGTTCACCGGGTGCAATGAGCAGTCCGCGCGGGAGAACTCGCGGCAGGTGGGCCGTGAAGTGGGGGAGGCGACGAAGGAGGTTCAGGAAGGCGCCCGGAAGGCCGCGAAGGAAGCCCATGGCGCGGCCCGGGAGGCGACCCAGGGGTTCAAGGAAGGCCGGGGCGGCTCGGGGAATCCCGACGCTGGTGTCGACGCTGAGTGAGGAAACGCGAGATGGACTTGTGCGCGGCGTCCAACGCTAGCGCCGTCGCCGCGGGGAGCCCGTGCGTTGGGACGGCGCCGGGTCGGGCCTGGTTCGGGCGAGCCAGTCCTCCAGGCGCTCCGCGGCCTTCAGCTCGTCGGACAACTGGCTCCGTGCCTCCTCGGGAAGGGGCAAGGCCTGCAGTTGCTGCTTCAAGGCACGTCCCGTCGTGGCATCCCCCAGGGCAATCGCCAACTCCATCCGGGCGGCCAGGGCACGAACCCGGTCCACCACGGGCGCCTCCGCCTCATACCTGGCGAGTCCGATGTCGAGCGCCCGCGCGGCGGCTTTGTCGTCATTCTTGAACTCACGCAGGATGCGCGCGTTGTCGATGGCCTTCGCCAGTCCCGTGAGCTTCTCGGAGCCGCCGTACTCCAGGTCCTCCGGCTCATCGCGCTGGATGAAGATGATGTTGTTGCCGGCGGGGTCAATCAGTGAGAAGCGGCTCTGGCCGGGCCTGAACCGGGTGATGCGAGGCCTGCCCGTGGCCAGCACCTTGCCGTACTTCGCGCGCAGCGCGTCCGTGAAGGCCCGGTGATAGGGCTCCACCGAATCCACCATGACCAGGCAGCCACCCGAGTTCTCTTCGCTCGGGTCCAGGCTCTTGGCGCCCTTGCCGAAGTGCAGCTCGATGTCACTCCAGCGCAACGCCAGGTACAGGTACGGCTTGGTCATCTGGTACGTCACGGTGAAGCCGAGCGCCTGGTAGAACGCCAATGTTTCGTCAGCCGAGACGCAGGGAAGCAACGGAACCGTCGTTTCCTTCCCGCTGATGGCGGTGGCCTTCGTCTCATGGGTGGGCATGGCCCGATGATAAACGAGCGACGTTGCCGGAGGCACCTCTTCGCGCCATGCGCCAAGGTGCCTGTTCCTGCGTATGGCGGCGCTATGAGACGCACATGCGTGGCGGCTCGCGGCGCACGAAGCCGCTCAGGGCCGCACGACGTCCCGGATGAACCCGGTCAGCGCCTCCGCCATCTTCTGGTGTGTGGCCGCCGACGGGTGCCAGTCCTCGCCCACGCCGTCCACGTTGGGATTCTGCACGGCCATCACGTGCCGGTAGACGCGGGCATCTCCCTGTTGCTGTCGCTCTGCTACAAGCTCGGTGAGCCAGTCACCGACATGGACCGAAGTCGTCGTGCCGTTCTGCTCGAGCTGCTTGTGGCCGTCCGACATGCTCCCCAACGTGCAGACGAGATGAGCGCGCGGGTGGAGCGTCCGCAGCCGCGTGAGGAACGCGCGGTAGGCGGATTTGAAGGCCGCTTCGTCCGGAAGGTAGGCGTCGGTGCCGCTGCCGGCGAACGTGTCGTTGGTCCCCGCGTTGACGACAATCACATCGGGCGACGGGCCAGAGAAGTCCCAGGCGACGCCGTGGCCGGGGACCGCGAGTTCGTAGAGCGCGGGCACCAGTCCGGTCGTGGACATGTCCAGGTTGCGGTACACCCCGTGGCCCGAATAGCAGATGAGCACCGCCTCCGCGCCCAGGTTCCCCGCCGTGAGCCAGGCATAGGTGCGCCGGGGATTCTGGTTCTTCGATGTGAAGGTGGGCGCGGTCCAGGAGGGCGAGTCCGGGATGAGGGCGACGTCGCTGCCGTAGCCACAGGTGACGGAGTCCCCAACGAACTCCATCCGGAGCCCCGAGCGGGCGGGCGGCTCCCGGAGCTCGCCATGGACCTCCAGCGCCACGAGTTCGCTGTGGCCGACCAGGGACTCGGTGCGCTTGATGAGTTCCAGCGTGTGCAGCCCCACTTCCAGGCCGGTGGCGAGCAGGTAGCTGGACTGATGGCGGCTCACCGCGAGCTGTCGCGCGGGCGCCCCGTCAATCACGACATCAAAGTAGGTGGTCCCTACCTCTCCACCCTGGCCCGTGTCGTGGAGCTCCATCCGAACGGCGTCTCCCCAGAAGCGGGCTCGGATCGTCACGCCGGGGTGGGAGAAGACGACGCCGGTGTCCGAACGGTACGTCCGGCCGAGGTACTGCACGCGTGCATCGGAGGCGGGAATGCGCACCCACGCCCGTGCACCCGCGTCAGGCGCGAGCGGCGGGTTGTGCGAGGCTGACTTGCACCCACTCACCAGCAGTCCGACTCCCACGTAGGCGACCAACAGTCCCCGCGCCAGGGCCGCGCCGATGCCACGCACCGCATGAAGGGCGTTCCTCATGCGCTCAGTGGATATCGCAAGACGGACACGCATGCGCTGGGGACGCAGGGCACCCGGGCGTCCAGGGGACGTCAGCGCGGGCATCGAGCACCGTGCCGGCACGGTGCCACGCGGCGCGCTACGTCTGCGGTGTACGTCCAGCCCCGTGCCGCTGGCGGGCTCACCGGGCCTGGGCCTGCCGCGCGGCCTGGAGCGTGTTCGCCAGCAGCATGGTGATGGTCATCGGCCCCACGCCGCCGGGCACCGGGGTGATGGCGCTGGCAATGGGCTGGATGGCATCGAAGTCCACGTCCCCCACCATGCGGTAGCCGCGCGGCGCGCTCGCGTCGGACACGCGGTTCTGCCCCACGTCGATGACGACGACGCCCGGCTTCACCATGTCCGCGGTGATGAGGTTCTGCTTGCCCACCGCGACGATGAGGATGTCCGCCTGCCGCGTGAATGACGCGAGGTCCGGCGTGTGGCGGTGGGTGATGGTGACGGTGGCGTCGGGGCCCGGTGCCATCAGCAGCGACGCCAGCGGCTTGCTGACGATGAGGCTGCGGCCCACGATGACCACGTGCTTGCCCCGGGTGGGGATGTCCTCGCGCCGGAGCATCTCCATGATGCCGGCGGGGGTGCAGGGTACGAAGGCCCGGGGGTCTCCGACGAAGGCGAGCCCGGCGTTCACCGGGTGGAAGCCATCCACGTCCTTCGCCGGGTGGATGTGCTCCAGGACGGCCTTGTAGGGCAGGTGGGCAGGCAGCGGCAGTTGCACCAGGATGCCGTGCACGGACGGGTCGGCGTTCAGCCGGTCGATGACGGCGAACAGCGCCTCCTTCGACACGTCCTCGGGCAGCGTCAGCGTCTGGCCGCGCATCCCCAGGGCCTCGCACGCCCGCGTCTTGCTCGCGACGTACGCCTGGCTCGCCGGATTGTTGCCCACCAGCACCACGGAGAGCCCGGGTGTCACGCCGGCGGCCTGGAGCGCCGCGACGTCCTGGGCCATCTCCGCCCGCATCACCCGGCTGATTTCGGTTCCATCGAGGGTCCGCGCCATGCGCGGCTTCTTACGCCAGATTCTCCAGGTTGGCGCAGCGCTTCTTCGCGGTGTCCACCCCAGACGGTGTCCTGGGACACGCTCCCCGTCGTACCCCGCGGGCCCTGGATTCGCGGGGAGCAAAAAGCGCAGGGCCCGCGCGCACTCGGGGCTTGGGCGGCGAATGAAAGGGCGAGGACGGCGCGACGCCGGACCCGCTTCGCTTCCCGGAGAAACCCATGACGTCCATGCATTGTCGTGTTGCCACCACCCAGCGCGAGCTCGACGACGCGGTCCGCGTCCGCTGGGCCGTCTTCGGCGGAGAGCTGGGGTTGATGACGGGGTGGATGCCACCGTCGCGTCGCGAGGTGAGCTGTTTCGACACGCTGGACACCACCGTGCACCTGGTCGTCTATGCGGACGCGGCCCCGGTGGCCACGTTGCGGCTGCTGCTGCCCAACCCGGAGGTGGCGGAGGCCATCGGCGGACGGCTGGGGCTGGAGCTGGAGCAGAAGCTGGACCTGTCCGACGTGGTCCGCCCGGGCATGGTCCTCGCGGAGACGTCGCGCTTCTGCGTGCTGGACGGCTGGCGCCACTCCGAGGCCGTCACCCGGCTGCACGCGGGCATCTACGAGGAGAGCCGGCGGCGCGGCGTGACGCACTGGATTGCGTCCGCGAACCTGGACACGGATTCGCGCGAGGACGCGATGCTGTCCTGTCAGGTGGCCGCCTACCGGGGCTGGATGAGCCAGCGCTGGCGCGTGGACGTGCCGGAGCCGGTGGATGCACCCGCCATCCCCAGCAATCCCTACTACACGCCCATGGAGCGGCTGCGCGCGGAGCAGGGCCTGCTGGACGGCCTGCGCGTGCCGAGGGCGCCCACGCTCTTCGCCCGGAAGATGGGGGCGCGCTTCATCTCCGAGCCCCTCTACGACGCCAGCTTCCGCCGCTTCACCCTGCCGCTCATCGCCGCGCTGGATGAGATTCCCGCCAGCACCCTGGCGCGCTTCAACGCGCTGGCGCAGCACCCCCTTCGCCGCGCCGCCTAGGCCGCTGGCGCTCCTTCCTTCCCTTCACCTTCAACGCGCAGCAGCCGGGGACCGGAAACGGCCCGGAAACAGGAGACGTCCGTGAACACGCAAGTGCAGAACCCGACGCAGGTGGACTGGGTAGCGGTGCTGGCGCAGGAGGCCCGCGGGCTGGTGGCCGCACTGGACGCGCAGCCCGACGCCCGTCGCCTCTTCGACGGCACCATCGACACCGAGGGCTATATCCACTACCTGATTCAGACCTACCACTATGCGCGCTGGAGCACGCCGATGCTGGCGGAGGCAGGCCGCCGGCTCGCGCGCCAGGGCCGGCACCCGCACCTGGCGGAGCTGCTGGTGCAGAAGGCCGGAGAGGAACGCGGTCACGAGAAGTGGCTGCTGTCGGACCTGAAGAACCTGGGGTGCCCGGAGGTGCGCGTGGAGACCGCGGCACGGACTCCCGCGGTGGACGCCTACACCGGCTGGAACTTCTTCACCTCCCGGTCCGGCGTGCCGACGGCGGTGCTGGGGACCGCGTACGTGCTGGAGTACCTGTCCCAGACGCGAGCGACGGGTGTCGTGGACCGTCTGATTGCGGCCGACGCGATTCCGAACATCCGCAAGTCCGTCACCTTCCTGCGCAGCCACGGCGCGCTGGACGGGGACCATGTGGCGGAGATGGAAGCGGTGTTGCGGACGCTGACGGACCCCGAGGACCAGGCGGCGGTGATTTTCTCCGCCCGCGCCACGCGGTGCATCTACCCGGGCATCTTCCGCGAGCGCTAAGGGCCGCATACCTCCCCGGTGGTAGAGACAGTCCCGCGCCTGAAGGCGATCCTCCCTGCGAATCGTCGTCCGCGAAGTGGGAGGCGTCTTCATGCGCTACATCACCCAGATCCGTCTCGAGGGAGGCGCGCTTCACGAGCACATTGCCCGCCTTCGCTGGAAGGAGGGCAACGAGGTGGGGGAGGGCAGCCGCTTGGAGCTGGTCCAATGGCTCAAGGCGGGGGGCGATGCCCGGGTGCAGACGTGGCCCCGAGACGTGAAGGTCGAGGTCATCGACGCCCGGCCTCCGTACCTGCGGACGAAGGCCAATGGCATCCTCACGGACAACCTGCTGGAGCTGCCGCGCTTCTGAAGCGCCGCCTCAGACGGGCTTGTTGAGGTGCGCCGCCTGGTAGAGGAAGTCCGTCCGGTGGTCGACCTTCAGGCGGCGGAAGATGTCGCGCACGTGCGTCTTCACGGTGTCCTCGGAGAGGCCCAGCTCGCTGGCAATCTGCTCATTGGACCAGTTGTGGAGCATGCCCCGGGCGATGTCGACCTGCCGGGCCGTGAGCTGCATGCGCATGGTTTCGGGGAGCGGAATCGACAAGGGAATCTCGTTCAGGATCAGGGCCCACTGACGCGGGCCTTCGGTTTCGGGAAGCTCGACGAACCGCACCACGCGGTACGACTCCCCGTGGAGGGAGACCCAGAGATTGTTTTGGAGCTGCGCGTCTGGCGTCATCCGCGTCAGGGCTTCCAGCCGCTCCATGAGGACGAGCGGAATCCCCGAGGAATGAAGGTCCGAGGGCTTGAACCACCGCTCCAGCAGCGTGGCGGCCCGGCGTGAGCGCAGCACCTCGTGGGAGGGCGGCGCCACCACGACGTAGGCGGCGCCCGGCCGGCTGTAGAGCTCCTCCAGGAGCCGGGAGCCCGTCGAGGCCGTCTGCATGTCGCGGCAGTTGCGCACCGCGTTCAGCAGGTGGGGCGTGAGGCTCGTCAGGAAGGCGGCGTCCCTCTCCGAGAAAGCCAGCCGGCGGTCCCGGTAGAGCGTGAAGGCTCCCAGGAGTTGAGGATGGACGGGCAGGAGCACCGCCATGACGTGCTCCAGGCTCAAGTCCAACTCCTTGCTGCGCTGGTAGAGCGCGCTGCGCTCCAATTCCTTGCGGGTAATCATCTCCGAGTCCCGGAGGACCACATTCGGCTGGGCGAAGATGGGGGCCCGCACGAAGTCGGAATCGACCCACTTGGAATACTCATCCAGGAGGGCCAGCCGGTAGCCGGGGACCAGCCATTGGAACTCGACGAGGGGGCCCAGGTTGATGAGGCACAGGCCCACGTAGTCGGCGGGTGTCAGCTCCAGCAGGGGCTCCCGGGCGGATTCGAGCGCTTGGGGGAGGGACAAGGTGCTGTTGAGTGCCGCGATGACTTTGTCCCGGAGCAAGAATTCATGGGAGGAGAGGTTCATCGACGCGAGCTTCCTTCCTGCCTGGTCAGGCAACCCTGCGGGTCCGTTTCTGTGTCAGGCCATTCAATAGGCTCCGACTGAAAGGCTGTCCCTCACCCCCCAGTGGTAGGCCCCGAGCTTGACAGGAGGCTCCCTCGCCCGTCGGTGGTCATGCAAGGGGCTGTCGATGCCTTGACAAGACGCGGCCCTCCCGGGATGGCCTGTTCCAGGCAAGCAGGGCCGGAATGACAGGCAGGGCGTCAGATGAGGAACCACCCCTCAGGTTTCTGAGCAGGGCAGGCAGGAGACGTCGGCATTTCGCGACACCGGTCAGGCGCTCCCTGGCGTGCAGGCGTTGGCATCTTCATTGCTGAAGTGCGGGCTCCCAACCGCAGGAGGTCTTGCACCCATGGATTCGAATCGCTTGCGTCTGCTCTTCTCCCGGGCCCTTCGCGCCTCGCTTCTGTCTCCCCTGACGCTGGCCGGATGTGATGGTGAGGTGGACCTGACGGGTTATTCGCCACCCGCTTGCGACAACGGCGGGCTGGCCATGACAGGCTTGTCACCTGCGGCCGCGCCGGACTTCGTTCAACTGCGGAGCTTCCGTGCGGCGGGCGAGCCCGCCGCAGCGCGCCCCGTCTCCTCGGTAGGAACACCTTGCGCGACGGCGACCCAGCCCCAGGCATGTCTGTCAGAGCTCGAGGCCTTGGCGCCTGCCCGTGGGTTCCGCGACGCCTGCGGCTTCATCTGCACCGACTATTTCCTCGCGACGACCCGGGGCGACGTGGTGTCTGCCATCGCCTCGCTGGAGGCCCTGAAGTCGTTCCTGGGGCCGATTGATACGGCGCAGGAGGCCGCGCTGACTGCCTTTGCCGCGGGCTACGAGGTGCGCTGCAGCGGGCTCAAGTATGGGGCGGTGAAGGAATTGGGCGACGGTGCGTTCGGCGTCGTCGGCACCAAGGGCATGGCGTGTGGCAAGGGGACGGAGTTGACGCAGTATGCCCTGCGCGTGTCGTCAACGGGCGAGGTGGTGGAGGAGGAGCGCAAGGTGTTGGAGCGGGGCAAGGACAACTGTTCCGTGGGACGCAGGCCCGAAGGACTTCGCTCACAGGGCGCGGTGGCGTGTGACGATGTGCTGGGACAGCACTTCGCCGCCATTGCCCACCTGGAGGCCGCGTCCATCCAGGCCTTCCTGCTGCTCCGGGAGGAGCTGGCCGCGCATGGCGCGGACCTCGCGCTGCAGGACGCGGCGCTGATGAGTGCCCTGGAGGAGGTCATGCACACGGAGGTCAGCGCCCGCCTGGCGGGGCGGCACGGCGCGACGCCCCAGGTGCCCCGGGTGGACGCGGCGGCGCCCCGTTCCCTGTTCGCGGTGGCCCTGGACAACGCGGTGGAGGGCTGTGTGCGGGAGACGTTCGGCGCGCTGGTGGCGCGGCACCAGTCGCTCCATGCCCAGGACGACGAGGTGCGCACCTCCATGGCCCGCATCGCGGAGGACGAGACGCGGCACGCGGAGCTCTCGTGGAAGATTGATGCCTGGGCGCAAGCGCGGCTGTCGGAGGAGGAGCGCGAGGTGCTCCGGCTGGCGAAGCAGCGGGCCGCGGCGGCCCTGCGTGAGGAGGCCTGCGTGCCAGTGAATCCCGTGCTCGTGTCCGAGGCCGGGCTGCCCCCGCCCGAGGTCGCCGTGGCGATGGTGGACACGCTCGCTCAGGAGCTGTGGGCCTGAGGTTCGTGGGACGGTGGGGCAGGTGACGTGCTCCACTCGCCGCGCCCGCTGTGGGGGCCGCGGGCGGCCCGGCATCCGGGCGGAGGCCCTACGGGGCAAGCGGCGCGGAGGGCCCGTTGTTACGCTCACCGGAGGGAGCCCCGGCTCAGGGAATTTTCATGGGGCTCTGGAAGGGATGAGGCGTAGGAGATGAGTCAGCAGCCAGAAGCCGTCCTTCGTGTGGAGCCGCTCGGGATGCCGTGGCGGACCCCGGATCCGTTTCTTTTTTGCGTCCACCACGACGACAAGTACCCCATGGGGAACGAGCGCCTCGGTCCGTCCGCCTCGCTGGCGGGCCGCAACCTGGGCCAGGACTTCGATGGGCGAGACGGCTGGAACATGTATCACGGCACCGTGGTGCCCGGTTTTCCCCAGCACCCGCACCGGGGGTTCGAGACAGTCACGGTGGTGCGTCGCGGGCTGCTCGACCACGCGGATTCCCTGGGGGCGGCGGCGCGCTTCGGCGGTGGGGATGTGCAGTGGCTCACCGCGGGCGCGGGCATCAATCATTCGGAGATGTTCCCGCTGCTCCAGCGCGACCAACCCAACCCGGTGGAGCTGTTTCAAATCTGGCTCAACCTGCCGCGGGCGAACAAGCTCGTGGAGCCGCACTTCTCCATGATGTGGAACCACGCCATCCCTCGGCACGTCGCCCGGGACGCGGAAGGGCGCGCCACGGAAGTCACGGTGGTGGCCGGAAGCCTGGGAGACGTGAAGGCGCCACCGCCGCCGCCCAAGTCGTGGGCCGCGCAGGCAGAAGCGGACGTGGCCATCTGGACGCTCAAGCTGGCCCCGGGCGCGCGGTGGACGCTGCCGGCGGCGGCCCGTGGCAGCAACCGGATGCTCTACTTCTTCCTCGGCTCCAGCCTGCGCGTGGCGGGGCGTGCCATTCCGCCGTCACACAGCATCGAGCTGCGGGCGGACGTCGCGGTGGAGCTGGAGAACGGCGCGGACGAGGCGGAGTTGTTGATGTTGCAGGGCCGTCCGATTGGAGAGCCCGTCGTGCAGTACGGCCCGTTCGTGATGAACTCGCGGCAGGAGATTCAGGAGGCCTTCGCGGACTACCAGCGCACGGGCTTCGGGGGCTGGCCCTGGCCGGCCAATGGCCCGGTCCATCCGCCAGAGGAAGGGCGCTTCGCCCGGCACGGGGATGGACGCATCGAACGTCCTGCCTGAGCGGGAGCACCGTCAGCGGGAGCCCCGCTGCATGGGCCCTGAGTCTTCCCTCTCTGGATGCGACCATGAAGCGGGGCGGAGCCATCCGCCGCCCTCGACGAGACGGCGCCCGCTGGAAAACGGGCAAGGATGTGAGACTGGCCTCTCGCGTCAATGGGGCTGCGGGAGGGAGGGGCCTTGGCCACCCGGCGCGGTGGCGGGGGCGCGGACGGTGGCCAGGACTCCGGAGAGCAGCACGACGAGGGTCCCCGCGAGCGGTACCCCGAGCAACCCCACGCGCAAGCCCACGTTATCGGCGATGAGCCCGACGAGCGGGGGTGACGCGAGGAACCCCAGGCGCATCAGCCAACTGACGATGGTGAGCCCCATTCCCGCGCTCAGGCCGGGCAGTTCATCAGCGGCGTGCATGGTGGCGGGAACCAGCGTGGCGACGCCGAATCCCGCGAGCGCGAAGCCCGCGATGGTTGCGGGGATGGAGGGAAACAACAACGCGGCGCTCATCCCCAGCGCCGTGGTGGCGCCGCCTGCCCGAGCGACCGCGCGCTGGCCGAACCGGTCCACCATTCCATCGCCCAGCAGCCGGCCCACGAACTGCGCGCCCACGAGGGCGACGAACCCGAACGAAGCGACGGCGGCCGTGGCGCCGAGTGTTCCGGAAAGGTAGACGGCTGCCCACGTCATGCCCGCGTCCTCGACGAGGATGCCGCCGACGGCAATCAAGACCAGCGCGGCAAATATCAGCCAGATGCGCCCGCGCCCCGGCCGCTGACGCCGCGCGGGAGCGCTGCCCTGGTGCGCCGCGGCTGCCTCTGGCTCGACGGTGACGACGGGCTCGGGGCCGGGAATCGTGTAGCGCAGCGCCATCAGGGACACCCCGGCGAAGAGCAGGGCGGAGAATCCCAGATGCAGGCCCCGGTGCACGTTCAGTCCCGCGGCGAGCCCGCCCATGAGCCCGCCGACCACCGCGCCGATGCTCCAGACCGCGTGGAAGGAGTTGAGGATGGACCGGCCGTAGAGCCGCTGCACCCGCAGCCCGTGGGAGTTCTGCGCCACGTCGGTGATGGCGTCCATGCCGCCCGCGAAGAAGAGCGAAACGGCGAGCACCCACCATGATGACGCGAGGCCCGCGACCAGCACGCCCAGGCTCGTCAGCAGCGTGCCGGCGACGGCGACCCGCGAGGAGCGGAAGCGGCGGATGAGCGCTCCGGCGGCGAGCCCCGCGACCATCGCGCCACTGGGGAACGCGGCGACCGCCAGCCCGTATTGAGCGTTGCTGAGGCCCAGGTCGGCTTTGATCTGCGGATAGCGCGGCAGGAGGTTGGCGAGGATGGCGCCGTTGGTGAGGAACAGCGCCGCGACGGCCGCGCGGGCCGCCCGGTACTCGCGGGGGGCCAGACGAGGGGAGGTGGAGGTCATGGCGGGTCAGGGGGCGAGCGAGAGAAGGCGGCGCACGGCGTCCCGAGTCAGGTCGCGGCTGCGTGGGGCGGGGTCGAGGCTGACGTGGATGAACAGCCCCTCAACCAAGGCGTCGAGCTGGTGCGCCATCCTGGCGTCGACGAACCGCTCCAGCACGGCGCGGCTGCGGCGCATCCAGTCGTGGGTGATTTGCCGGAAGGCGCGTTGGCGCGCCGCGAGCGTGTAGAGCTCGAGCGTGAGCACGAGCTCGTCCTGCCCCGCCGCGAGGTCGTCGTGCACGATGTGGACGATGGCGGAGACCAGCGAGTCGAGGTCGGTGGCCGCGGCGAGCCGCTCGGCGAACCGTTCGCTGATGCGCTGGGCGAAGCGGCTGAACGCTTCGTGCAGCAACTCGTCCATGCTGGTGAAGTGGTAGGTCATCGAGCCCAGGGGCACGCCCGCGCGCTCGGCGACCCGGCGGTGCGACGTGCCCGCCACGCCCCCTTCGGCGATGACCGCGAGCGCGGCGTCGATGATGCGGTCCCTTCGCTCGGGGTCATGTCTACGGGGGGCCACGTGGGTCTCCGGGGGAAGGCGGGCATGAGGCATGAGGCCCCGAGGTGCCGCTGGCGATATGTACGAACGTACATATCTCGATATTCCTCCGGACCTGGGCTGCTTCCCTGGTGGGGCGCCGCGCTAGCGCTGTGGGGGCCGCGTCGCGGCCTTCCGACGGGGCGCCTTGGCGGCGGGCTTGGGCGGCTTCGCATCCAGCTTGGTGAACGCGCGCAGCGCATCCTTGCCAATCCAGCGCGCGGTGGCGTCTTCGCTGGCTGAAAGCCGGGTCGCCAGCGCGCGCGCCGCCGTGCGCGCCGCGGGACCGCGTCTGCTACCAACGGCGCGCAGGGCCCAGTTCACGCCCTTCTTGACGAAGTTGCGGGCGTCGGTGGCTTCGCGCTCGATGAGGACCAGCCCACCGAGGTGTGGCGCGTCTTCGCCGGACTTGTCGTGGACCGCGAGCGCGGCGAGCAGCGCGAAGGCCGCGCGCTTGACGAACTCATCGCGGTGGCTGGACCACTTGTCCGCCATGGCCCATGCATGCGGAGTATGGTCCCAGAGGGCGAAGCACAACGTGTCGCAGACGGCCCAGTTGTCGAAGTCGCGGCACCACCGGTCCATCTCCGCCGGTGTGACGCGGTCCGCCTCGCCGATATAGGCACAGAGCATGCGTGCCTCGTAGACCCCTGTCTTCCACAAGGCCTTGGCGAGCGCGTGGTCCCGGCCAAGGCACCTGGCCAGCCTCTGGACGTCCCGCATCGACACGCCGAGGGCATGGTCAGAGGGAATCGCGTACCGGGCGAGACTGTCCCGCCTGGCGGGGGTGGCGAGGCGTTCGAGCTCGGCCAGGGCTTCTTTCACGCGGGCGTCGATGTCCCCGCGAGGACCCTTGGAGGGTGTCGTCTTTGGCATGTGGGGCGACGATAGCGCGCCGAACCTTCGCGGCGGGACGCTGCCTCAGGGTGGGCCTGAGGCGGCAGCGGGCAGTTCCGAATTTTCAGGCCGGAGGGCGGCACCCAGAATCAATGCATCGCGTGTCCCTCACCCGCCCGGAGCTTCCCTCATGCCATCGTCCGACAGCCTTCTGGTGACTGTTGCCGTCTTCGTGCTCGCGGGGCTGGTCAAAGGCGTGGTGGGGCTGGGCCTGCCCACCATCGCCATGGCGCTGCTGGCCCTGGTGATGCCTCCCGCCCGAGCGGCGGTCCTGCTCATCGTGCCCTCCCTGGTCACCAATGTCTGGCAACTCCGTCCCTGGTCGACCTTGGGCCCCCTGCTGCGGCGACTGGCGCCGATGCAGGGGGGCGTCTGCGCCGGCACGCTCGTCGGAGCGTGGGTGCTGGGCGCGCCCATGGGCGCGTGGGCCACGGTGGCCCTGGGCGTGGCGTTGGTGGCCTATGCGGCCTGGGGACTCAGCGGGGCCCGACTCACGGTGGGCCCAATGGCGGAGTCGCGCCTGGGGCCCTGGGTGGGCGCGCTCACCGGCTTCGTGACGGCGGCGACGGGGGTCTTCGTCATCCCCGCGGTGCCGTATCTGCAAGCGTTGGGCTTCGAGCGAGAGGAGCTGATTCAGGCCATGGGTATTTCATTCACGGTATCCACGCTGGCCCTGGCGGCGGGGCTCTACGTCAACGCCGCTGGCGCGGGGACGCAGCTGGGCCAGTCCCTCCTGATGTTGCTGCCGGCGCTCATCGGGATGCAGGTGGGGCAGTGGCTGCGCCAGAAGCTCTCACCCGTGCTGTTCCGGGCGTGTTTCCTGGTCAGCTTGATGCTCCTCGGGATGCACATGGTCGCCCGCGAAATGCTGGCGGGGTGAAGGCGCCAGGTCCTGGGCCGCGGACAATCGCCATGAAAGTGTCACCGGCCGGGTAGGAAGGCGTAACCGGGCTGTCATTCACGCCCGACACCATGCCGCCTTCCGCAAGGCACCTGGGAGCGGTTCATGCGATTGAAGACGGAGAAGGAAGTGCGCAGGGGGGCGCGTTCGTCGAGTCGGACGCGCTGGTTGACGATGACGTGGATGGCGGCCAGCGTGCTGTCCGCGTGTGGTGATGACGATGCCGTCGACCCAGGCGAGCAGCCCGCGCCGCTGGACCTGACCATCCTCCACATCAACGACCACCACTCGCACCTGGCGGGTTCCAGCCTGGAGCTGAACGTGACGAACGCCGCGGGTGACACCGTGGCCGCGGAGGTTGAATCCTCGGGGTTCGCGCGTGTCACGTCCGCGATGAAGGAGCTGGCGGCCGGAAAGGAGAACGTGCTCAAGCTCCACGCGGGTGACGCCCTCACTGGCACGCTGTACTTCAACCGCGCGGGCCAGATTGGCGAGGCCGACGCCGCGATGATGAACACGGTGTGCTTCGACGCCTTCACCCTGGGCAACCACGAGTTCGACAAGGGCGACACCGAGCTGAAGCGCTTCATCGACCGCCTGCATGCCGGCCAGTGCCAGACGCCCGTCATCAGCGCCAACGTCCAGTTCGGCGCGGGCTCCGCCCTGCACACCTCCAGGGCTGCCGGCTACGTGGAGCCCTTCACCGTCGTCGAACGGGGTGGCCAGAAGATTGGCATCGTCGGCCTGACGATTGCGGGCAAGACGAAGGAGTCCTCCAGCCCGGACGCGGACACCACGTTCGAGGCCGAGGTGCCCGCCGCCCAGCGCGCCATCGATGCGCTGCGGGCCCAGGGCATCAACAAGATCATCGTGATGAGCCACATCGGGTACCAGCTCGACCGGACCATCATCCCGCAATTGAGTGGCGTGGACGCGGTCATCGGCGGTGACTCCCACACACTGCTGGGGCCTGCCGCCATGGAGACCTTCAACGTCGGAACGCCCGCGGGGCCCTACGCGGAGTCGCTACGCAACCGCGACGGCGAAACCGTGTGCCTGGGGCAGTCCTGGCAGTACTCGCAGGTCGTCGGAGAGATGACCCTCCGCTTCGACGCCGAGGGCGTGGTCACCTCCTGTGGCGGCACGCCCCACGTCCTCATCGGCAATCAGTTCTCCGTGGACGGGGCGCCCGTCTCCGAATCCGACAACGCCGCGATGCTGGCCAGCGTGGCCGTCAGTGGCTTCCTGCGGGTGACGCAGCCGGATGCCGCCGCCGCGCAGGTGCTGGCGCCGTTCCAGGGCCGGGTCGATGAGTACAGCCGGACGGTGGTGGCCACGGCGGACGACGAGCTTTGCAATCGTCGCGTGCCGGGAAACACGGAGCCGGGCCGATCCAGCGTGAGCTGCAACGCCCTGGGCGAGGTCCACAGCCGGGGTGGCGACATCCAGCAGCTGGTGGCCCAGGCCTACCTGGAGGTGGCGAACGCGGATTACGGCGGCGCGGACATCACGTTGCAGAGCGCGGGCGGCGTGCGCCGGCCGCTGCAGGGACCGGTGACGGCGGCGGACGTCATCGAGGTGCTGCCCTTCGGCAACATGCTGTTCCGGCTGGACGTCACGGGCACCGAGGTGAAGTCGATGATTGAGGACGGGTTGCACGCCACGTTCCGGGAGGGCGGCACCACGGGGCCCTATCCGTACACCGGCGGCCTGCGCTTCGACGTCAACGCCGCCCAGGCTCGCGGCCAGCGCGCCAGCAACCTGGAGGTGCTGGACCAGACGACGGGCCAGTGGAACGCGCTCCAGCCGACCGCCATCTATCGTCTGTTCGTGCTGAGCTTCAATGCCATGGGGGGTGATGGCTACGTGACGCTGGCCAACGTGCCGGCCGAGCGCCGCTCCGACATCGGCGTGCTCGATGCCGATGTCCTCCAGACGTACATCGACCGTCAGGCCGAGCGCGAGCCGGGCACGAACCTGCCTGTCCTGCGCAAGGTGGATGCTTCGCTCTACAGCACGAAGTCGTTCGTCGAGTAGCGCGTCGAAGGGACTCGCCCGCCGGTCATCTTCAAGTGAAACAGTTGTCCCGTGGTGGACATCGCATCCGCCACGGGACGTGCCCTCGATGCGTCACGTCGAACGGCCACCTGCACGTCCAACCCCGTGATGCGCGCGGCCTTGGGGGCGAGCGCCGCCACGAGTGGCGGTTCGTCACGCCGAGGCCACCACCGCCGAGCGCCGTCCCAGCCACCGTCCGCTGCCCGGCGGTCCCTTCACGCAGGCACCAACCGGTGCACGGTTACGAAGAGGGTGCTGATCGTGCTTCTCGCGCTCGCACGGTTGCTTGCTGGCCTGCGACGTGGCCTTGCGAAGCGGAAGGGTCGCCACGGTGGCGGGCATGCGGGGGGCCCCTGGCTCGCGGCGCCGTGGGTGTCCCCTGCATTCGGAGGGAGGCGTGCCCACGCTCCGGAAGAACCCTGTCGGGGCGTGAGCTCCCCGCCCACGAGGACTCTCCATGAAGACATCCATTCCGTCGCAGATGAAGGCCGCCGCCATCGACCGCTTCGGTGGGCCGGAGGTGCTTGGCGTGAAGACGGTGGCCGTTCCGGCCGTGGGCGCGGGAGAGGTGCTCATCCAGGTGGAGACCGCGGGCGTCGGCAGCTGGGACGCGGCGGAGCGCGAGGGGGAAATGGAGCTGCTCAAGCCTGGAAAGTCATCCTTCCCCTATGTGCTGGGAACGGACGGGGCCGGCACCATCGTGGCGGTGGGCGAGGGCGTCACGTCCCGCAAGGTGGGCGACCGGGTGTACGGCTCCGGCTTCCTCAATGACAAGGGCGGGTTCTTCGCCGAGTACGCGGTGGTGAAGGCCGATAACACGGCGCTCGTTCCGAAAGGCTTGAGCGCGGAACAGGCGGGCGTCCTGGCCGCGGATGGAATCACGGCGCTCCAAGGCGTGCAGGACGCGCTGAACGTTCGCCAGGGCATGACGCTGCTGGTGTACGGCGCGAGCGGCGGTGTGGGCCATCTGGCGGTGCAGCTCGCCAGGCGACTGGGAGCGCGGGTCCTGGCGGTGGCTTCGGGCTCGGACGGCGTGGAGTTGGTGAAGCGCCTGGGGGCGGAGAAGGCGGTGGACGGACGGGGTGGTGATGACGTGGCGAAGGCGATTCGGGAATTCGCGCCGGAAGGACTCGACGCGGCGCTGGTGCTCGCGGGCGGCGAAGGCAGGGCCCCGGCGCTACAGGCCGTGAAGAAGGGAGGCCACATCGCCTACCCGAATGGCGTCGAGCCGGAACCACGGGCCCCCGACGGTGTGAAGCTCACGGCCTACAATGGCGAGTCGAATGCTGAGGTCCTCGCGCGCCTCAACCGGCTCATTGAAGCAGGGCCCTTCCATGTCGAGGTCTTCCAGGTGTACCGGCTAGACGACGCGGGCCGCGCGCTCGAAGCCGCGAGCAAGCACCATCTGGGCAAGCTGGCCCTGCGCATCCACTGAGCCACCACACGCCGCGCCAGGACGCTGGCGTGGGCTTCGCGGTCGCCGCCGCTGGACCCGGGCGGAGGGGCCCGTCCGAGGTTAGAATCCGCGGATGAACTCCAGCCCATCCAGCCGGTCGTCCGTCGTCGTGGCGGAGCTGGGGCCTACGAACACGGGGAAGACCCACCGTGCCATCGAGCGCATGCTCGAGCACGGTTCGGGCATCATGGGGTTGCCGCTCCGTCTGCTCGCCCGCGAAGTCTATGACCGGGTGACCGCTCGGGTGGGTGAGGGCCGCGTGGCGCTGATGACGGGGGAGGAGAAGCGCGTGCCCCCGCGCCCCGACTACTGGATTTGCACCGTCGAGGCGATGCCGACCGACAAGGCCGTCGACTTCCTCGCGGTGGATGAAATCCAGCTCGCTGCTCACCGTGAACGCGGGCACGTCTTCACGGATCGACTGCTGCATGCGCGGGGACGCAAGGAGACCTGGTTCCTGGGCGCGGACACGATGCGTCCCATGGTTCAGACGCTCATCCCCCATGCCTCGGTGAAGAGAGCCACGCGTCTGTCACAGCTTCGTTATGCCGGGCATCGCTCCCTGAAGAGCCTCCCGCCGCGGTCGGCGGTGGTCGCGTTCTCCGCGGACCGCGTTTACGAGTTGGCCGAGTCGCTGCGGCGCCTCCGGGGCGGCGTGGCGGTGGTGCTGGGCGCGCTGTCTCCCCGGACGCGAAACGCCCAGGTGGCGATGTACCAATCCGGAGAGGTGCAGTACCTGGTGGCCACGGATGCCATTGGCATGGGGCTGAACCTGGACCTCAACCACGTGGCCTTCGCCGCGCTGTCCAAGTTCGACGGCGCCGACCAGCGCGAGCTCTACCCGGACGAGCTGGCGCAGATTGCGGGCCGCGCCGGCCGCCACTTGAACGACGGGAGTTTCGGCACGCTGAACACGTTGCCGGAGCTGCCACCGCGGGTGGTCTCCGCCATCGAGACGCACCGCTTCCCGGCGGTCCGGAGCCTCATCTGGCGCAATGCCGCGCTCGACTTCTCGAGTCCAGAGGCCCTGCTGGATTCACTGGCGCGCGCGCCGGGCCACAGTGCCTTCATTCGGGTGGAGCGCGCGGATGACTTCGATGCGCTCAAGGACCTCTCGCGTGTTCCAGCCATCCAGGACCTGGCCACCGGGCCGGCCATGGTGGAGCTGCTGTGGCAGGTCTGCCAGATACCCGACTTCCGCAAGGGGCTCTTCGGCCAGCATGTCGCGTTGCTACGTGAGACGTTCCTGCAACTCACCGCGGGGGACGGGAAGCTGGACGCCGGCTGGCTGAACAAGCAGGTGGCTCCGCTCGACGACGTGTCCGGAGACATCCACACGCTGATGGACCGGCTGGCGGCCATCCGCATCTGGACGTACATCAGTCATCGGCCGGGGTGGCTGCACGAGGCGGAGCACTGGCAGGAGCGGACGCGCGGCATCGAGGATGCACTAGGGGACGCGCTCCATGAAAGGCTCGTCGAGCGCTTCGTGCAGCGCGCCGCGAGGCGCAGCACGCGCCGCTTTGTGAAGGCCACCGCGCGTCCTCCGTCCGGTTCGGCCAGCCCCTTCGCCAAGCTGGGGCAGATGCTGGAGGAGATGCCCGGCGCCGAGGGCTTCGCGATGACGGAGGAGCAGTTCGTCCAGCGAGTGGTGGACGCGAGCCATGACGCCTTCCAGGTGGATGCGACTGGCACCATCTCCTTTGAAGGCGAGCCCCTGGCACGCCTCGTTCGCGGGACGGACCGCCGCTCCCCTTTGTTGGCACTGGCGGAGCCGGAGGTCTGGACGGGCGGCGCGCGGCAGCGGCTGGAGCGGCGTTTGCTCGCGCTGGCGCGGGACCTCGTCACCGAGGCCATGGGCGGCTTTCCCGCCGAGTCCTTCTCAGGAGCGGGGCGCAACGCGGCGGCGCGTGGGCTCGCGTATCGCCTGTCCGAAGGACTGGGCGTGATTACGCAGGGCGAGGCGCATGAGCAGTGGCGGCTGTTGGATGCGGAGGCTCGCGCGCGCTTGACGGAGCAAGGCGTCTGCGAGGGACACCGCTTCGTCTACGTCGCCGAGGCCCTCAGCCCGCATGCGCTGGAGCGGCGCTGCATGCTGACGTCGCTGTTCCTCCAGCGGACATGTCCCACCGGGGTGCCACAAGAGCCCGTGCTTCAGCTCTCCGAGTTGGACCGCCGGGACGCACGTGCCTATGGGTACGAGGTGCTCGGGAGCATGGTTCTGCGCATCGACATCGTCGAGCGGCTGTGCGAGGCCCTGCGCCACCCGCACGGGGGCCGGCAGGTGCAGGCGCTCATGCAGGACCTCCGCCTGGAGGGGGGGATCCGGGCTCGGGTGCTGCGCGAGCTGGGAGGCGCCACTGGAAGCCCTCCGCCGCGGCGGCGCCGTCGCCGACGTGGCGGCGTCGTGCAAGTGTCCGGCACGAGCGGCGCTCACCCAGGTTCGCCTCGGAGCGGGGCCCCGGAGCGGGAGGGACGTCGGCCCCGGGAGGGGGCGGTCCGGAATGCCACGGCGTTTCGAGACGGACCCTCGGAATCATGAGGCGCTGGCGCACCCGTCTGCGTCGGAGCTCCTCGTCTGAAGGGGCGGCTCGCCTCCGCCAGCCGTCGAGCGCTGGTGGCGCTCATCCGGGAGCGGAGGCGAGGCCTTGCTTAGGGCTTCATGGGCCGGAGGTGCTCAGTTCGCTTCGTGCCCGTGCGGCTTGTTTCGCTTCGAGGGCATGAACGTCAGGGTGGCCGCGTTGGCGCCCGTTCCAGCGGGCACGAAGACGTCAATGAAGTTCCCCGTCTTCCCGCTGAAGCGCAACACCGTGGCCGGGAGGAAGTCCGGGATGTACAGGTTGCCGTCGGGACCGAACTCCATGTCCACGAAGTCAGTCAGGCCACCGCTCCCCGACTCGACGAAGACGTCGATGAAGGCGCCCGTCTTGGCGTTGAAGCGCAGGACGTCATCTCCGGCCGTGGTGCCAACGTAGAGCTTGTGGTCCTTGCCAATGGCAATCGTCACCGCGTCGATGTCCGGGATGAAGATGGCACCGGGCTGTCCGGCAGCGGGGAAGGGTGCGCCATTCTCATCGTAGCGCACCACGTTGTTGCCGATGATGCTGACGACGAACAGGTTCCCCTTCTTGTCGAACGCCATCTTCTGGGGAACGAGCAGTCCGCCGCCCGAAGCGAACACGTCGATGAAGGCGCCTGTCGTCCCGTCGTAGCGCAGCACGCTGTTGGTGCCGCCAAAGCTGTCGGCGACATACAGGTTGCCATCAGGACCGAAGATGAGGCCGCCGGGGAAGCCCAGCCCGCCACTGCCCACGGGCACGAAGATGTCGATGAAGGCGCCCGTCTTCCCGTTGAAGCGCAGCACCTCCCTGCTGGCAAAGCTGGCGATGTAGAGGTTGCCGTCGGGGCCGTAGACGAGCTCCTGTGGGTTGTTGAGCCCGCCGGCGCCAGGTGGGATGAAGACGCCCACGAAGTCGCCCGTCTTCCCGTCATAGCGCAGCACGCTGCTGTTCACGTTGTTGCTGACCAGCAGGTCGCCTCCCTTCTTCTTCCGGACCTTCACCTTCACCGAATCCAGGCCCCACTGTTCGTTGGCCTCGCCTCGAGGTGGGTCGGCGAAGCGGAGTGTCAGCCGGTCTCCGGTGTGCCTGAAGGTGAAGGACAGGGGGTAGATGGTGTACCCCTTGCTGCCATCGCCGGACTCGTCCCGGTACCCGAGCGTGCCCTTCATCGATGCGCCCGTGAGGCCCGGGTGGCTGGCTTGGAGATTGGAGAAGGTGGCATCCAGCAGGACGGGACCGTCGTCCACGCTCGCGACCCAGCGGCCTGGTCCCTTCGTCGTGTCGTTACCGTCCCACGACTTGAGGACGAACAGCTCCAACTGGACCTCGACCTCGTCATGGTCCGGCAGGCCGGACAGGTTGAGCGTGACTTCCTGTTCGCTGAAGGGCCCCAGGAACTTTCGCTCTCCCTTCCGCGTCCGGGACACGGTGCGGTGGCTCCACTCGGGGCCCGCACCTTTCCCGAAGTTCTCTGAATAGACTTTCTTCTCCTCGTGCTTCCACTGTGCTTCGACACTTTCCTGTTCGACAGACGCTGACTCCGCCTGCTCCGCGAAGCTGTCTGCCTGCTCGTCGGGTCCCCCCATGCACCCAACCAACCACCACGCCGCGAGTGCTGCACAACCCAGCCGCCAACCCTTCATGAGCTGCCTCCCCTTTGACGCGAGGCCCAGGGTGCGGACACGGCGGGAGGGCTGCCATTGACTGGGAGGGTTCCACGCGTCCGTGCAAAGGACGCTTCAATGCCCGGCAATCCGGAGCCGGAGCTCCGGGATGCGCCGCTTCATGCGCGGGGAGGGTCAGGCAGGGGCTCGGGCGCCGGGCCTTCCCGCTGCGCCGCCGCGTTTGTCTAGCGCCGCGCGGACACGAGCAACATCATGGGGCGCTCCCGCTCCTCGGCCAGTTCCGGCTGGGCGGAGAGCTGCGCCTCGGTCGGACCCCATTCGTTGACCTGGCGCAGACTGAACCCGGTGTGAATCAGGGCGTTCAACAAGGTGCCCAGCGTGCGGTGGTACTTGATGACGCCCTTGGCGAGCCAGTCCGTGGTGCGGGGCCCCTCGACCTGGTAGCCATTGAGGGGCCATGTCTTCTGGCCTTGTTCATCCACCCGCCAGCCCGGGTGGGTGGGGGCCATGTAGATGGGATGCTCGGTAGAGAAGACCAGCGCGCCACCCGGAACCAGGGTTGCGTGCACCTTCGCGAGCAGGCACAGCAGGTCTTCGATGTAGTGAAAGGCCAGGGAGCTGTAGACGAGGTCGAAGCGGGCTCGAGGAAGTTCCACCGTCTCCAGGTCTGCCTGGGTGTAGACGATGTCGCGGGTGGACGTCAGCTGCCGGGCCCGTTCCAGCATTCGCGCCGAGACGTCGAGCCCGTGAACCTGTAGTGCCCCTTGTTCCTGGGCCCACCGGCAGAACCAGCCGTAGCCGCAGCCGAGGTCCATCACCCGGAGGCCCCGCAGCTCGGGCAGCATCGCCCGCAGCGCGGGCCATTCCGGTGCACCCGCGAGCCCCTCCATCGAGCGCCGCAACTGGCTGTAGCCTTCGAAGAAGCCGGGGTCGTCGTAGATGTTCTGCGCCATGCTGGCTTCTGAGCACCCTTTGCGCGGGCCTGCAACCGATGCGCTCCCATCCGTCATTGTGCGGACGTCACGGGACGCGGCTCAGTCATCGAGGGTTCCCGCCTGGAGCGCGGTGCGGGCCGTGCCCGCCATGTTCTCCGCCAGCACTTGCACTGAACCCGACACCTTCTGCGTCTCCTCGACGGTGCGCAGCGTATGCCGCATCTGGGCGGACAGCTCTTGAATGGCCTGGGCAATCTGGGAGGTGCCCGCGTCCTGCTGCGCCACCGCCGCGGAAATCTGCCGCACACTGGTGCCGGTGTCGTCGATGATGCCCGTGAGCCGCTGGAGCTGGGTGCCGGAGACGCGCACCGCGTCCAGGCTCGCCTTCACGCGTTGCTCTCCCTGTTCACTCATCTTCGCGGCCTCACGCATGCTCAGACTCACACCGTCGAGCACCTCGCGGATGCGATGGGTCGCCAGGATGGACTGGTCGGCGAGGCTGCGGACCTCTCGCGACACGACGCCAAAGCCCCGGCCGTGCTCCCCGCTGCGCGCGGCCTCGATGGCGGCGTTGATGGCCAGCATGTTGGACTGGTCCGCAAGCCCCTTCACGGTGTCCACGATGCTGGAGATTTCGCGGGTGCGTGCGTCCAGCGCGAGGATGCGGCTCGACATCTCGGAGACCTCCTGGCGGATGGCTTCCAGGTTGGTCAGCGTGCGAGTGATGGCCGCGCCGCCATCGCGCCCCGCCTCCTCGGCGGTTTCGATGGAGCCCGCGAGCCGCCGTGCCTTGTCCGCCGTCACCAGGGAGCCCTGCCGGATTTCCTGGACCGTCTGCTCCGCCTCGCGGAGCGCCGCGGCCTGCCGGCTGACCCCCGCCGTCTGCACCTCACTGGACGTGCGCAGTTGTTGCGCCACCGCGGCCAGCTCGCCAGCGCCGCTCCCCATGTCCTGGGCGAGCCGCTTCACTTCATGACGACGCTCCTCGAGTTGGTGCGTGTGCGACGCGAGCGCGCGCACCACCAGCACCGAGCGGCGCACGACGATGCCCACCAATGAGAGCGCGAGCGCCAGGAAGCCCCAGTGCATGAGCGAGTCCGTGGTCTCCGCCAGCCCGAACACCGGCAGCGTGGTGTGGATGACGACACCGAAGAACACGCCCAGGCCCATGGAGAAGATTCGCGCGTCGGGGTTGCCGCGCCACGCCGCGATACCTGCGACGATGACGCACCCGAGCAGACAAGGCACCGAGTAGAGGACGAAGAGGCCAAGGTTCCGCTGCGCCATGCCCAGGTCGGCCATCACGATGATGACCTGAACGGAGGCCGGCACGCACGCGGCCCAGGCACTCCAGCGGAACCAGCGCATCCGGTTCTCCAGGATGCTGTCGGAGATGAACCAGGCGAGCGCGGGCAGGATGCAGTGCGAGCCCACCAGCGTGAGCTGGCTCCCCAGCAGATAGCCGCCCCAGAGCGCGGGAATCAGGCCGCTCATGCCCAGAAGCAGGGCCGCCGAGCCGCTCGTGAAGATGACGAGCGGCAGGAGCATCTGCGTCTGACGCCGTACCAGGGCACCCAAGGCGGCGGCACTGGCGATGGTGAGCAGCAGCATGCCCATGACGAAGGGCGCCAGCCCCGTGCGCGTCACCGTCGCGAGCAGCTGATGGTGTGCCCCCACCCGAGCCGCGCCTCCCACGCCGATGATGGGACCGCTGCTCTGGATTCGCAGCAGCAGGCGTGTGCCCTCCACCGCGGGGGGCAGGGGGACGAGCCGCCATGCGAGGTTGTCCGTCTCCTCCTGGCCCGAGGGATTCAGCCGCCCGCTCGCATGGATGCGGTGGCCGTTGGCGTAGACCTCGAAGGCATTGGCCACCGTGCCCAGGTAGAGCGCGGGCTCCAGCCACTGCCCCTGGGGGACGGGGATGCTCAGCCAGAGGAAGGTGTGCGCTCCCCGGCTCGGCGGCTCGCGGAGGGCCGCCACGGGCTGCCACGCCTGCTCATCCCCTGACTCCAGTGCCCAGGCTGGTACGTCGGCGGGGCCTGGCGGTGAGTCTCCCCAGCGGTATCGCCAGCCCTGATTCAAGTCGATGCTGGGCTGTCCTGTGTCCGCCCACGCGGAGGTGGAAAGTATCAGGAGGAACGGCAGCACCCAGCACCACGACGTGCGTCGTGAAGACATGCATGCGCCGGCAGGTGAGACAGGTGAAACACCGGGGACTGCGTGAGTCGCCGGCGCGTGATTCGGAATGCGGATGTGACGCATGGATGCGTCCATCCTCGGGTGCGGGAGACGGCCCTGTAAAATGGGTCTGCTTCACCCCGCCCGGTCGCTCGGACTCTGTCCGTATGTGTTTCATCGACAGGCGGTGAGACTCGGGTTCTGGATTTCTCGGTTTTTATGTTTCACCGACTTCGTCCGCTGGACAAAGTTCCGGTGGGGATGCCGGACGGCGCGGCGCGTGTATCACCGCGCCACCCGGCTGGGAGTCCTGGGGCGGCGAAGACTCAGCGCGAGCCGCGCTTGACGCGGCCCACCGACCATTCGACGAGCTTCCGGGCCTGACGGTGAAGGGCCGTCTGTTTGAGGGCGCCGTTGAGCTGATCGGCGAGCTGGTGTCGCAGGGGTGGGGTGGCGATGTGCTCTTCCAGCTCCCGGATGCGCTGGGCCTGCTCCTGGAGTTTCCGCTCGTCCGCAGAGACGCGCTGTTCCAGTTCGTGGAGGCGTTGCGCCTGGCCCGGGTGTGACGTCTCGTTGACGAGGTGTCGCACCGGAGGCGGCGAGGGCCGGCGAGCGATGAGATCGGCGTTGTCGCCCTTCCGCAGAACGAAATTGAGCGTGTTCCGGGTGAACGCCAGGGGCACGCGAGCGCTGCTCTTCTCCACGTACAAACGCAGCAGCTCTTCGTCGAGCGTGACGGGGAACATGTCGAGCACCTCCGGCTCGAAGCCCGTACCCACCAGCAAGGGGTCGATGTCTCCCAGCGTCAGCTCGAGCTCATGGTGGCTGACGCCCAGGCCCCATCGGGTCAGCAGCATGGGGGCGTCTTCGGCGGACACCTGCGCCATGGACTCGCGGAAGTTCTCACGGGGGGAGCGCGAGGCGTACGGCCACCCGAGTTCCGGCGGCAGGAAGTGGAAGAACGGCATCAGGGACGTGTGCGCGTCGAAATACACGAGCCGGTTGGGCGTATCCACGACGACAAGCAGTCCTCCCGGCCGCAGCAGGTCCCATCCGGTGCGGAGCGTCTCCAGCCGCTCCGCAGGCGTCTGATGCTCGAGCACCGCGTACAGCACGAAGATGTCGGCGCCGTCGGGGGTCTCCTTCTTCAGCGTCTCCAGCAACTGCGCGGGCTCCACGACGCTCATGGCGACGTTGCGCAATCCCAGGGCCTTCATGCGGCTTTCTGCCGCGCGCACGGAGGGCGCGTGGATGTCGTACCCCGTGACGTGGCGGGCGACCTGGGCGAAGGCCGCTGTGCTGGAGCCCGTGCCACAGCCCAGCTCGACGATGTCCGCCTTGCCCAGCTGCGCATACCTCGCGAGCCAGGGCAGCACGTGGTCAACGCAGCGGTTGTACCGGCCATCCACGTGGTCCGCGATGTCCGATTGCCCCGCCGGCGTCTTGAGAAAGCCCTGGTCGTAGTCCGCGAAGTAGGATTGCAGCAGGGCCTCCCTCACGCCTGCCAGGAGCGCGGGGTCCTTCATCCTGTAAGTCTCGAAGCCCGTTGTCATGCCTCATTCTCCTCGCGGTTGGGGTGGAGCGAACTGGGGGCACGGAAGGTACCAACCGAGGCCGCCCCGGGCGAGCAATGGCGCGAGGGAATGGTGGCTCAATGGCGAAGCGGCGTGCCGGTGCTGGGGCGGATGTTCTGGTTCACTCGGAAAAGGTTGGTCGGGTCGTAGCGGTCCTTCACCTCCACCAGCCTTGCGTAGTTGTTCTGGTACGTTGCCTGGACGCGTTCCTGGCCCTCGTCCATGAGGAAGTTCACGTAGGCGCCGCCCGCTGAATAGGGATGCAGGGCATTCCAATAGTCCTTCGTCCAGGTGGTGATGTCCCCGGCCTTCTCAGGAGAGGGGTCCACTCCGACGATGACCTCCGCCCACCGCGCGTCCCGGAAGCTGAAGGCGGTGTCGCCTGGTGCCGCCCGGTGCGCTGCTCCGTCGATGGGATAGAGATGCATGGTGGAGTGCATCGTGGGCAGGCGGTGAGCGAACGCCACGTGTCGGGAGATGGCTTCGTCCCCCAGCTCTCGCACGAAGTCCGCGCGCCAGTACCATTGGAGGCCCGGCGGATAGAGCGCATCGAACATGCTCTGCAGCGCGGGGTAGGGCATGGACTGCACGCCGTCGAGCGCGGGGGCCATGGCGCGCACGGGCGCGAAGAGCGCGTCGGCTTGAGCCGGGTCTCCGGTGTAGCACCACACCACCGCGCACATCTTCTGCAAGTGCAGGTGGGGCGGGAAGGGCGCTGTGGGCGGGACAACCAGGAAGGCGAAGAAGCCGGTGAGTGTCTCGGGCGCGGTGGGGATGAACTCGCGGTACCACCGCATCACCTCCTCGGCGCGTTCCAGGGGCCAGAGCGTCGGCCCTCCCAGGATGGTGTCCACCGGGTGGGCCTGGAAGAGGAAGGACGTGACGACGCCGAAGTTGCCGCCGCCGCCGCGCACGGCCCAGAACAGGTCCGGGTGTTGCTGGGCGTTCGCGGTGACGAAGCGCCCGTCCGCCAGCACCATGTCCACGGCGAGCAGGCTGTCGATGGTGAGGCCGTAGCGACGCGAGAGGTGGCCCAGGCCACCGCCCAGGGTGAGGCCCCCCACGCCCGTGGTGGAGATGATTCCCGAGGGAACGGCGAGCCCGAACGCGTGCGTGGCATGGTCTACTTCGCCCCAGACGCTTCCTCCCGCGACACGTACGGTGCCTGATTCGGGGGCGACCCGGACGCCGCGCATGAGCGACAGGTCGACGACGAGCCCCCCGTCGCAGGTGCCCAGGCCGGCGCCGTTGTGCCCACCCCCACGGACCGCGAGCATGAGGCCCTGCTCGCGTGCGAACTCCACCGCCGCGAGGACGTCCGCCACGTCGGCGCACCGGGCAATCAACGCCGGTCGCTTGTGAATCATGGCGTTGTAGACGCGGCAGTGTTCCTCGTAGTCCGCGTCCCCGGGCCGCACGAGCCGGCCGCGCAAGCGAGCCCGTAGCTGCTCGACCCGGCCTGGGGGCAGCCCGGGCGGTCGTCCTTCGCCTGTTCGCGCAGGCTCACTTCGAGGGTCCAGGGGCATGGCGTTCTCCTCCGTGGGGCCGTGATGGGAAAGGCCCCCTACAGCCAAGCTAGGGACGGTCGGCGAGCGCGAAGGCGCGTTCACGGCAGGTGGGCGGGAGGGGGTGCCCAGGCACGCGATGGTGGAGGGACGAGGACGTGGCGCTTGGCAGGCCCGATAGGGGAGAGGGGGGGCAGACCAGGAGCTTCGTCTTCCTTTGTCGCAACAGGGATTGAGTTCGAGGTCTGGGGCCCCCGCTCCCGGATGGTTGTCTGGTGATGGCTATGTCCAGCGCGGCGGCGCGGGATGAATCGTGTCAATGCAGCGTTGGCGCCGCGAGGTTCGCTTCCTCGGTGCCCAGTTCGTCACCGGAAAGGTCATCGTCGATCCGGGGGAGGCGTACGGTCCATCCCCTGACACGCACGAAAGCAGTAATGCTCAGTGTCAGTCCCACCAAGGGCTCATGTGTTGGGCGAAGGGGATTGTGCCGGGGCCGTGCCCTGGGTGATGAATCCGGAATGCACCTGCGTTCGTGGTGGTGGATCCTGGTCCTGCTCACGGTGTCCTGCGCGGGGCAGCGCTCCTCGTCCGACGTCCTTGGGGGGCGAGACGCCCGGTCCGAACTCTTCCGGGCCCGCGGTGACGCGGCCATCGAGACGAAGCAATGGGCCCTGGCGGCGGGCAACTTCGCATCCGCGAGACACACGGAAGACTCACCCACGGCGCGCTGGGGACAGGTGTGGGCGGAGAAGCGCGCCTCGTCGCTCGAGTGGGCGAAGCAGTTCGAGGGTTCGGTGCTGGCGCTGGCCTTCTCACCGGACGGCAGGCTGCTGGCTTCGGGAGGGTATGACGCGGTCGTGCGCGTCTGGGACGTGGAGGCCGGAGCGCAGGTGGCGGAGCTGAAGGGCCACGAAGCCGAGCTCCATGCCGTCGCGTTCTCTCCGGATGGCCGGTGGCTGGCCGCCGCGGGCAGGCCCGGCGCGCTCTGGCTCTGGGACTGGAAGCACGGGCGCAGGGTGGCCTTGCTGTCCGGGCACACGGATGTCGTGCGGGGCATGGCCTTCTCCCCGGATGGTGAGTGGCTGGCGAGCGGTGGACTGGACCGGACGATTCGTGTCTGGCGTATCCGCGACGGCGCGGAGGTGCTCCGGTTCACGCATGAGGACATCGTCATCGCGGTGGCCTTCTCCCCCGACGGAGGGCGGCTCGTGTCGTCGAGCATGGACCGGACCGCGCGGGTGTGGGACCTGACGGCGCGTCGCGAGCTGCACCGGCTGACGGGACACGAGGACAAGGTGGAGTCCTGTGCGTTCTCCGCGGATGGCGAGCGGGTGATGACCGCGTCCGCGGACCGTGCCGTCCGTTTCTGGAATGCCCGGACCGGGGCCCTGCTCGACGTGCAGCGCAACACGGGGGCGCTTTCGGCCGTGGCCATCGATGCGGGTTTCCATCAGCTCGTGCAGGCGGGGTGGGAGGGCCGCGTGCAGCGCGTGGACGTGCGCGGCGGTGGCGAGGTCCTGGAGCGGTTGGATGCACACCGGACCTTCGTGATGGCCGTGGCCCTGTCCCCGGACGGACGCACGTTCGCGTCCGGTGGCATGGACGGTGTCCTCAAGGTCTGGTCTCGGCCCGAGGGGCCTCCGGACGTCCTGCTGCGGGAGCTTCCCGCCTGGCCTGAGGTGCTGACCTCCGTGGGGCCAGACGCCTTCGTGTCGGGTGGGGAGGACGGTCTGCGGAGCTGGTCGGTCTCGTCCGGAGGCGAACTCCGCTCCCGCCTGGAGGCACCGGACGCTGTGGGGGCCGTGGCCGTGAGCGCGGACCGGCGGTTGCTCGCGGTGGGAACGTTGAAGGGGGAGGTGCGTGTGCGAGACGTCCGGTCCGGAAATCAGCTGATGGTGATTCCGGCCGCGCGCGAATCCATCCGGGCGTTGGCCTTCAGCCCAGACGGCACATTGCTCGCTGCGGGGGTGGCGCAGGACGTCGTGCTGTGGGCTGTTCCCTCCGCGACCCAGGTGGCTCGGTTGACAGGGCACACCGGGAAGGCGTGGGCATTGGCATTCGATGCCACGGGGCAAAGGCTGGCTTCGGGCGCAGCGGACCACACGGTGCGGCTCTGGGACGTGGCGCGAGGCGCGGTGATTCGCGTCCTGGAAGCGGGCGACCGGGTCCGCGCCGTCGCGTTCCTGGCGTCCGGGGAGTTGCTGACCGCGGGAATGCGTCAGCCCATCCGGCTCTGGAGCCCAGATGACGGCCGCGTGCTGACGTCGATGGATTCGCGCACGGTAGGCGTCTTGTCGCTCGCGGTGGCGCCTCAGGGAGCGTTCGTGGCGTCCGGCGGAATGGGCGGAGAGGTGAAGGTCTGGCGGCTTCCCGACGGGGCGCTCATGGGGGAGGTGCCCGGGCTGCAGGGGTTCGTCTCCGCCGTGGCCTTCTCTTCCGATGGAGCGTGGCTGGCGGCAGCGGCTTCCGACCGGACATTCCTCCTGCTGGGCTTCGACGCCTTCGCGCGCCCGCCGCCCGTGGAGCCGGACCTGACGCGGATTCTGCGGCGCCATGGGTTGGTCTGGGATGACGTGCGGGGCGTGTTCACCCTCCACTGACCCTGATTGCAGGCGTCGCCGGTGGGCTTGAGAGGCATCGCCGGCAACAGGGGAGGGGCGTCTGGACTTGACGCCCCGGCCGCTGAATCGTCACGGAATGATGCGATAGGCAGCGGAGTCCCTGGGCAGGGAGTCGTTCCGGTCGGGTGGTGAATTCTACGACCCCCTGTCTCTGCTATGATGGCAGGTCTGGACACACGTCATGGACACAGCGCGTGTTTCGCCGTGCTTCCGATTGTCCGGTGTCACCGCTGAGGACGCCCGTGCCCAGCCGCCGAAGCCGCCCTCGCGGTCCGAGCCGCAGTATCGCGTGCCGTCCCCGAGCGCGGACTGGGCGCGCCGGTCGCCCCGCGACGCGCCTCATCCGCAGGGCGTCTCGGACCTATCCCGTGACGGTGACACGGGCCCCTTGTGCCGCCCGTGTGGGTTGGCGGGCGCACCGCTCATGCCCCGCGAGCAAGCGGGCAGCGCCCAGTACCCACATTGTTTGAGCTCAAAAGTATGGACGTGCTCCGTCTGACCTGTTAACGACTGACTGCACTGTTCCCTGGGTGGACTGTCTCGCGCGCCAGCGTCCTCGCTGAGTGTGGATCGGGAGAGGGCCGCCCCTTGTGCCACGTCTGGCGCTCAGGACGAGTGTGGCCTGTTCTGGTCCGCTCGCGCCTGTCGTCCATTGCCAGGAGTTGCGGTTGTCCACCCGTCTTGCCCGTTTCTCGCATGCGCTTTTCCTGTCTGGATTGACCTGCCTGTTCGCGCCCGAAGCACGCGCCGAGGAGGAGGTGGTGGAAGACCCGGACATGCTCAAGGTCGGCGGTGCGCTGCGCCTCAATGCCTTCTTCAAGACGTGGCCTGGAGAAGAAGACAACCGCAACCGTGGTGGCGACGTGGCGTTCGATACATTCCGGCTCAACGTCGACGCCAGACTTTCCAAGGTGTTGCTGTCCGCCGAGTACCGCCTCTATTCGGGGTACTCCATGCTCCACCACGGCTGGGTGGGCTATGAGTTCACGAAGGCGACCCAGCTCCAGTTCGGCGTGCACCGCGTGCCCTTCGGCGTGCTGCCCTATGCCTCACATAACTGGTTCTTCTCCCTGCCCTACTACATGGGTATGGAGGACGACTACGACCTGGGTCTGAAGCTGGTCCACACGCAGGGGCCATGGGACCTGCAGGTCGCCTTCTACAAGAACGACGAGGGCAGCTTCACCGGCCGGAGCACGGACAGCGCGCGCTACTCGTATGACGTGGTGCAGGTGAGCAGCTCCAATCCGGGCGAGGCATACCTGGGCGTGGAGAGCGCGAACCACGAGAGCAACAAGCTCAATGCACGCGCGGCGTACACCTTCCAGCACGGGGACCTGGGCCGCACGGAAGTGGGCGTCTCCGCGCAGACCGGGCAGATCTACAACAGCGTCACCAGGCGCAATGGCCTGAACTGGGCTGGCGCGGTGCACCTGGACGGCTACTACGGCCCGTTCAACCTGCGCATGGAGGTCCTCAGCTACGGCTACGACCTGAAGAACCCCGAGGGGCACGACGATTCCATCGTGACGATGGGTGCCTATGACGCGCCCTACAAGATGGCCACCCGGGGCACCGTCTACGCGGCGGGCCTTTCGTACGACGTGCCCGTGTCGTGGGGCCCCATCACGAAGCTGACCTTCTACGACGACTTCAGCCTCTTCGACAAAGCCAACGCCGCGTTCGAGACGTCGATGCAGAACGTGCTCGGCATGCTCGTCACCGCGGGGCCCGTCTACACCTACGTGGACGTGGCCAGCGGGAAGAACCAGCCCTGGCTGGGCCCTGCTTATGGCCACGCGCTTGCGGAGGGCGATCCGAATGCCTCGTGGGAGACGCGCTTCAACATCAACGTCGGCTACTACTTCTGAGAGGCCCCATGGAGAAGATTGAAGTCCGTGGCTTGCGGAAGATCTACGGCGGCAACCCGGAGCGGGCCATTGCCCTGCTGGAGAAGGGGCAGAGCAAGCAGCAGATCCTGGAGGAGACGGGTTGCACCGTCGCCATCCAGGAGGCTTCGTTCGATGTGAAGGCCGGCGAAATCTTCGTCATCATGGGCCTGTCCGGCAGCGGCAAGTCCACGGTGCTCCGCTGCCTCAACCGCCTCATCGAGCCCTCCGCCGGCAGCGTGCACGTGGACGGCGTGGACGTCACCCGGGCGGACAGGGCGGGCCTGCTGGACGTCCGGCGCCGGAAGATGGCCATGGTGTTCCAGAACTTCGGCCTGCTGCCCCACCGCAGCGTCATCCGGAACGTGGAGTACGGGCTGGAGATGCAGGGCCTGGAGCGGCGGGAGTCGCGGCCCAAGGCGATGCAGGCGCTCGAGCTGGTGGGCCTGAAGGGCTACGAGGAGAAGCTGCCTCGCGAGCTCAGCGGCGGCATGCAGCAGCGCGTGGGGCTGGCGCGGGCCATTGCCACCGACGCGGAAATCCTGCTCATGGACGAGGCCTTCAGCGCGTTGGACCCGCTCATCCGCCGGCAGATGCAGGACGAGCTGTTGGAGCTCCAGTCCCGGATGAACAAGACCATCGTGTTCATCACCCATGACCTGGATGAGGCGCTGAAGCTGGGTGGGCGCATCGTCATCATGAAGGACGGACGCATCGCGCAGCTCGGCACGCCGGAGGAAATCCTCAGGAGCCCCGCGGACGACTACGTGCGCGCCTTCGTGGAGCACGTGGACCGCACCAAGGTCCTCACCGCGCGGACCATCATGCGGCGGCCGGAGTCGGTGGTGCACCCGAAGGACGGGCCCGCCCTGGCCGTCAAGCGCATGCGCGAGTCGGGCACCTCCACGCTCTTCGTGACCAACCAGGCCCGCAAGCTGGTGGGCCTGGTGCGCATCGAGGACACGCTGCGGCTCATGGCGGAGAACAAGCACAGCCTGGAGGGGGCGCTCGTCACCGACTTGCCCACCACGTCACCGGATACGCCGCTGGCGAAGCTGGTGGCGGTGGCGGCCACGACTCAGATTCCCATCGCAGTCGTCGCCGAGGACCAGTCGTTCCTGGGCATCGTGAGCCGCGCCACGCTGCTGGCCAGCATCGCGGGGGAGCAGCACTGACATGAGCACACTGAGAATCGGCGAGGGCTTCGAGGAGCTGATTGACTGGCTGGGCACGCGTGGCGCGCCGGTGTTCGACGCCATCCGTTCGGTGCTCACGGCCTGCATCAACGGCTTGGAGAGCGCGCTGCTCCTGCCGCCCAGCTACGCCATCATCGCGGTGTTGATGGTGCTCGCCTGGCGCCTGTCCGGCCTGGGCACGGCCGTCTTCACGGCGCTGGGCATGCTGCTCATCCAGGACATGGGCCTCTGGAAGGCCACCATGGAGACGCTGGCGCTGGTCCTCAGCTCGGCGATGGTGGCGCTGGTGCTGGGCATCCCCCTGGGCATCTGGGCCGCGTACAGCCGCGTCGTGGAGCGGGTGCTGCGGCCCGCCCTGGACCTGATGCAGACGATGCCCGCCTTCGTCTACCTCATCCCCGCGGTGCTCTTCTTCCGGCTGGGGAAGGTGCCCGGCGTGGTGGCCACCGTCATCTTCGCCATGCCGCCCGCGGTGCGCCTCACCAACCTGGGCATCCGGCAGGTGCCCACCGAAGTCGTGGAGGCCGCCATCGCGTTCGGCGCGACGCCGCGTCAGACGCTGCTCAACGTCCAGCTCCCCATCGCCGTCCCCACGCTGCTGGCTGGAGTGAACCAGACCATCATGCTGTCGCTGTCCATGGTGGTCATCTCCGCCATGATTGGCGCGGGGGGACTGGGCGAGCAGGTCCTGAAGGGCATCACCCAGCTCCGCATCGGGCTGGGCTTCGAGAGCGGCATCGCGGTGGTCATCCTGGCCATCGTGTTGGACCGCCTGACTCACGCGCTGGGCAAGCCCCGGGCGCGCTCATCATGAAGGAGACCCGTCCCGTGAACATGTCCTCTCTCAATCGTCTGCCCCTGCTGCTCACGGCCGTGGCGGGGCTGCTCGTCGCCCCCGGATGCAAGCAGGAGAACAAGGCGCCCGCCGCGGGTGACACCGAGGCGCCCACCCCCGCGAAGAAGCCCGTGGTCCGGCTGGTGTACGTGAACTGGGCCGAAGGCGTGGCCATGACGCATCTGGTCCAGGCCATCCTGGAGGACCGCATGGGCTACGAGGTGAAGACCACCATGGCGGACGTCGCCCCGGTGTTCGCCTCGCTCGCCAACGGCGACGCGGATGCCTTCCTGGATGGCTGGCTGCCCGTCACCCACCAGAGCTACATGGAGCGCTTCCAGGGCAAGGTGGTGGACCTGGGCACCAACTACGAGGACGCCCGGATTGGCCTGGTCGTCCCGGCGGACCTGGACATCACCAGCATCGAGCAGCTCAACGGCAAGGCGAAGGACCTGAACCAGTCCATCGTGGGCATCGACTCTGGCGCGGGCATCATGACGACGACGGAGAAGGCCATCGCGGAGTACAAGCTGGACCTGAAGCTGGTGCCCTCCAGCGGCCCGGCGATGACCGCGGAGCTCAAGGACGCCATCGGCAAGAAGCGCCCCGTGGTGGTCACCGGTTGGAAGCCGCACTGGAAGTTCGCGCGCTGGTACCTGAAGTTCCTGGATGACCCGAAGGGTGTCTATGGCGCCAAGGAGTCCATCCACACGCTCACCCGCGTGGGCCTGGAGAAGGACCTGCCCGACGTCGCGACGCTGCTGCGCAACTTCAAGCTGGATGACCAGCAGCTCGGCAGCCTGATGGGCGCCATCGCCGAGGCCGAGGACGCGCCGGAGAAGGCCACCCGGGAGTGGGTGAAGAAGAACCAGGCGCTCGTGGATGGCTGGATTCCCAAGTCCTGAGCGCGATGCGAGGCGCTCCGGGGGCTTTCAGTTCCCGGGCGCCGCCTTCGGGGGGCCACGCTTTCGTGCCGCGGATTCCATCTCCATGAGCGCGTGGATGCCCGTCCGAAGCTGTTCGTAGATGTCCCGCTCGGTGACGCCCAGACGGGTGGCATTGGAGACGTCATGGATGCCGTCCCGGGCTTCGGAGTGTTCGCCGTGCAGGCCCCTCACCGCGAGCCCCAGACGGGCACACCGCGCGCGGAAGTCCGGCCGCCGTGACAGGTGGGGCAGGCGGATGAGGACGGAGGCTCGCATGGCGGTGCCCAGGTTGGTGGGGCACGCCGTGAGGAAGCCCAGCCGTGAGTCCTGGGCGAAGTCGAGCTGCCCGTCGAGCTGCTCGAGCGCCGTCTGGAGCCGCAGGTAGGTCTGCGCCAGCCCGGAGCCGGGCTGCATGCTGATGATGCGCAGGGCGTCTTCCTCCCCGACCCAGACGATGAAGCGCATGTCCGCGGAGTGGAAGATGCCGCGGTTGCGCGGCCAGTCGCGGTTGACGCCCGCGCTGTCCAGGAAGCGGTCCGACTGCTGGAACAGGACGTGGTGTTGCACCAGCTCCCGCCGCTCCGCCTCGGAGAGGCTGGCCAGGGGATGGTATTCGCCCGCGAGGTGGCCCCTCAGGCCGGAGAGGACCTGGACGACCTCGGCTTCCAGCGCGGCCCTGTCCCTGGCGCCAATGGCCGGAGGAAAGGCATACCGGGCCAGGTTCCGTCCGACGCGGACCCGCGTGGAGAGGATGAACTCGCCCGTGGGGTCCAGGTCGTCCTGGGGCAGCCCGTCGAGTGAGAAGTCACTCGTGTGTCCGCTCAGGTCATGGCCCGAATGGTCCCGGATGATGGGATGCAGCAGCGGGGAGAAGAGCGCGTAGGACTCGCTGTCACCCGCGTAGACACCCATCTGGGAGTCTCCATGGTCCAGGCCACTCTGGATGGCCTTCCGGAGCGTCCAGCCGTTGCGTGTCGTGAGCCGTTCGAGCCGGGACTTCAGCTCGGGGGTGAGGTGCTTGTGGAGCAGCATCGCTCCGTGGCTTGAGCACGACACGTGCCACGGTTGTTGCTGCTCAAATGTATGTGATTTTCGATGTTTGGCGAGCGAGCCGCCGTGTATCGCGCGGCGCTGACACGTCAGTGGGAGGGATGACACGTCAGCGTAGGGCCGGTGCCACATTCAGGGCACGAGGGCGCCGCGCGTGACGGGCCGGGCCGTGAAGCTGGACGGCGCTCCGTCGAAGCGTGCCCACGATACGGCTCGGTACGGGGCCGCGGCCGTGGGTGGCTTGGATGGATTCAGCCGCTCACCGGAACGGCTTCTCCGGTGAGCGGCGTTCGCCATGGGCTACGGGGCCGGAGGCGGTTGCAGTCGCCGGGGCGGCAGGTGCGGACCGAACTCGACGGTGTCGGCCTCCGGGAGCGGCACCGGGGCGTGCTTCAGTGACGGGACGCCTGCCCAGCGCCGCACGATGTCCTGGGCCTGGACCCGAAGGGTGGTGGGGAGCTGGTTGATGGTGCTTCCGTGGTTGCCGCCCGGAACGGTGAACACGAAGGCGTCCTGAGCGTTTCCGAGCGGGAACGCCGCCGCCGTCCACGGGTCCAGGTCGCCATAGATGAACATCACCCGCTCGCCATGCGTCACGAGCCAGTCCTCGATGTCCTGCATGGCCTGGGGCCGGAACACGACCGGGACGCCGGGCGTCGAGTACACCGGCGCGATGTCCGTTCCGGGGTGCTGGATGAGGCTGCCCAGGTGTGCCTCGTAGGGCTTGGGCCAGCCCAGCTCCAGACCCGCCTGGTAGTAGTAGGGGGAGTACGCGGCAATGCCGGAGCTGCTGTTGTCGGAGAACGCTTCAAGGCCCACCGCCCAGTCAATGATGTCCAGCATGTACTCAGGCGACGCCGTGTCATCCGGGAACGCGTCGCAGTACTGGGGGAGGGAGTACTGCCAGAAGGCGAAGTACGTCTCGATGACGGCGTGCTCCAGGGCCCGCTCGAAGCCAAGCTGGTTGTAGGTGAGGCCCTGGTTCACGGCATGGGCGCGCAGCAGCGCCACCATCTCCTGGCGGCGGTTCAGCACGGCGCGCTGGAAGGTGTGGATTTGCTCGCGGCACCACTCCAACTCCGGGCCTCCCACGGCGGCTTGGAAGGCGGGGAACCGCTCATCTTCGCCGCGCACGAGCGGCGCCACATAGGCCACCGTCGCGTCCACGTCCTCCGGGTGGAACCGGCGGTAGAACACCATGGTCTCTCCGCCCTTGCTGACGCCCGTGGACACCCAGGACGCGGAATAGATTTGCTTGATTGCCTGAGCGACCCGGTGGAAGTCGTCCGCCGATTGCTTGATGGTGAGCTGGCTCCAGTCCGCGGGCTCCGGACGGCTGGGCAGGAAGAAGCGGTGCTCGATGGAGAGCTGGTTGGCGGCCAGCAACGTCGTCAGCTCGCGACGGCCCGCGTTCAGGGTCACGTAGTAGCCGCTCGCGTAGAAGACCATGGGCGCCGTGACCGAACGGTGCAGCAGGACCAATCGCTGCTTGAATCGCTGGCACTCGGGGCGTGCGTGGTCGGCGGGCTGGTCGTACTCCATGACAAAGAAGCGGTGACCCGCGGGGACCGTGACGCCGTTGGGGTTCTCCGCGACGGTGAGGCCGGGAATGGCCCGCAGCCGGTCCAGGATGTCCGCGGTCGGGTCCTGGACGATGGTCGGGTCGCCCGGGTTCGAGACACCGCCATCCGGCGGCCCGAACGGGCACTCCGGTGGCTCCGTGCCCCCGTCTCCGGTGCCCCCGTCCGTCGGGCCCGAGCCTCCGTCCTCGCCTGTGCCTGCGTCGTCCGTACCCGCGTCATCAATGCCCGCGTCGTTCGGCTCCGTGCCTGCGTCGTCGGTGCCCGCATCATCCGGTTCCGTGCCCGCGTCTCCGCTGCCCCCGTCCGCCGGACCCGAGCCTCCGTCCTCCTCACCCGTGCCCGCGTCCTCCGGCTCCGTGCCCGCGTCGTCGGTGCCCGCGTCCTCCGGCTCAGTGCCCGCGTCGTCGGTGCCTGCGTCGTCGGTGCCCGCGTCTTCCGGCTTGGTGCCCGCGTCATCGGTGCCCGCGTCATCGGTGCCCGCGTCATCGGTGCCCGCGTCGCCCGTCCCCGCGTCGGGCGTCTGGATGCCTGCATCCTGGCGGGGCTCGGGCGTGTCGCCGCCGCAGGCCGTCTGGGTCAGGGCCAGCAGCAGCGGAAGTAGCAGCAGGATGGAGTGGGAAAACCTTCTTGAACGGAGCATGAACCCCTCAGTTGATGGACGCGGTGTCGCAGATGCCACGGCTGCGTGACAGTAGCGCATCGGTCTGTCGTTGCCGTGCCCCGTTGTGGGGCGGGTGCCAATCTCCGCGCGCCGCTGGAGGTTTCCAGCCGGAGCGCTGTCTGCCTTCACGCTCGATGGGGCACTTGCCGTCATCCGAGCACGCGCGATGTAATGCGTGCATGCCCCATCGCGTGACGTTCGCCGTCGATGCCGTGAAGCCCGCCGTACTGCCCTTGGAAGAGGTCGGACTCACCGATGCCCTGCGTGGGCGGTTGGATGCCAAGGTGCTCGGGGCCTCCCATCGCGAGGCGCGGTTCGTGCGTCCCAAGGCGACCCATCCACTGCTCTTCGCGGTGCATCTGGCCTTCAGCGGGCACCGCCCATTGGTGCTGTCTCCGGACATCCTCTGGATCACCATCGCCCAGGGCCTGGCCCTGCACATCACCCGCAACGCGGAGGCGCTGCGCTTCGACCTGGTACGTCACCAGGGGCGCAAGCAGTTGGTGGTGACACGCGACGCGTCCCAGACGGACCTCGCATCGGATGATTTCTGGCCCGGCGTCGTGGACGACTTCTCCGGGATGATTCAAGGGCACTCGCCCGCGCTGCACGACCTGATGGTGTGCGACTTCTCCACGACGGGGCCGGTGGAGCGCGTGGTCAGTCAAATCGTGCTGATGGATGCGATGCGGGAGTACTTCGACTACGTGGTGATGTGCATCTGCGGCATTCCCACCATCACGCTCGAGGGCTCACCGGAGGACTGGCGCAAGCTGCGGGACAAGGTCGGACAGCTTCCTCGGTACGGCATGGAAACCTGGGCCCGGCACCTGCTGCCGCTGTGCGACCAGTTCATCCGGGCTTCCGAGGGACGGGAGGACCGCGAGTTCTGGCAAGCCATCTACAAACTGCACCACGCCTATGGCCGCGATACCTTCAATGGCTGGATTGGCAAGCTGTTCCCCTTCCTGCGCAATCAATTGACGGGCGAATATGACTTTCCCAATCCGATGCTGGAGGCCCAGGCGCTGGGCAAGCCCGACGCCACGGAGAAGGGCGAAACCCTTTCCAGTGACAGATTGCCCACCGGGCTGTCCCGGGTGTCGCTCCTGCTCGCGGTGGCCACCGATTCAGGGATGGTGAATGCACGGATGGCTTTGACGGCGGGCTTCATGGGGACGCTCCAGTCCGCGGAGACGCTGGCGCTGCGGCCGGTGCCGGGCTGGGTGGTCCACGAGGACCTGGGGCTGGATGCGATGCTCCGGCGCGTCGAGGACGAGCACCACATGGCCAAGCCCCTCCCGGAGGATCGTCACAGCGAGTGGTGTGACCTGTGGGGCGACGGTGGAATCCCGGCGGACATCAGCCAGTTCTACGCCGCATGCGACGGCGCGTCGCTCTTCGGCCAGGGGGACGCGGCCGTGTACCGTATCCGGGCGTCGGGGGCGCTGGAGTTCCACGACGGGACGCGCTGGAACAAGACCCATCAGGCGGATTCGCAATCCCGCGGCTACCCGCACGGATGGACGCGCTTCTGTGACGTGGGCGAACACGGCTTCCTGGCCTACCGTTCCAACTCACAGCAGCCGGGGAAGCTCCCGCTCTATTGGGTGGAAAGCGCTCAGTCACGGACTGGCGTGTGTGTCGCCGCCTCGCTGACGGAGTTCCTTCACAAAGCGCTCAATTCGCAGGGGCGCGTCTATTTCCAGGAGCCGGGCTTCACGCCGGGAGAAGTCGAGGAGTTGTGGTTCTGATTCCCTTGAGAGGGATTACTCCCGCCTGAGCGTGACCGTGGCGGCGCCGGCGATGGCTTGGCGTGGCTTGCCCAGGGAGAGCCCCCGGAGCGCCTTGTTGATGCACTGGGCGAGCGGGATGAGCTGGGGCGGGTGCATGCGTGCTCCGAGGACGATGCCTTCGGGGGAGTAGACCACGGCGTAGGTGTCCTGACGGCATGCGGCGTCTTCGCCGTTTCGCGCGTAGCAGCTGTCGAGCGCGGGCAGGCGCCCTTCAATGGACTCGGCGACCCAGCCGTCCGCGTACCCGCGGGGCGCGGGCGCTGCTGTGCCGTTCTCCGTCAGGCGGGGCAGCTCGACGGCACGGAGGCGGGCGGGCTCCTCCGTGGGCATCATCCCGGAGGCGGTCAAGACGAGCCCTCCCGTTGCGGCGAGGCCCACCGCCAGCGCGCTGGCGACCATGAGGAGGGTCTGCAGGCGGGAGCGCGTGTGCGGCGGGGGGATGTGTTCCGCCGCGATGAGGACGGGCTCCGGGCCGGAGCGCGTGTGCGCCGTGGCGGCGTGTTCCGCCGGGACAGGCGTTGAGGGCACCGGTGCAGTGTTCGCGGGCTCCGGGGGAGCGGCGCTTGCGACTTCAGGCTGAGGGGGCGAAGGGGCCGCCACGGGGGCGGCGCGAATCCAGGGCTCGAGCGCCTGGGCCAGCTCGTGGGAATCCGCGTAGCGCGTGGCCGGGTCCTTCTCCAGCGTGCGCGCCACCACCTGGGAGAAACCGTCCGGCACGTCCGTGCGCACGCCGCTGAGCGGAGCAGGCACCTGGTGCATGACGGCGGAGAGCAGGGCCACGTTGTCCGCCACGTCGATGGGCCGCTGTCCCGTCACCATCTGGTACAGGCAGGCGCCCAGCGAGTAGATGTCCGCGCGTCCGTCGACAGGGCGGCAGCGGATCTGCTCGGGGGCCATGTACGACGGCGTGCCGACCCAGGCGCCAGACTCCGTGCCCAGCGCGGTGGCGTCGTCTTCATGCATGAGCCGCGCGACACCGAAGTCCAGCAGCTTCACGTGGAGGGCTTCGGTCCCCGAGTCGACCAGGAAGATGTTGTCGGGCTTGATGTCGCGGTGGACGACGCCAGCGTGATGCGCCGCCACCAGCGCGGTCGCCAACTGGTGGGCAATGGCCGCCGCGCGTCCCACGGGCAGGGGGCCTTCCTTCTTCAGCAGCGACTTCAGCGTCTGGCCCTTCAGCAACTCCATCACCAGGAACGGCGGTTCATCTGGTGCGTCGTGAAAGTCCATCACCTCGACGATGTTCGGATGCTTCACGCCCGCGGTGGCCTGGGCCTCGCGGCGGAAGCGTGCGTGCACGGCCGGCTCACCGAGGAGGTGCTGCCGGAGCACCTTGACGGCCACGGTTTGCCCTACGTCCAGTTGCTCCGCCTCGTAGACGGTGCCCATCCCCCCCACGCCAATCCGCTGGCGCAGTCGATACTTCTGCCCCAGCACTGTTCCGACCAAGGATGAGCGACTCATGACGCAACGTGTATACCCGAGCCTGATGAAGAACGTTGGCGGCGATCCGCCCGATGACGGATGCAGCTGCCGTTGAATTCGCGGAAGGCCCTTCGCTCAGCGACCTACCGGTATTGTAATTGTTTCAGGAGTTTCGCGGGGCTGTTTCACCCGGGGTCGTGGTGACCTCTCCCAGGTGGGGCGGACCCCTCGAGCCAGGGGCGCAGCAGCTTCCCGACGACTTCCGTCGTGAGACCCTGGGCGACGCCGGAAGAGGGCGTAGGGCTCGTCGTCGGCGGCTTTCATTCACGGATTCTACTGGCGGTGTCCCGCGCTCCGAGCGGCTCACGCCGTATTTCGTGGGCACGTTCTTCTCAAGGTTTGGGCTTTTTCGCTTTCTGAGACGGGATTCGCGTGTGGATTCCCGAGCTTGGCGGTGTTCGAGCGTCGCGTGCGCCGTTCGTGAACTGCGCCGTTGACGTGAGGGCCCTCGCTCATTTCTATCGTCCCACGCATCTCGCAAGGGAGTCGCCGTGGCAGGACAGACCGTTGAGTTGACCCAGGAGAACTTCGAGCGCATCACCCAGGAGGCCGGGGTGTGCGTGGTGGACTTCTGGGCGGAGTGGTGTGGTCCCTGCCGCGGCTTCGCGCCGACCTTCGAGGCCGCCGCGAAGGAGTTCCCGAACATCACCTTCGGCAAGCTCGATACGGAGGCGCAGGAAGAGGTCTCCGGCCGGATGGAGATTCGCTCCATTCCCACGCTGGTGGCCTTCAAGGATGGCGTCGAGGTCCGGCGCGCCTCGGGCGCGATGTCGGCCTCGGCGTTCGCGGCCTGGCTGAGCAAGCTGGACTCCGTGGACCTGGCCGTCGAGCAGCAGCGGGCGGCGAACCGCAAGCTGACGGAGGAGGGGACGCCGCCGCCTGGCATTCCGCCCCACGCGGAATGGGACGCCGGCGACGAGGAGTGGTGCTTCGGCGACACCGACGAGGAGGGTGAGAAGCACGGCCCCTGGAAGTACTGGCGCGCCGATGGAACCCTCTGCAACGAGTGCATCTTCGTCCACGGCAAGCCCCACGGCCCCTTCAAGCGCTTCCATGAGAGCGGGGAGGTGTCCCAGGATGGCGCGTTCGAGCAGGGCCACCTGCACGGCCCGCGCACCTGGTACGCGTCCGACCAATTCACCACCGAGCGGATGCATGAGAACGGCGTCAGCGAGAAGGTCCGCCGCACGGTGATGGTCTACGCGAACGGTCGCGTGACGCAGGTGCTGCACTACAACGGCGCCGGCGAACGCGTGGTGCCCTCCACCGGAGAGCCGTACCCCACGCGGCCCGCGAACCTCCCTGAGAAGGCTGAGTACCGCGAGGACCAGGACCAGTGGGCGTCCGTGTCGCTCAACGCGAAGGCCGAGCGGCACGGGCTGTGCCGATTCTGGGACCGGGAGGGACAGCTCCTCTGGGAGAGCGAATTCCACGAAGGCAGCCGGCATGGCCGCTATCACTCCCGCGCCGTGGACGAGTACGCGGACCCTCGGGTGCGGTTCGACGAAGGGGAGATGGAGGACGACTTCGCGTGCGGCACGTGGAAGCTACTGGATGCGGAGGGCAACGCCGTCATCACCCGGGACCTGGGCGTTGCCCAGGACCACGAGACGTTGGATGCCTCGGAGGTGTTCTCGAACCTTCCGAGGAGCGCCGCGGAATGGCGCGCGTTCGCCGAGCAGGCTCGGGCGGACCGGCGATACCGGGAGGCGCTGCTGGCCATGGCGCGGGCGAGCGCCGTGTCGCTGGATGCGGGCCCGCTGAAGGCATGGCTGGAGTCGCTCACCCTGCCTCGAACGGAGGCGAGCGCTCGTGAGAATGCCGAAGGCGTGATGAGCAGCGCGGGGGATGAGCGGGCGGCGTTGGCGGATGCGATGATGCGTGGCGCGGAGGCCGCGATGTTGCTTCGGGGCTTCGCGGTCCTCCACGACCAGCAGGACCGGCCCCGGGCGGCGTTGGACTTCATCCTGGCCGCGATGCTGCTCGCGCCGGAGCGCTCGGCGTACCTGTTCACCCGGAGCCTCATCCTGGCGAACCTGGGGCTGGGCGAGCAGATGCGGAAGGACGCGGAGGCGCTGGCGCCGTCGGAGCCGGATTCGTGGCAGTTCCTCTCGGCCTACGGGCGGGTGCTGTTTCCGCGCTTCGAGTTCTGGCCGGGACGTGAGCCCGCGCACTGCACGTTCGATGAGGTCCCCGACGGGCCCACGAAGGAGCTGGACGCGGTGCAGGCCGTGGTCCGCAAGTACGCCACTCGACTCCAGTTGCTGCGCGCGGAGATTCTCTCCCGCTTCAAGCCCGGCACGAACGTGCCCTGGCTGCCGCCCGATGTGTCGTCCCTGCTGCCGGACGGGCCCGTCGAACTGGAGCAGACGGAGGTCGAGGACGCGGATGGTGACTCGGTGGATGTCGACGAGACGCTGTCCACGAAGGGGATGGGGATTCCGGCCTTGTCCCGCGCGGCCCGTGGAGACTGGAGCGCGCTGACCTGGCTCTTGTGGGCGTGCGGGGAGGGTTCGATTCGGATGCCGGATGCGCTGACGCCTCCGGCCGACTTCGGTCAGGCGGCAGGGCAGGCCACGCAGCGGCTGTGGCAGTGCCGCAACCGGCGGGCCCGTGGTCGCATCGACCCGGACCTGCCAACGTTCGATTTCGAAGGGGTTGCCCTCCAGGAGCTGCATCCCAATCTGGCGGGGATTGCCGAAGAGCAGTACGCGGAGACGCAGGCGATGTTCTTCTGGCTGACCGACGCGAACCACGTGTCTCCGTGGCAGGCCAATCTGAGGGGGTAGTCATGAAGCGGATTCGTCAGACGATTGAAGTCTCCGAGCGCCTGTGGCGGGCGCTGGAATTGATGAGTCGCGACATGGGCGTGGACCGGGAGGCGCTGGTGGCGCAGGCCCTGTTCCAACTCGCGCGCCAGAATGGCTACGTGTCCCCCACCGTGGTGTCGCTGGGCGGGGAGGCGCAGGTGGCCGGTGGGCTCGTGACGGCTGCGGAGCCCGTGGTCCAGGCCGCTGCACCCGTGGCGGCGTCGAGCGTGGTCGCGCCTCCGGTCCCAGAACCGGTGGCAGCGGCTGTGCCGCCCGTCAATCCTGGGGCCGGCGCGCAGGAGCCGGTGGCTGTCGCGGCAGGGGTGGCGGATACGGAGGCTCCGGCTGTCCCGGCCGTGGGCGCCTTCTCGGCGGACGACGCGACGGAGGAGCCCGCGACGGAGCCTCCTGGCGTCACCTCGGTGCCATTGTCCGTGGCGCAGGTGAATTCCACTGAGCTGGTGCTCGCGCGGATGCAGGAGATTCTCGCGGAGGTCGAGGCCTCCGTGCAGCCGTCGGAGGGGCTGGCCGCCCAATCAGACGACGCCGACGACGAGGAATCCGACGACTCCGATGACGAGGAGTCTGACGACGCCGACGATGAGGATTCCGACGACTCCGATGACGAGGAGTCAGACGACGCTGACGATGAGGATTCCGACGATTCGTCGGATGAGGGCTCGGAAGACGATGCGTCCGAGGAGGAGGATTCGGAGGACGACTCGGACGAGGAGTCCGCCGAAGACTCAGACGACTCGGAGCCCGAAGAAGCTGCGTCGGACGATGAGGCCGAGGCACCGGCGGGCAGCGGCGTGAAGGGGGATGTGTCCAGTGACGACATTGCCGCGGAGCTTGCGGCACTGGGCATCGAGGATGAGCCCGCGGAGGCTCCCAAGGCGGAGGCACCCGTCGCGACGCCGATGACGGCACGTCCACTGGTGGCGCGTCCTGTGCCGAAGATCCGGCCACCTGACGAAGCCGCGACGATTCTGGAGGACCAGTCGGCGGAGACGACCAACATCGTGAAGGCGCCCGCGCCGCTGGAGGTCTTCGTCCAGTGGGCGCAAGGCGCGCCGGTGGCCGTCTCCACGGAGCGCTTCACGATTGGCCGGGGTCCTCGTTGCGGCCTCGTCGTGAAGTCGGAGCGTGTCTCGCGCGAGCACGCTGTCGTGACGCGGGTGGGGGACGAGGTCTTCATCGAGGACCTCAACTCCTCGAACGGAACCTGGTTCAACAACGAGCGAATCACACGGCAGCAGGTCTCGGACGGTGACGAGTACATGCTCGGCACGGAGGCCGTGTCCTTCACGATGCGTCCCGCGGGCGGTTGAACAAGAGGGGGGCGACGACGGTGTCGGGCTTGCCGGCACCGTTGGAGAAGGTCGCGCCGCCGGTGGATGCCGGCATCCGGGGGATTTACGGCGGCTACTCGAGGAGTTGCATCAGGTCCGCACGCGTAAGCGCGGTGGCCCCGGAGCCGCCGCCGAGCGCGGCCTCGAACAGCTCCCGCTTCTTCGCCTGGAGCGTGAGAATCTTCTCCTCGACCGTCCCCTGGGACACCAGCCGGTACACCATGACGGGCCGCTGCTGACCGATGCGGTGCGCGCGGTCCGCGGCCTGGGCTTCCACGGACGGGTTCCACCACGGGTCCACGAGGAAGACGTGGTCCGCCGCCGTGAGGTTGAGCCCCGTCGCGCCCGCCTTGAGGGAAATCAACATCACCGGTGGGCCCTTCGGGTCCTGGAAGGACGCCGCCACCGCGCCTCGGTTGGCCGTGCTGCCATCCAGCCGGATGAAGCCGATACCCGCTTCCTGGAGCGCGGGCTCGATGAGGTCCAGCATCGACGTCCACTGGGAGAAGACGAGCGCCTTGTGCCCGTCCTCCACCGCCGTGCCCAGTGCTTCCACCAGGGCCTGCACCTTGGACGAGGTCTTCGCCTGCTGGCCCGGCACGAGGGCAGGGTGGCACGCCGCCTGCCGCAGCCGTAGCAGGGCCTCCAAGGCCTTCAACACGCTGCCGCCCGCCTCGAGCTGAGACACCACTTCCTCGCGCGTCGCCGCGTAGACAGCGTCGTAGACGGCGCGCTCGCGCTCCGTGAGCGTCACGTGGCGCACGGCGTCCGTCCGGGGCGGCAGCTCCGGCGCCACGTCCCGCTTGAGCCTGCGCAGGATGAAGGGCCGGATGCGCGCCCGCAGCCGCTCCGCCGCGCCCTTGTGATTGTCCGCGACCGGCCGCGCCCAGCGCTCCTCGAAGTCCTTCCGTCCGCCGAGCAGGCCCTGGTTGGTGAAGTGCATCAGGCTCCAGAGCTCCTCCAGCCGGTTCTCGATGGGCGTGCCACTCAGCGCCAGCTTGAAGTCCGCCTGCAATCCATACGCGGCTCGCGCCACCTGGCTGTCTGGATTCTTGATGGCCTGGGCCTCGTCCAGCACGACGGTGCTCCACTGCTTCGCGCCCAGGACCTCCGCGTCCAGGCGCATCAGGGCATACGTCGTCAGCGTCACGTCGGCCGACTCATCCAGCGCGCGTCCGGGGCCGTGGTACACGGAGACCTTCAGCGAGGGGCGGAAGCGCTTCACCTCCGCCTCCCAGTTGGGCAGCACGCTCGTGGGCGCCACCACCAGGGTGCCCGGGCCCAGCGTGCAGATGGTCTGCAGCGTCTTGCCCAGGCCCATGTCGTCCGCGAGCACGCCGCCCAGCCCCGCCTGCCGGAGGAAGGTGAGCCAGCTCACGCCCTGGAGCTGATACGCGCGCAGCGTCGCCGTGAGGTCTTCCGGTAGCTGCGGCTCGGGAAGCTTCTCGAAGCCCTTCACCAGGGGCGCCAGCCGCTCCAGGCCCGGCGGGGAGGGGTGCTCCAGCGCTTCACACAGGCCGGTGAGCTGCGGAATGGCGTGGTTGGCGAGCCGGCCATCCCGGCCTCGCGCGGACAGCAGGTCCGCCACGCGCTGGCCATGGGACTTCAGCCACTCCGCGGGCAGGGGCGCCCAGCCGCCACCTTCCAACGGCACCAGCCCGAGCCCTTCTTCCCAGGCCCGCATGACCGCCGCCGCATCCACGGAGCGAGGCGACTCCCGGTCCTCGCCCTCCACCTGGAAGTCGAAGGAGAAGCCCACGTGTGGCACGCCCTCGGTGACGGCGCCCGTGTCCACCTTGAGCACCGGGCGCAGTTGCACGTTCGGGTTCGTCACCACCGCCGCGCCATCCCCCGTGAGGCCCCCGCGCCAGCGCCGCAGCTTGTCGGCGAGCTGGACGGCTTCCTTCCCCTGCACCGTGACGCGCCGCCCGGGGGCCATGTTCAGCTCGTCGCGGAGCTGGTGGATGAGCATCTGCTCGGCGGCCTCGTCGCGCACGGGCGCGGCGCCCTTCAGGTACACCATGCGTCCGCTGTCGATGCGCACGGTCGGCGGCGAGCCATACACCAGCGTCGGCAGCACGGAGAGGCCGGTGTCGAGCTGGTTCAGCTCCAGGGAGATGCGAGGCTTCAGCGTGCGGTCGATGGGCGGCAGCCGTTGACTTCGCACATCCACCGGCATGCGCCGCGCGAGGTCCGGCAGCACCTTTCCCGTCAGGTCTCCCATCTGGTGGGGCGCGAAGGCGCGCTCCTGCGGCAGCTTCTCCAGCCAGGGCCCCGTGAGGCCCTGTTCCCCCAGGGGACAGAGCGTCCCGCTGCACAGCGCGAGGCCGGGACTCACCACCTCGGTGACGCGCGGGTCCTTCTCCACCTTGAGCACCGTGTTCTCACCGCGGTCCTCCACGGTGACGCGGGGCATGAGGGGCTCGCTCGTCACCGACACCAAGGCGCCGTCGAAGAGCACGGTGCGCGCGGGCTCCAGGACGCGCAGCAGCGCGTTGAGCCGCTCGGGGGGCAGCGCGCCCCGGGTGGGCTTCAGCAGCAGCTTATCCGCGAGCAGGTCGCACGGCTGCGTCTGGATGCGAGCGGCCTCCACGGGATTGGTGAGCAGCGAGGCCAGGCTGCGCGCCAGCAGTCGCGCGGTGTTGTCCGGACGCACCACCAGCCGCTCCAACTGGAGCCCGCCGTCCACGCGCTTGAACCGGTACACCATGCGCTCCGGCTTCGGCGCGCCTGCCGCGGGTGCGCTGGGCCTGGTGACGGTGTTCGCACCTGGGCGCGCGGCGGGGGCGGCCGGACGCTGCGCGGGGGCGCGCCGTGCCGTGGCATGCTGGTGGAGAATCAGCGCCGCCGCGACCACGTGCTCGCAGGGGTCCACCCGGCCGCGGCAGTCGCACTCCCAGATGGCTTCATCCAGGTAGAGCACTGTCTTCACGGGGGCGGGCCGGCTGGGCACGCGCACCCGCAGCACGGCCTCTTCTTCATCCACGGACTGCACCGAGACGGCGCCCGCGCGAGCGAGCGTCGTGCCGGCAGACCAGGTGTCCGGGCGCGCTTCCTCCCGGACGGCATCGAGCAGCTCCGCGGTCGCAGACATACGAGGCCTGCTTCCCTATCCCCATGCGGAGCCTCGCGCAACCCGGGCCTCGGTCCGGGTGCGGCGGGGTGTCAGGGGGTGTCCCTTGCCATCAGGGCGCGGTCGTCGTGAGCGGAAAGTCCGCGCGCGCCCAGGCCTTCTCGAAAGCGGCGCGGGTGCGAGCCGCCTCCTCATGGCGTCCCTGCGCTTCGAGCGACTGCGTCAAGCCGAACAGGCCCCAGCCATTCTTCGGGTTGCGCCGCAGGTCCTCGCGGTAGACGGCCTCCGCTTCCTGGCTGCGCCCGGCCTCCAGCAGCGCGGCGCCCTGGTAGTGGCGCACCGGATAGAACCAGTCCGCGGGCTCGGCATAGGAGAGCCGGTCCGCGGCGTCGACGGCTTCCCGCCACAGCGTCAGGGCCTGGGGCCGGCCCTCGGCCTGGGCCACGCGGGCCTCCAACACGCGCACCGCGACGCCCAGAACGTCCTTTGCGGTGTTGAGGTTCGCGGCCATGGTTGGAGGCACGGTGCGGGCCAGTTGTCGCAGCTCGGCCAGCTCCGCGCGGGCTTGTGGCAGCTGTCCCGTGGCCGCCAGCGCCATGCCGTGCGCGTGGAGCCAGAGGCCCGTCTGGACTGGGTACTTCGGGTTCGGGCGGGGCTCGGCGAGGAGGCCCTCCCAGTCCCCGAAGCGCACCATGGCGAACAGCGGCTGGGCCACGAAGAAGTCCATGCCTGGCATCATCGTGAGCAGCTCCGGCGGGAAGTGTTTCGCCGAGGCCCGGGCCGCCTCCAACGTCTCCTGCTTCCGCCCCTCCATGGACGCGGAGTACGCCAGGAAGCCGAAGTTGTGGGACGTGTACATGGGGTAGACGTGGCCGCGCGGCTTCGCCTGCTTCTGGTAGGCCAGGTCCGCCGCCGCCGCCTTCCGATTGCTTTCCGAGGCATCCGCGTAGCGGCCCACGCGCTGGTAGATGTGGGCCGGCATGTGGACGATGTGCCCCGCCTTCGGTGCCAACGCGCCCAGCCGGTCCGCGGAAGGCTCCGCCTTCTCCGGGTTCGGCGAGGCCTCCACCGCGTGGATGTAATAGTGGTTCGCGCCCAGGTGGTGGGGGTCCCGGGTGAGCACGGACTCCAGCGTGGCGACAATCTGCTCCGTGCCCGGAGCCGGCGCCCCGTCCAGCGACCACAGCTTCCAGGGATTCCGGTCCATGAGGGCCTCGGCATGGAGCGTCTGCACGTCCAGGTCCTCCGGGTAGCGCGCGGCCACGTCCGCCATGGCGCTGGCATAGGCCTCGTTGAAGGGAGCCATCTTCTCCGGTGGCAGGGCCTCCGGGCCGGGGTAGCGCTGGACGAGCGCGGTGATGAGGGCCTGCTCCACCGGCGTCGAACGGGGGGCGAGCTGCCGGGCGCGCTGGAGGGCGTCCCAGGCGGCGGGCGCACTCTCCGCCAGCATGGGCATGTTGTAGTTGGGGCCCAGCACCAGCGCGACGCCCCAGAAACACATGGCGCAGGTGGGGTCCAGCTGCGCGGCTCGGGCGAACGAGCGTGCGGCCTCGTCGTGGTTGAAGCCATACGCCAGCCGCAGGCCCTGGTTGAAGAAGGCCTGGGCCTGGGGGGAGGCCGTGGTGACCTGGCGCTCGTGCGTCCCCAGCCCGTCGAGCAGCAACGCACCGTCTGCCAGGGAATCCAGGGTCGGGGCCGAGTGCTCCGCGGCAGCGGCGGACATTCCGGCGAGCGCCAGGGCCAACATCAAGGCACAGGGCAGGGGAGCACGCATGGGGGACCTCCGCGGGGATGTGCTCCTTCCTCAAGCTGGGGACGCGCCCACGCACCGCCCAGGGGGTGACATGGCGCGTTGCCTACTCGAAGTGATACCTGGCGGGCACATCACTCATCGCGTGCGGATCAGGGTTGGGAACAAGCCCGCGCCGTAGTAGATTCCCGCCCGGCGGAATCTCACTGCATCAGCACGAGCGTCCGCTCAAGACCATCCATGATCGAAAGGTGTTCGAGGGTTCCGCCCTAGGGCTGGAGTTCTCGCCGCGCCGCTTTTCATACCCCCCTTCCGCGTAGCGCCCAGGGAGATTCCGCCGTGCCTCACGATACCACGCTCATCGCCACCATCGCAGTTGGACTCGGACTGGCCTTCGTCGGTGGGTTCGTCGCACGTTGGCTGAAGCTGCCACCTTTGGTGGGCTATCTCCTGGCGGGCGTGGCCGTGGGGCCGTTCACGCCGGGCTTCGTCGCGGATGGGGGCCTTGCCGGTCAGCTGGCGGAGATTGGCGTCATCCTGCTGATGTTCGGCGTGGGGATTCACTTCTCCATCAAGGACCTGCTCGCCGTGCGCAACATCGCGGTGCCGGGCGCCGTCGTGCAGATCGCGGCGGCCACCGTGATGGGGACCGTGGTCTCGCACTGGTGGGGTTGGAGCCTGGGCGCGGGCCTGGTGTTCGGTCTCGCGCTGTCCACCGCCAGCACCGTGGTGCTGCTGCGCGCCCTGGAGGAGCGGGGCATCCTCGATTCGGTGAATGGCCGCATCGCGGTGGGTTGGCTGATTGTGGAGGACCTGGCGATGGTGCTCGCCCTGGTCCTTCTCCCCGCGCTGGGCAACGTCCTTGGCTCCGCCGACACGCAGACGGCCGCGACGGCGGCCGCTGGAGACAGCCTCATCTGGACCCTGGCCCTCACGCTGGGGAAGGTGTGCCTCTTCGTGGCCCTGATGGTGGTCGCCGGCACGCGGCTGGTGCCCTGGCTGCTGACCCAGGTGGCCAAGACGGGCTCCCGCGAGCTGTTCACGTTGTCGGTGCTGGCGGTGTCGCTGGGGATTGCGTTCGGGGCCGCCGCGCTCTTCGGCGTCTCCTTCGCGCTGGGCGCCTTCTTCGCGGGCGTGGTGGTCAGTGAGTCGGAGCTCAGCCACCGGGTGGCGGAGGATTCGCTGCCGCTCCAGGACGCGTTCTCGGTGCTGTTCTTCGTGTCGGTGGGAATGCTCTTCGACCCGATGGTGATGGTGAAGCAGCCGTTCGAGGTCCTCGCCGTGCTGGGCATCATCGTCCTGGGCAAGTCGCTGGCCGCCTTCTTCATCGTGTTGGCGTTCCGCTACCCGGTGAACACCGCCCTCACGGTGTCCGCGAGCCTGGCGCAGATTGGGGAGTTCTCCTTCATCCTGGTGGGGCTGGGCGTCACGCTCGGGCTGCTGCCGAAGGAGGGGCAGAGCCTGGTGTTGTCGGGGGCCCTGCTGTCCATCACCCTCAACCCGCTCGTCTTCAAGACCATTGATCCGCTGCTGGCGTGGCTGCGCCGGCACCCACGGTTCGCCGCGCGCATGGACCCGGAGGAAGACGAGCTGTCCGACCTGCCCATTGGCATGGGGGACGTGCAGCTGCGCGAGCACGCGGTGTTGATTGGCTACGGGCGCGTGGGCGGCGTGATTGGCCAGAGCCTGACGGAGCAGAAGATTCCCTTCGTGGTCGTGGAGCAGAACCGCGAGTACGTGGAGCGCCTCCGTGAGGAGGGTGTGCCCGCCATCTACGGGGACGCCGCGGTGCCCGGCATCCTGGAGCATGCGCACCTGGATACGGCGTCCATCCTCATCGTCGCCACGCCGGACGCGCTGCAGGCCCGCGCCATCGTGGAGCAGGCGAAAGGCGTGAATCCGTCCCTTCCCGCGGTGGTGCGCACGCATGGCGACGAGGAGCGGGACTACCTGGAGTCGCTGGGCGTGGACCGGGTGGTGATGGGCGAGCACGCGCTGGCACGGAGCATGTTGGACTACGTGCTGGAGCGGCTGTCCGCGCTGAAGGCCCGGCCTCTGTTGCCGGCACCCGCGGACGCCGTGGTGCCTTGAGGCCCGCGGGAACCGCGGCGCGGCTCCCACTCGAGACGGCGGGCGTGCAGGCGCCCCTCACCGTGGGCCGCGTCGTCGTGACATGAAAAAGGCCGAGGCGCGGCAAGCGCCTCGGCCCGTGAGTCTCATCGCCGCGTCCGCCCGGCTGGGGACGCGGCGTCAGCGTTACATGTTGCGCCGGTACTGCCCGCCCACCTCGTACAGCGCGCGGGAGAGCTGGCCGAGCGTGCAGACCTTACAGGCGTCCATCAGCGCGGCGAAGATGTTGCCGTTGTCCAGCGCCGCGCGGCGCACGGCCTCCAGGGCCTTGGGCGCCGTCGCCTCGTTCCGCTTCCAGAAGGCGTCGCGCGAGGTGATGGCGTAGTTCTTCTCCTCCGTCGTCGCGCGGATGACCTCGGGCGGTGTCACCGTCGGAGAGCCCTTGGGGTCCAGGAAGGTATTCACCCCGACGATGGGCAGCGTCCCGTCGTGCTTCAGCGTCTCGTAGTAGAGGGACTCTTCCTGAATCTTGGAGCGCTGGTACATGCGCTCCATGGCGCCCAGCACGCCGCCGCGCTCGGAGATGGCGCGGAACTCCGCCAGCACCGCCGCCTCCACCAGGTCGGTCAGCTCTTCGATGATGAACGCACCCTGGCTGGGGTTTTCGTTCTTGGAGAGGCCGAACTCCTTGTTGATGACCAACTGGATGGCGAGCGCGCGGCGCACGCTCTCCTCGGTGGGCGTGGTGATGGCCTCGTCATAGGCGTTGGTGTGCAACGAGTTGCAGTTGTCGTTGAGCGCGAGCAACGCCTGCAGCGTGGTCCGGATGTCGTTGAAGGCAATCTCCTGCGCGTGCAGGCTCCGGCCAGACGTCTGGATGTGGTACTTCAGCTTCTGCGAGCGGTCATTGCCGCCGTACTTGTCCCGGATGGCCTTGGCCCAGATGCGGCGCGCCACGCGGCCCAGCACGGCGTACTCCGGGTCCATTCCGTTCGAGAAGAAGAACGAGAGGTTGGGCGCGAAGTCGTCGATGTCCATGCCCCGCGACAGGTAGTACTCGACGAAGGTGAAGCCGTTGGCCAGCGTGAAGGCCAGCTGGGAGATGGGGTTCGCCCCGGCTTCCGCGATGTGGTAGCCGGAAATCGACACCGAGTAGAAGTTCCGCACCTTCTGGTCGATGAAGTACTGCTGGATGTCGCCCATCACCCGCAGGGCGAACTCCGTGGAGAAGATGCAGGTGTTCTGCGCCTGGTCCTCCTTCAGGATGTCCGCCTGCACGGTGCCGCGCACTGACTGGAGCGTCTTCGCGCGGATGCGCTCGTAGACGTCGCGCGGGAGCACCTCGTCGCCGGACACGCCGAGCAGCAGCAGGCCCAGCCCGTCGTTGCCCTGCGGCAGGTCGCCCTGGTAGCGGGGCCGCGGCAGGCCGCGCTCGCGGTAGAGGGCATCTATCTTCTTCTCGACCTCGTCGACCTTGCCGTTCTCGCGAATCCACTTCTCGCACTGCTGGTCCACCGCGGCGTTGAGGAAGAACCCGAGCAGCATCGGCGCGGGGCCGTTGATGGTCATGGACACGGACGTGGACGGGTCCGCCAGGTCGAAGCCGGAGTAGAGCTTCTTCGCGTCGTCCACGTTGGCGATGGACACGCCCGAGTTGCCCACCTTGCCGTAGATGTCCGGCCGGTGGTCCGGGTCCTCGCCGTACAGCGTCACCGAGTCGAAGGCCGTGGACAGGCGCTTGGCGGGCAGGCCCCGCGACACGTAGTGGAAGCGCTTGTTGGTGCGCTCCGGGCCGCCCTCTCCGGCGAACATGCGCGCGGGGTCCTCGCCCTCGCGCTTGAGCGGGAAGACGCCCGCGGTGAAGGGGAAGGCGCCCGGCGCATTCTCCCGCAGCAGCCAGGTGAGGATGTCACCCCAGTCTTCGTACCGGGGGAGGGCAATCTTGGGGATGCGCAGGTGGGAGAGCGTCTCCGCGTACAGGTCCAGCTCGATGACCTTGTCGCGGACCTGGAACTGGTACTTGGACGCGGCGTAGCGGCGCTTCGTCGCGGGCCACTCGGCCAGCAGCCGGCGGCAGTCGGCGTGGAGCCGCGACTCCAAATCCTTGTACAGCTCCACCAGCTCGCTCAGGTAGGCGGGCTCGCCCTCGACGCGCTCGGTGACCTGCACCGTGTCCGAGGGGTCCTTGGGCTCGACGATTTCCAGGCGCTTCCTGCCCACGTTGGTGCGCAGCGCCTCGATGGTGCCGTGGAGCTGGTACATGCGCCGGGCGATGGCGGCCTGGGCCTTCACGAAGCCGTCATAGGACTCACAGGCCTCGACGATTTCCGCCAGGTAGCGCGTGCGCTCGGGCGGGATGATCCACTTCTTCTCGCTCATCCCCGGCGTGAGCTCGAAGCCGGACTTCAGCGGCGCGCCCGTCTTCGTGGAGATGGTGTCCATGAGCGCCCGGTAGAGCTGGTTCATCCCCGGGTCGTTGAACTGCGAGGCGATGGTGCCGTACACGGGCACCGCGTCATCGGCGGTGGTGAAGGCGTTGTGGTTGCGCTTCCACTGCTTGCGCACGTCGCGCAGCGCGTCCAGCGAACCGCGCTTGTCGAACTTGTTGATGGCGATGACGTCCGCGAAGTCGAGCATGTCGATCTTCTCGAGCTGCGTCGCCGCGCCGTACTCCGCCGTCATCACGTAGAGCGCCACGTCGGAGTGCTCGGTGATTTCAGTGTCGGACTGGCCGATGCCGGAGGTCTCCACCACGATGAGGTCGAAGCCGGCGGCCTTGCAGATTTCGATGGAGTCGCCCACGTGCTTGGACAGGGCGAGGTTGCTCTGGCGGGTGGCCATCGAGCGCATGTACACGCGCGGATTGTCGATGGCGTTCATCCGGATGCGGTCGCCCAGGAGCGCGCCGCCGGACTTGCGCTTGGACGGGTCCACGGACAGCACGGCGAGCGTCTTGTCCGGGAAGTCGGCGAGGAAGCGGCGCACCAGCTCATCCACGAGGCTGGACTTGCCCGCTCCGCCGGTGCCGGTGATGCCCAGGATGGGCACGCGCGGGCCCTTGGCCTGGATATGCGACATGGCCTCGCGCAGGGCCGCGCCCTGGGACGCGAAGTTCTCCGCGATGGTGATGAGCGGGGCAATCCGGGACGGCTCGCGCATCGAGGGCGCGTCGAGCAGGGGCGCGAAGTCCGCCGGCCGCTTCTCGAAGTCACACTGGGAGATGAGGTCGTCAATCATCCCCTGAAGGCCCATGGCCCGTCCGTCGTCCGGCGAGTAGATGCGCGTGACGCCGTAGCGGTGGAGCTCTTCAATCTCCGACGGGAGGATGGTGCCGCCACCGCCGCCGAAGACCTTGATGTTGGCCTTCCGCTCGCGCAGCAGGTCAATCATGTACTTGAAGAACTCGACGTGACCGCCCTGGTAGGACGTGATGGCGATGCCCTGCACGTCCTCCTGGATGGCGCAGTCGACAATCTCAGCCACCGAGCGGTTGTGCCCCAGGTGGATGATTTCCGCGCCCGAGGACTGCATGAGGCGGCGCATCACGTTGATGGCGGCGTCATGCCCGTCGAACAGGGAGGCGGCCGTCACGATGCGGACGTGGAAACGAGGCTTGTAGGGCTGGGGAACGGGTGTCTGCTGGACGTTTCGCACGGCGCGTACAGTAAGAGCGCCGTTTGTGTCGAGGCAAGGGATTGGAGCGTGACTGACCGCTCCTCGACGCGGGCTGTCAGGCCCTCGTTTCAGGGAGGAACGCGCCCAGCACCCGCAGTGCGGCCGACGTCGGTGTCGCACGCCCTTCGCGCACGTCCGCCTCCAGCGTGGGCACCAGTGTGGACACCTCGGGGTGCGCACGGAGGGCCGCTCGGAGGCCGTCCTGCACCATGGACCACATCCACTGCACCTGCTGCGCCTTGCGGCGGCGCTCCGTCGCACCCGAGGCCGCGCTCCGCCCGAGCTGCGTCTCGACGGATGTCCACAGCTTCTCGATGCCGGTGCCCTCCAGGGCACTGCAGGTGGTGATTTCCGGCTCGGCGCCCGGCCGCATCAGGTGCAACGCGGCGCGTAGCTCGGAGCGGGCCCTTTCGGCGCGCGGCTTGTTGTCGCCGTCCGCCTTGTTGATGGCGAGCATGTCCGCCACCTCGAGGATGCCGCGCTTGATGCCCTGCAGCTCGTCCCCGGCGCCCGCCAGCATGAGCACCAGATAGAAGTCCACCAGGTCGGCCACCACCGTCTCCGACTGGCCCACGCCCACCGTCTCCACCAGCACCACGTCGAAGCCCGCCGCCTCGCACAGGAGCAGCGTCTCGCGCGTCTTGCGCGCCACGCCGCCCAGGGTGCCGCTGGAGGGGCTGGGGCGGATGTACGCGGCCTCCTCGCGCGACAGCCGCGCCATGCGCGTCTTGTCACCCAGGATGCTGCCGCCGGACACGGTGCTGGATGGGTCGATGGCCAGCACCGCCACGCGCTTGCCGGCCTTCACCAGGTGCATGCCCAGCGCGTCGATGAAGGTGCTCTTGCCCACGCCGGGCACGCCGCTGATGCCCACGCGCCGGCTGCCGCCCGTGGCGGGGAGCAGCCGCGTGAGGACTTCCTGGGCGAGCACGGCGTGGCGCGGCAGCTCGCTCTCCACCAGGGTGATGGTGCGCGCGAGCATGGCGCGGTCGCCCGCGCGCACGCCGTCCACATACGCGTCCGCGGACAGCAGCTTCACGCCTCTTCCTCCAGCGACGCGGCCAGCTTGTCGAGCAGCTCGATGGCCGCCTTGGAGATGACCGTGCCGGGGCCGAAGATGGCCGCGGCGCCCGCGGCGCGAAGCGCGTCGTAGTCCTGCGCGGGGATGACGCCGCCCACGACGACCATGATGTCCTCGCGGCCCAGCGCCTTGAGGGCCTGCTTGAGCTGCGGCACCAGCGTCAGGTGGCCGGCGGCGAGCGAGCTGGCGCCCACGACGTGCACGTCGTTCTCCACCGCCTGCCGCGCGGACTCCTCGGGCGTCTGGAACAGGGGACCGATGTCCACGTCGAAGCCCAGGTCCGCGAACGCGGTGGCGATGACCTTCTGGCCGCGGTCATGCCCGTCCTGCCCCATCTTCGCGATGAGGATGCGCGGCCGGCGGCCGAAGCGCGCGAGGAACGCGTCCGCCTTCTCGCGCGCGTCGATGATTCCCTGGGCGTCCTTGCCCGCTTCGCTGGAATACACACCCGTCACGCTGCGCACCGTGGCCTCGTAGCGCCCGAACACCTTCTCGAGCGCGTCGCTGATTTCGCCCACCGTCGCCTTGGCGCGGGCCGCGTCGATGGCCAGCGCCAGCAGGTTGCCCTCGCCGCGCCGTCCCGCCTCGGTGAGCGCGTCCAGCTTGCGGCGGACGTCCTCCGCGTTGCGCTCGGCGCGCAGCTCGCGCAGCCGGGCAATCTGCGCCTCGCGCACCGCCGAGTTGTCCACCTTGAGAATCTCGATGGAGTCCTCGCGCTCGGGCGGGTACTTGTTCACGCCGATGATGGCCTGGCGGCCGGAGTCGATGCGCGCCTGGGTGCGCGCCGCCGCCTCCTCGATGCGCAGCTTGGGCAGGCCGGCCTCGATGGCCTTCGTCATGCCGCCCAGCGCCTCGACCTCCTGGATGTGGGCCCACGCCTTGTGCGCCAGTTCGTGCGTGAGGCGCTCCACGTAGTAGCTGCCACCCCAGGGGTCGATGACGCGCGTGGTGCCGCTCTCCAACTGGAGATAGAGCTGGGTGTTGCGGGCGATGCGCGCGCTGAAGTCGGTGGGCAGCGCGATGGCCTCGTCCAGTGAGTTGGTGTGCAGGCTCTGCGTGTGGCCCTGGGTGGCGGCCATGGCCTCCACGCAGGTGCGCACGACGTTGTTGAAGACGTCCTGCGCGGTGAGGCTCCAGCCAGACGTCTGGCTGTGGGTGCGCAGCGCCAGGCTCTTGTCCGTCTTCGGGGAGAAGCCCTTGATGAGCTTCGCCCAGAGCAGGCGGGCGGCGCGCATCTTGGCCACTTCCATGAAGAAGTTCATGCCAATGGCCCAGAAGAAGGACAGGCGCGGCGCGAAGGCGTCCACGCTCAGCCCCGCCGCGAGTCCGGCGCGCACGTACTCCACGCCATCCGCCAGCGTGTAGCCCAGCTCCAGGTTCTGCGTCGCCCCGGCTTCCTGCATGTGGTAGCCGCTGATGCTGATGCTGTTGAAGCGCGGCATCTTCTCCGCCGTGAAGCGGAAGATGTCGCCGATGATGCGCATCGACGGAGCCGGCGGGTAGATGTACGTGTTGCGGACCATGAACTCCTTGAGGATGTCGTTCTGGATGGTCCCGCTGAGCTGCTCGGGGCGCACGCCCTGCTCCTCGGCGGCGACCACGTAGAGCGCCAGCACCGGGAGCACGGCCCCGTTCATCGTCATGGACACGCTCATCTGGTCGAGCGGAATCCGGTCGAACAGGATGCGCATGTCCTTGATGGAGTCGATGGCCACGCCCGCCATGCCCACGTCACCCGCCACGCGGGGATGGTCGCTGTCGTAGCCCCGGTGCGTCGCGAGGTCGAAGGCGATGGACAGGCCCTTCTGCCCCGCCGCGAGGTTGCGGCGGTAGAAGGCGTTGGAGGCCTCGGCCGTGGAGAAGCCGGCGTACTGCCGCACCGTCCACGGCTGCTGCACGTACATGGTGGAGTAGGGGCCGCGCACGAAGGGCGGCAGGCCCGGCAGCGAGCCCAGGTGCTCCACGCCCTCCATGTCCTCGCGCGTGTACACCGGCTTGACGGGGATGCCCTCGGGCGTGTCCCAGCGCTCGGCGTTGCGCGTGGCGTCGCCGGCCTGACGCAGTTGCTGGTCGCGCGTGGGCGCGGCGGAGTGCGTTTCGGGGGCGTCGAAGTCGATGCCCGAGAAGTCCGGTACGTGGGGGCGCATCAGGCCACTCCGAGCTGCTGGTGCAGTGAGGACAGGAGCGCGAACAGGTCCGCTCCCGCGTAGAAGAAGACGTCCACGCCGGCCGCGCGGAAGGCGGCCTCATGGTCACCGGGCCGGCCTGCCACGGCCACCGCGCGCGCGCCCTTCGACTTCAGCGCCGCCGTCAACGCGGGCACCCATTCTGGATACAGCGCGTCTGGCCCGGAGATGACGGCGAGCGGCGCGCCTGATGCCTGGAAGCGGGCCACCGCGTCCGCGATGTCCGCGAAGCCATGCTGGTCCGCCGGCTCGATACCGCCCGCGGCCAGGACGTTGGCCGTCCACGTGGAGCGGGTGGTGTGCTCGGCCACGGTGCCCAGGCTGGCGAGGAAGGCCTTGGGGCGCGCACCGTGCGCGGCGAGGTAGCGGTCGCTCGCGTCGCGCAGCGCCTCGAAGGGTTCGGCCACTCGCGCCGGGCGCAGCGGCAGGGGGCCCGATGTCGCGGGCGCCGGGGACGCCTCGGCGCGGGGCTCCCGCTGAACGGGCGTTTCGCCCAGGTGGGGGAACTCACTCACGCCGACAATGGGCAGGCGGCGGGTGCGCACGGCCTTGTCGCGCGCCGCGCGCGTCTCCGCGAGCACGCGGGCCACGTCGCCGCTCGTGAGCGCTTGCTCCATGCCGCCCAGCGCCTCGATGCGCCGCAGCTCGGTCCACGCCGCGCGGGCGATGTCCTGCGTGAGCTGCTCCAGGTAGTAGCTGCCGCCCGCGGGGTCGGCGACGCGGTTGAGGCTCGACTCGTCGCGCAGGATGAGCTGCGTATTGCGCGCCAGCCGGCGGGCGGACGCGTCGGGCGTGCCCAGGGCTTCGTCGAACGGCGAGGTGCTGACGCTGTCCGCGCCACCGACGACGGCGGCGAAGGACTCCGCGGTGGCGCGGAGGATGTTCACCCACGGGTCCCGCTGCGTCTTCGTGGTGCTCGCGGTGCGCGCGTGCAGCACCATGGCCTGGGCCTCCGGCGAGCCGCCACAGGCCGCCACGGCCTTGGACCACAAGAGCCTCGCCGCGCGCAGGCGGGCAATCTCTGGGAAGAACTGTCCCCCCACGGAGATGGCGAACTGGACGGAGCGCGCCGCGACGTCGGGGGAGACGCCCGCGCGCTCCAGTCCGCGCAGGTACGCCACGCCCGTGGCGATGGCCCAGGCCAGCTCGTGCACCGATGTGGCGCCCGCGTCCGCGTAGGCGCGCGTGGACACGAGCAGCACCCGGAGGCCGGGCGCGGCTTCACGCAGCGAGGTGACCAGGGGCGCGGCCTGGGACAGCGTCGCATCCAGCCCCATGGGCAGCGAGCCCATGCGGGCCAGGATGCCGAGCGGATCCACGCCGAGGCTGCCCTTCAGCGCCGCGCGGGACACGCCCGTCTGCTCCGCGACGTGGAGCAGGTGCTGGGCGGCGGCCAGCGGGTCCGACTCGGGCTCCAGGTGGACGGGCGTCGTGTCCAGTGGCGCGTGGGCGAGCAGGCGCCGCAGCGCCTCGGCATCCGGTACGCGAATGCCGTGCGTGCCGCCCAGGTGGAGCCACACGCCCCAGCCGCCCCGGTCCAGGTCCGTGCGGATGGCCTCGGCGGCCTGCGTCACGTCCGGCTCGCTGTACTCCTGGCACACCACCCATCCACCCTCGGTCAGGCCCAGGGCCTGGGTGCCGCGCACGTAGGGGGCCACGCCGGGCGGCTCGGGCGGCGCGACGGCGGCGTCCTGCTGCGTGTAGAGCGGCTGGAGCGACAGGCCGCCTTCCAGCTGCGACTGGAGCGCGGTGAAGGGCTTGCCCTTCAGGTCCTTGTCCACGAGCCGGCGCCAGTCTTCCACCGACGGGGCCGGGAACTCCGAGGCGATATGGAGAGGCTCTTGAGCCATGCTGCGTCCTCGCGGGATGGGAGTGGCACCGACCCATAGGCGCAATGGACCGGCGGGGCAATGGGCTTGGAGGGGCTGCCTCAGTCTTCCGACGGGACGTCCTGGCCCTTGAAGCCCCAGTCCTCCAGCACTTTGGCTTCATCCAACGCGTTCTTTGTCTTCTTGAAACGGGCGCCGGACACACCTTTTACCCGGCGCTCACACGCGGCCCAGGAGGCGTGGCGCTTCACGGAGCTGCCCACCTGACTCAGGTAGGAGTACGCCTTGGCCGCGGCCTCCCGCTGTTCCTTGGGCTTCTCTGGAGGCAGTGACATGTCCTCCGGCAGGTCGTGCACCGCCACGCCGTAGCCGTGGAGCGGGCCGGTGTAGAGCCTCGCGTCACGCCCCTTGGAATAGGCCACGGCGATGGCGTCCACGCGCTCGTTGCCGGGAACGCCCACGTGGCCCCGGATGTAGAACCACGCCACGGCGGCGGCCTCTGTGGCATGGTTCTCCTTGCGCTGCGCCAGGAGCGCCATCAGCCGTTTCCAATAGATGGCGTTGGCGACCTCGCCGCCCTCGGCCGTCTTCCACCCGCGCCGGCTCCAGCCGAACGCCCACTTGGTGGCGCCCTGAATCACATACGTGGAGTCCGTGTGGATGTGGATGGGGCCCGGCGCGCGCTCCAGGTGGCGCAGGGCCTTGCCCACGGCCGTCAGCTCCATCCGGTTGTTGGTGGTCTCCGGCTCGTGGCCGCCCAGCTCCGTCACCAGCCCGTCGGGCGTGACGATGATGCTCCCCCAGCCACCCGGGCCAGGGTTTCCTGAACAGGCGCCATCAGCGAAGACAAGGGTCGGGCGGTGCTCCATGTCGGCACCCTATTCGGCGCGAAGTGCTCCCGCCAGGACGGCGGTGGCCGCGCGCTCAGTGGACGGCACTCAGGGAGGGGCCCGGCCGGACGCGCATGAAGGCGGCGCGAACGGTTTCTTCTGGCTGAGCGCCGTTCAGCAGGAGCACGGGCCCATTGCCCGCGAGCCGCATGGCCGGGACGCCGCGGATGCCCAGCCGTTGGGCCTCCTCCTCGTCGGCGAGCACGCGCGCGGTGTACCGGCCGGCCTCCAGTGCGCGTGTCAGGGACTCGCGGTCCATGCCCACGTCCTCCGCTAGCGCCCCCAGCACGCGCAGGTCCCCGATGTCCCGGCCGTCCGCGAAGAAGGCGCGGAAGAGGGCCTCATGGAACGGGGAGAAGGCGCCGGCGTCCTTGGCGAACTCGGCGGCTTCGAGCGCCAGCCGGCTCTTCGGTTGGACCGGCGGGGGCTTCATCGTCAGGCCCCGCTGCTCGGCCAACGGGTAGACGGTGCGGGCCCAGGCCGACCGCGGGGGCTCAGTCACCGGGGCGAGCGGCCGCGCGGGCACCGGACGCAGCTCGAACGCGCGCCAGTGGATGTCGAGCGCCGAGCCCAGCCGGGCATGTAACTGCTCGAGGACGGGGAGCTCGAGGTAGCAGAAGGGGCAGACGTAATCGCTCCAGACGTCGAGGCGGACCGGCGTGTCCGATTGGGCCATGGGCGAGGCTCCTTGAAGTCCCCCGCAGGGGACATCTCCTCACGGTGGCCATCCCCGTGCGGGCACGGGATGCAGTGGCGCCGGTCCTCCTGGACTCCAGCCGGGCGTGCGGGCCGTTGCCGTGCGCTCTGCGCTCGTATGGCTGGGGGGCGCGCCGCTTCACGAAGCCGAGAGTTCCTTGATGAGGGATTCCATCAGGGCGGGCACGGTCCGGTGCCGCAGGTTGGGCGTGGCCTGTCCTGCCCAGAGCGACACGAGGTCCGTGCGGCCCGCCTTGACGGCCGCGGGCTTGAGCTTCGACAGGAACCAGCCCTGGATGGGGAAGGGCGCGAGCGCTGACAGCTGATGGGCCACCTCCTCTGTCCAGCGATTGCGCATGCCTCGCGCCAGCCGGCCCGTGAAGGACCTCGTCAAGGTGGTGTGCTTCGCGCGGTCGCTGAAGAGCAGCTCGCGGTGGGCGTCCGTCGTCCCCGATTCCTCGCAGGCAAGGAACGCCGTTCCCAGTTGCGCGGCCTGGGCGCCCAGTGTGAGCGCGGCGCGAATGCCTCGGCCATCCGCGATGCCGCCCGCCGAGATGACGGGTGCCTTCACGCGGTCGGCGACGAGCGGCGTGAGGGCCAGCGTCCCCATCAGCGAGTCCTCGGCGCGCGCGAGGAAGGACGGACGGTGTCCGCCCGCCTCGAAGCCCGTGGCCACGATGAGGTCGACGCCCGCCGCGTCCAGGGCCTCAGCTTCGGCCAGCGTGGTGGCCGCGCCGGAGGTGAGGATGCCCTTGCGCCGGCACTCCGCCAGGACCGAGGCGGGGGGCACGCCGAACACGAAGCTGAAGATGGGGGGACGGGCTTCGAGCAGCGCCTCTACCTGGTCCTCGAAGCGGTGGTGGAAGCGCTCGGGCATGGCGGGCTTCTCCACGCCGAGCTCGCGGTAGTACGGCTCGAAGAGGCGGTAGATGCGGTCGAAATCCTCATGGCTGAGCGCGTCTCCTCCCGCGTCATGGTCGGAGACCCAGAGGTTCAGCGCGAAGGGCTTGTCCGTCAGCGCCCGAATCCGGTCCGCCACGCGGCCAATCTCTTCGGGCGGGAGCTGATACGCCCCATACGAGCCCAGCCCTCCGAGGTTCGACACCGCCGCCGCGAGCCGTTCGGTGGAGAGCCCGCCTCCGAAGGGGCCCTGGATGATGGGGTGTTGAATGCCCAGCTTCTGGAGGGCTTCGTTCGTTCGGTGCGGGCTCATCGCGGCTCCTTCGGTCGGGAATGGTGGAGGGATAACGCGGACGCTGGACGGGGTGGGAGAAACGACACGCGGATGCGCGCGGGATGTCCGGATGCGGGACTCCGATTCCCATTCCCGTGCAACCGGGCTTCTCGCTTCGTCCAGATGGCCTGTACGCCGGGGGTGGCACGCGGCATGCTCGGGCGTCCTGGACATGACGATGACCCTTGGCCAGGACCTCCGCTTCGCGTTGCGCCGGCTTCGTGGCAGTCCCACCTTCACGCTGGTCGCGGTGGCCACGCTCGCGCTTGGGATTGGCGCCAACGTCTCCATCTTCAGCGTGGTGAATGCCGTGTTGCTGCGGCCGCTGCCCATGCACGACGACGCCCGTCTGGTGCGCGTGTACAGCCTGAGGACGCAGGGGCCGGGGCCCACCTCCGTGCTGGACTTCATGGACCTGCGTGAGCAGAGCCGCACGCTGAAGGGCCTGTCCGCGGTGGCGCCCGTGGCGGTGACGCTGGCTGCGGATAGCGCGGACACCTCGCCGGAGAAGGTGCAGGCGGGGATGGTGACGGGCGACTTCTTCCCGATGCTGGGCGCTCGCGTGCAGTTGGGGCGCGCGCTTCACCCCGATGACGTCCGGCCCGGCGCTCCGAAGGTGGCGGTGATTTCCCATGCGCTGTGGCAGCGGCGCTTCGGCGGGAGCGCCGCCGTGCTGGGGCGCTCGGTGGACCTGGGCGCTCCGGAGCCGTGGACGGTGGTGGGGGTGATGGCGCCGGGCTTCGACTTCCCCGCACGCTCGGAGCTGTGGAGCCCGCTGCTCTGGGAAGAGGGCATGACGAAGCCCGAGGGGCGCGGGGCGCACTGGCTGGAGGTGTACGGCCGCCTGGGCCCGGACGTGGCGCTGGAGTCCGCGCGCACCGAGCTCTCCGCCATCGCCCACCGTCTCGCGGAGCAGTACCCCCAGACGAACGAGGGCAAGGATGCGCGCGTGGAGCCGCTGCGCGACGTGCTGGTGGGCAACGTCCGGCCGTCGCTCCTGTTGATGCTGGGCGCGGTGGGCTTGGTGTTGCTCATTGCGTGCGCGAACCTCACGCACCTGCTCCTGGCGCGGGCAGCCTCGCGTGAGGGCGAAGTCTCCGTGCGCATCGCCCTGGGCGCGAGCCGTGGCCGCATCGCACGTGAGCTGTTGGTGGAGTGCGGCGTGCTCGCGGGGCTGGGCGCGGCCGTGGGGCTGCTGGTGGCGATGTGGGCGCTGGATGCGCTGGCCACGTGGGGGCCTCAGGACATTCCCCGCATCGAAGAGGTATCGCTGGATGGCCCGGTGCTGGCCTTCACCGCGGGACTGGCCGTGCTGACGACACTGCTGTTCGGGCTGGTGCCCGCGCTCCAGGCGGGGCGGCTGGACCTGATTCGTGGGTTGAAGCGGGTGGTGGGCGGCGGGGGTGGCGGCGCGCAGGGGCATCGCACGCGCTCCGTGCTCGTCGTGGCGGAGACGGCGCTGGCGGTGCTGCTGCTGGTGTGCGCGGGGTTGTTGCTGCGCAGCTTCGTGCACCTGCAACGGGCCCAGCCCGGCTTCGACCCCGAGGGCGTGCTGACGGTGAAGGTGGACCTGCCGCCGCTTCACTATGGCTTTGGCACCGCCGCGCCCGCGGCCTTCTATGACACGTTGCTCGAGCGGCTGCGGGCGCTGCCCGGCGTGGAGCAGGTTGGTGCCGTGAATGGGCTTCCACTGGATGGGGCCCGGTGGACCGTTCCCGTGAAGGACCCGATGCGGCCCGTTCCGGAGGGGACGGAGCCCTGGCAGGCCAGCGTGCGCATCGTGACGCCCGGGGCGCTGGAGGCCCTGCGCGTGAAGGTGCTTCAGGGCCGGGGAATCTCGGCGGCGGACCAGGGCGCGGGTGGGCGCGCGGTGCTGGTCAACGCTGCGGCGGCGCGCCGCTTCTGGCCTGGCGAAGAGCCCCTGGGGCGTACGTTGGACACCGGCATGGACTGGGGCAGCGGTGCCATGGGCGGACGCGTGGTGGGCGTGGTGGACGACATGGCGCTGGAAGGGCTTGGCGCGCCGTCCCTGCCGGAGGTGTACGTGCCCTACGTGCAGGCGCGGACCACGAGCTTGGTGGTGCTGCTGCGGACGAAGGGGGCGCCGCTCGACCTGGCTCCCGCGGCTCGCGCGGAGATTCGCGCGTTGGATGCGAGTCTGGCGCCCGGCAGTGTCCGCACGCTGGCCTCGGTGGTTGACCGCACGGTGGCGCCGCTGCGCTTCTACCTGTTGCTGGCGGGGGCCTTCGCGGCGCTGGCGATGGTGCTGTCGGCGGTGGGCCTCTATGGCGTCGTGGCCTACGCGGTGCTGCAGCGCACCCGCGAGCTGGGCATCCGCATGGCGCTGGGCGCGCGTCAGGCGCAGGTGCTGGGGCTGGTGCTCGGCCGCTACCTGGGGCTGACGGCGTGTGGGCTCCTCATTGGATTGGGGCTGGCGGCGGCCACCAGCCGCGGCCTCACGCACCTGCTGAGCGGCGTGCGGCCCACGGACCCACTGACGTACGTGGCCGTGGCGGCGGTGCTGTTGGCGGTGGCCGTCCTGGCGGTGCTGCTGCCCGCGCGCCGGGCCGCACGCGTCTCCCCCGCGGTGGCGCTCCGGGCGGACTGAGCAGGCGTCCGGGGCCGCTGCGTTTCAACGGGGCGCGGCGGTCCTCGTTCCGCGAGGAGGGACGGACGAGCTTGGAGGCGCGTTCCAGGGGCGGGTCGCACCGTGGCACCGGATGGCAATGCCGCCGGGCATGGTCACGGTTGGCTTCGGAGGCGAGGTGCGCCCTCCAGGACGAAAGGGGTCGTCATGAAGCTCAAGGTGATGGGGATGATCGCGGGTCTGGCGTGGGGTGGCGCGGCTCTGGCGCAGGGCTCGCAAGAGCCGTCGATGCCGCAGGATCCATCGATGCCGCAGGACCCATCGATGCAGCAGCCACCCAGCAGCGGCTCGCAGACGTCCGGCGGCATGCAAGGCAGCCAGATGCAGGGCCAGCAGGAGCTGAGCGGCTCCGTGGTGGCCCTGCGGAAGGACAAGGTCTTCATCAAGGATGAGAACGGCGCGGTGGTGGCGATGGGCGTGAATCACTCCACGCAAATCGATGGGAAGCCCATCGAGAAGCACCGGGACATCCACAGCCACCTCCGGCGTGAAATCAAGGAGGGGGACCAGGTCCGGACCAAGTTCAACGTGGAGAAGACGACCGAGAACATGGCGTCTTCCATCGAGAAGATGAACAAGTAGTCCACGCCGCACGGAACGGCCGCGGTCTGGAGCGTGACGGTGTAGGTTCACCGCCGCTCCGGCCGCGGCTTCCGCCGTTCCCGGAGGCCTGAAGGGACTCGGCTGGCGCCGGACTTCCGTGAGGCGTTGAAGCTGCATCGCCTGCTCGACCGATTGAGAAGGCGTCGGCGATGGGGCGGCGCCAGACGAGGACGGGGCCGCTCTAGTGCGTCCGGGCCGCTTCCGCTTCGATGAGCCCGGCCAGAATCGTTCGGTGGCAGACCTGTTCGAGGATGCAATCCTTTGAACAGAGGAGGGTCACCGTCTCACCCTGCCGCACTCGCTTGGCGAGCGCGGTGATGGCTTCGTGCTGCGACGCCATTTCCTGGAGGTACCGCTCGCGGTAGGCATCCAGGGTGATGGGTGTGCGCCCCTTTCCATAGAAGGCGTCGAAGAGCTCCGGGCTGGGCGCCAGGTTGCTCTGCCACGCGTCCCACGTCTCCTTTGCCTTGGGCAGACCTCGGGGCCGGTAACGGCAGATGAGGACGCGGAAGCCGTCATCTGGCTCCGATGGCACACACCAACGTTTGGTTTTGAGCGGCATCGCCGGGCAACCCTGAACCGGAGGGGCGGTATTCCATCCGCGGTGGACCGGATTTCTTACCGGGATGGAAAGGGTTCTGGCCCCGTTGGCCCGGGGAGATGTCCCCAAGTGCTTGGAAATGCTGGCCTCGGGGCTTGGATCGGCGGCGGCACGCGCCCTGCTATGGGGTGATGCAGCAGCGTGACGGGGCAGTACGGGCGGCGGGTAGGACGGGGCGGTACGGGCGGCGGGTAGGACGGGGCAGTGCGGGCGGCGGGTAGGACGGGGCAGTGCGGGGCGGTACGGGCGGCGGGTAGGACGGGGCGGTACGCAGCACGGGCGGCGGGTAGGACGGGGCGGTACGCAGCACGGGCAGCAGGTAGGACGGGGCAGTACGCAGCACGGGCGGCGGGTAGGACGGGGCAGCACGGCGGTATGCAGCACGGGCGGCGGGAGGGGCGAGCGTGGCGTAGCAGAACGGGGCATTGCAGCCCGTTTCAGTCGGACGGCTCGGGTGTGTGGGATGGGCGAGTGGGAGCCGGTCCTCAGCGAAGAGGACATTCGCGAGGACCGGTTCGACTCAACATCGCTCAGAGATTGAAGCCCACGTTACCGACAGAGATGCTCGGTCCGAAGATGAAGGACCATTTGCTCGACGGAACGACCGGGTCCAGCGTGGGGTCTCCTCCCGTGCGACGTCGGATGTCTCCGCGGAACTCGTAGGCCAGCCACGCCTGCGCACCGACGGCAGCGCCAGGTCCAATCGGAACGCGCAGCCCCAGGCCCAAAACAACCGCGAGCGTCGGCGGGAATTGGATGTCACCCGACTGAGGCACGAGCCCCAGTCCCATCAAGCCCGCTTCGATTCCCAGCAGCCGCTCCTGGCCTTCGTTGTTCAGCAACGCCAGTCGCGACACGACACCGAAGTTGATGGCGAGCTGCCCGGTGGGCTCGGTGGCGCGGTAGAGGCCCGCGGGAATGGCGGCCGTCGTGTAGAGCCGGAAGAGGCCACCGGTGACGATGGCCGTCCACTGCGCGGAAGGCAGGCCGGTGCGGTCCGTCGTGCTCAAGGCGTAGCGGGACTCGTCCGCCACGTGGGAGACCTGGACGGTGATGCGGTCGTACTGCCCCAGGTTGCCCGGGACGGGGATGTCGCGCTGCTCTCCCTGCGGACGCAGGAACATCCGCTGCTCGACGCCGCTCTCCCCGCGCACCGAGCCATCCGGCTTCGTGACGCTGATGCGGAGCAGGACCTCCTGGTTCCCATCCTCCGGCTTCAGGCGCTGACGGTGCACGATGACGCGACAGGTGTTGCGCATCTCGTAGGGAATCCGGTGGGGGCGGCTGGGCTCCAGCTTCTGGTCCTTGCCGTCCTTGTCCGCGCAGACGAACTCCACCAGGTTCTCGATGCGGGCGGGCACGCTGGCTTCGCGCACCACGCGTTGGAATCGCTCATCCACCATCGCCAGGTCGGTGGTGGCCAGCTCCGCGGGCAGCGTGGGGAGCCGGTAGCCGAAGCGCAGCGCCACGAAGGCGCCTGGCGCCGCCTCGCCCTGGATGAGGGTGACGGACTCCCGCGTCGTGACGCTGTAGGCGCCAGGCAAGGGCTCCAGCACGAAGCGTCCCAAGCCGGCGTTGGACGCCATGCTCACCTCGGCGGGCCGGTTGGTCGGGATGAAATCGATGGAGCCATGCCCAGGCAGCTCCAGGCTGGCCCGGGGCGCGGGCAGGGGCAGCGTCTTCGCCGTCTCCGAGGCCACCACCGTTCCATCCTGCCGCGACGTCAGCGCGGTGATGGTCACCTGCTGGTCAGACGTGCCGCCCGTGCGCAGCATTACATAGGTGCCCTCCGCCAGCTTCACCACGCGCTCCACGCGGACGCGCAGGCCGTTGACGGTCCACACCAGGGTGCGCGGGTCATGGGCGCAGACGGGATCCAACCGGACCACGAGCGCGGAGTTCTCCGCGCCACGCAGCACCGAGCCCTCCACCGCCGTGAGTGGACACGCCAGCACGGACAGCGTGGTGGTGATGACCTGGTCGAGCGCGTCACCCCGCGAGAAGTAGACGCGAGGCACCAGCCGCGCGCGCAGCGTCACCGTGGCATCCACGCCCGGGACGTTGCGCACGGAGATGAAGCCTTCGGCGGGTTCGCAGCGGGCGGTGCCGCAGTCGGCGGTGGCAATCGCCTCGGAGTGGCTGACGGGGACGCTTCCCGGCCCCTTCGACACGTCGATGCCGTTGGAGAGCACCAGGGGCTCGGTGAGGATGGTGCGGCCGGGGCGGATGCGGAGCGATTCGGGGTCCACCAGGTTCCCGAGGGCGTCGTAGGTCTTCACGTCTGGCCCGATGCGGCCGTAGGGCGGAATCCAGTACAGCGACGTGTCCGTGGGCAGGCCCTGCGGCACGGGCACCGCGCAGTCCGCGAGCCCCCGGGGCTTGGAGGGGGACAGACAGACGTCCTGCCCCTCCATGGTGGGGCGCTCCGGCTCGCCGCGCGGCTTGCCCGACCACGCGACGCCCACGTTCAGCAGCCCCACGCCGCGCAGCTCCAGGCGGCCTTCGTCCGGATAGAAGGAAGTCCCCGAGAAGTCGATGCGCGGCAGCGGCCCGGTGGCAATCACCGTGACGATTCGTTCACTGGTCGCGCACTGCGCCGGGGTGTCGGCGACCTTGAGGTCCTGCGTGCGCGTGTTGTCGTCCGGCCTGGCGGGCGGATGCACGGAGCGGCCATCCGGGCCCAGGCTCCAGCCGTTGCGGACCGGCCCGCAGACGACACCCTGGGCCAGCACTTCCACGGGGCGGCCACCCTCCGGCACTTGCACGACGGGAGCGGCGGCGGCGAGCCCCGCAGCCAGCAGCGAGGCGAGAACGACGAGGCGGACAGGGGGCATCACTTCGCTAAAGAGCGAAGGATGCCGCCACGGTCAAGCCCGATTGCCCGGCGATATCAAGCGGCGGGCTGCGCCTCGATGCCCAACGCCTCATGCGCGAAACGAAACATTCGTTCATTGAGCTTTCCGAGAAATTCAAGCGGATGCCGGCCAGAGCGGTCCGCCGCGTCCTCCATCTTCTCCCTGCACCGGAGATCGGCGCAGAGGTTCACTCCCACGCGACGCTTGTTGTCCACCGCTGTGGTGAGCAGGCACACCTCGTGAGCCGAGCCGTAGCTGTGGCACCACTCGCACATGCGAGTGACGGGCTCGCCGCCCAGGGAGTCCCGGCGGAAGATGATGCCAATGGGCTTGCGGCTGCCCGGCGCGGAGAAGATGAGGTACACGCGCGCGCCGGACGTCTCCGTCCAGGCCAGGTAGTCACGCACGAAGAGCGGGAAGGTGATGCCCGAAGGCATCTCGATGACTCGGCGGTCTCTGGGGCGGAAGGATTCGATGAGCGCCCGGTCGTTTTCGAATCGGAACACGGCTGCTCCTTGGAGAACATCTGCCCCTAACAATGGGGTGTGTCCGTTTCCACCGGAACCCACCAGCAGGGCGGGCGCTCGCCCGGTGCGGCAGGTGCTCGGCGCGCTGCGCTACCTGGACGGCCGGGCGCTGGCGGCGGTTCTGCACACGTGGCCATTCCCTGCCGCCACGCGCCGGGATAGACATGCCATGCCGGGCGGTGGTGGCCACCGCCCCTTGAAACCCTCTGGAGGCATCGTGAACTCGCCCCTTGTGATCGACGCGGTGGAAGTCCTGTTCGCCTCGAGGGCGCAGGCCGCCTAGCCGGCAGCGAAGGTCTGACACAGCGCGGCCGTGCGCTCCTCGGGGAGCCCTGAAGAACCAGGTGCGCCATTGGCACCGCTCTGTCCGGAGTCCTTCCAACCATGTCGCTTGAAACCCTCGGCTGGGGTCCAGCCTTCGAACACGCATTCTCCACGCTCGTCTCGCAGTCCCCGCTGTCCCTCGTCCCTGGCCGCGTCGTGCGCCAGCATCGAGGGCTGCTCACGGTCCAGACCGCCACGCGCACCCTGTTGGCGCGCACCGCGGGCCGGCTTCTCCATCAAGCCCCCGGCGTCGAATCCCTGCCCACCATCGGCGACTGGGTGGCGCTCCAGCTCCCCGATGGGGACGGCGAGGCGCTGCTCCACACGGTGCTGCCTCGCGTCAGTGTGCTCGCCCGGCGAGAGGCGGGCAGTGAGCGCGACGGGCAGCTCATCGCCGCCAACCTGGACGTCGTGGTCCTCGTCGCGGGACTGGACGGCAACTTCAATCCCCGCCGCATCGAACGGGCATTGGCGCTGGCGTGGACCAGCGGCGCCGCGCCCGTGGTGGTGCTCACCAAGGCGGACCTGTGCTCGGACGCGGACTCACTCGTGGCCGAGGTGGAGGCGCTGGCGCCAGGCGTCCCCGTGCTCGCGCTGAGTTCCTGGACGGGGGAGGGCGTCGAGGCCCTTCGCGCGCAGCTTCCGGCCGGGAAGACGGGGGCGCTGCTCGGCTCCTCCGGTGTCGGCAAGTCCACGCTGGTCAACCGGCTCCTGGGCGAGGCGCGGCTGGTCACCCAGGCGGTCCGCGCCGAGGACGACAAGGGCCGTCACACCACCACGCACCGCGAGCTGTTCGTGCTCCCGGGCGGCGGACTGCTCATCGACGGACCCGGCATGCGCGAGCTGGGGCTGTGGGGCGAGGATGACGGCATCGGCCAGACGTTCACCGACATCCTCGAGCTGGCCGCCGACTGCCGCTTCACGGACTGCCAGCACCAGCGCGAGCCCGGGTGCGCGGTGCGCGCGGCCGTGTCATCGGGGGCCCTGCCCGAGGCGCGGCTCGCCAGCTACGAGCGGCTGCGGCGCGAGCAGGCCTACCAGGTCCGTCAGCGCAGTGCGTCCGCGGAGCGCGACCACCGGCGCCACGAGCGCAGCAAGACGTTGATGGGCTGGGAGGCAACGCGCTCCAAGCGCCGGCGGGACTGAGACGTCCTTCCCTCGGGAGGCGGGTAGAGTGACCGCCTTCTGACTGCCCGGCCGCCCCACCGGCGGCCGGGCCCCGTGGCTGACGCGCGCCGTGTCTATACTCCGCGCCCATCATGAAGAAGGACTCGCTCAAGGCCCGCCTGCGTCGCACGTTGCGGTGGGACCTCTGGATGACGCTGGGCCCCGCGCTCGTCATCGTCAGCATCGCGTTCGCCGTCACGTTCTACTTCGTCAAGCCCGCGCCGCCGAAGAAGCTCGTCATCGCCGCGGCTGGAGACGAGGGCGGCTTCCGGTACTTCGCGCGCAAGTATCAGGAGATTCTCGCGAAGCACGGCGTCACGGTGGAGATTCGTCCCACGGACGGCTCGCTCACCAGCATCAAGTTGCTGGAGGACGAGCGCTCGGGCGTGGACGTGGCCTTCGTCCAGAGCGGGACGTCCGACGCCACCAAGGCGCCGCACGTCGTGTCCCTGGGGAGCCTCTCCTACGTGCCGTTGTGGGTCTTCTACCGCGGGCCCACCATCGACGACCTGAACGCCCTGCAGGGCAAGCGCATCGTCGTGGGCCCCGAGGAGAGTGGCACGCGCGCCCTGTCCATGAAGTTGCTGGAGGCCAACGGCGTGGGCGCCGCGCCCACGGAGCTCTTGAACCTGGGGCGCGACGAGGCCATCGAGCAGCTCAAGCAGGGCAAGGTCGATGCTGTCTTCATCGTGTCCCCAGCGGAGTCACCGCCCGTCCAGCGGCTCGCGCGGGTGCCGGACATCAATCTCCTCAGCTTCTCGCGGGGCGAGGCCTACGTGCGCCGCTACCCCTATCTGTCCCGGCACGTGCTGCCGCGAGGCGTGCTCGACCTGGCCGCGGACGTGCCAGGCCGTGACGTGGTGATGTTGGCGCCCACCGCGAACCTGGTCGCCACCGATGCGCTCCACCCGGCGCTGGCCTACCTCTTGATGCGCGCGGCCAGCGAGGTCCACGGCAAGGCCGGCATCCTGGACCGCACGGGCGAATTCCCGGCGGCGCTCGAGGCGGGCTTTCCGTTCAGCAGCGAGGCGCGCCGCTACTACGAGTCCGGCGTTCCGCTCCTGCACCGCTATCTGCCGTTCTGGGCCGCCAACCTGGTGGACCGCCTCTGGGTGATGCTGGTGCCCTTCATCGCCGTCCTGGTGCCCCTGGGCCGGGTGGCGCCAGCGCTGTACCAGTGGCGCGTGCGCTCGCGCATCTTCCGCTGGTACGCGCGGCTGAAGGAAATCGAGCTCCAGCTCGAGGAGGGCCCGGGCCGGGAGATGCTGGAGGAGATGCTGCGGCGGCTCGATGAGGCCGAGCGCGAGGTGAACCGCATCCCCATGCCCCTGGCCTACGCGGAGAACCTCTACTTCTTCCGGGAGCACGTCGACGTCGTGCGTCGCCGCCTCACCCGGCGCATCGCCGAATCCGGCGAGCCCTCGTCCGAGGTGCTCACGGCCCGGGAGAAGACCGCGTAGTCGCCGCTGCCACAGGGCGCTTCCGGGGCGTGCTCGGAAGCGCCACGAGACCGTGGCTCAGTGCGCGAGCGCGTGCAGCAGGTTGACGTAGCTGTCGGACCAGACGCGCCTGTCCTTCAGCTCGGGCGGCGTGTCCACCGGCTGGAAGGGCAGCTCCTGGGTGAGGCGGGCCGCGACGTCGCTGTTGGCGCTCATGGCGAACCAGACGCTGGGTGAGCGGCCCGACGCCAGCTCCTCGGCGGTGAGGCGCTCCGTCTGGTTCACGAGCCCCTGGACCCGCAGCTCCGTGCTCAAGCGGGTGAGCACGGGGACCAGGTCGAAGAGCCGGCTGGAGACATGGAACAGCAGGAGCCCCTCCGGCGCGAGCTTCCGGAGATAGAGGCTCAGCGCCTCCCGGGTCAGCAGGTGCGTGGGGACGAAGTCGCTGGAGAACGCATCGAGGACGATGACGTCGTACCCGCCGTCCTTGGCTTCCTCCATGCGAAGGCGCGCATCCCCCGCAAGGACGCGGAGCTCCGCCTGGCTGGAGCCGAGCATGCTGAAGTGCTGGCGCGCGAGCCGCTCCACCTCCGGGTCCAACTCGTAGAAGTCCCAATGCTCGCCGGGGCGGCCATACGCGGCGAGGCTGCCGATGCCGAGCCCCACGACGGCCACGCGCTCACGCGGAATCCGTTCCGAGGCCAGCACCCGGCCCACCGCGGAGCCCCGGTGGTAGTAGGAGAGGGGCTCTCCTCGCTCGTCCGGGTGGAGGTTCTCCACGCCGTGCACGGTGCTGCCGTGCTGGAACAGCCGCAGGCCCTCCGCGTCCTTGACCGTGTAGAGGCCGTAGAAGGTGCGCGAACCTTCGATGCGCCCGCGCGCGAGCATCCACCCGGAGAGCACCAGGACCGCGACGACGAACAGGGCGGCTCCGCTCGATACGTAGGGCGCCAGCTTCGGGACGGGCATCCCCTGGCCTCGGCGCATCATGTCCCGCGCCGCCAGTCCTCCCAGCAGGAGCAGTCCGGTGATGCCGTGGTCCAGGTACGGGAGCGCCAGCGAGCCCAGCGTCAGGGGAACGACCAGGGCCAGCAGCAAGGTGCCCACCAGACCGCCCAGCGAGACGTGCAGGTAGAACGAGCCCAGCAGGCGCGGGTCCGACGGGCGGCACCACACGAGGTTGCCATGCATCAGCAGGCAGCCCACCCAGAGCACCGCGCTGTGCAGCACCAGGGACGGGAGCGACGTCTGCGCGCGTGCCAGCGCGAAGAGGGCCGCGCCCGCCGCGACGGCGAGGCTCCCCAGCGCGAGCCGGTTCAACCCCGTGGGCGTGGGGGGCCGCTTCGAGAAGCAGACGATGAGCGTGAGCAGGTACAGCGAGAGGGGGAGGATCCACAGCAGCGGGATGGAGGCATCCAGCGTGAGGACGTTGGTGACCGCGAGCAGCAGCGCATTGGCGCTCGCGGACAGCAGCAGCCAGGTGATGCGTGAGGCGCGCGGGGCGCGGGGCGCCGGCTCGGTCCCGGCCGCTGGCGCGGACGTCGTGCTTCCCCCGGCAAGCGCCGGGCGAACACGCCGGATGCAGAGCAGCGCGAAGACGACGAACGCGCCGTAGCCCGCGTACCAGACGACCAGCTGTTCCTGGATGTCGAGCGCCGGCTCCACCAGGAAGGGGAAGGTGAGCAGCGCCGTGAGCGCGCCCGCGTTGGACGTTCCGTAGAGGAAGAACGGGTCACCCCGAGAGGGATGCTCCGTGCGGGTGAACCAGCCCTGGGCGACGACGCTCGTCGTCGACAAGGCGAGGAACGGCAGCCCCAGTGACAGCGTCAGCGTGAGCAGGATGGCCGCCACGGGGTGCAGCTCGAAGAGGTGCAGCCGGAACGGGAAGACGACCACCGCGACCAGCACGAAGCCCAGGTGGGCCCAGCGGTAGCGGCCCTGGTGCGCGGCCACCGCGACCCGGCTCGAGTAGAAGTAACCGAGCAGCAGCACCGCCTGGTAGAACACCAGGCACGTCGTCCAGATGGCCGCGCTGCTTCCGTAGGAGGGCAGCAGCAGCCGCGCGAGGATGAGCTCCACCTGGAAGAGCAGGAAGGAGCCGAGGAAGACCCAGAGGTGGAACAGCGTCCCTGTGAAGCCGTGGGTCGAGGGCTTCGGGGCGGGGAGGTCGGTCGTCATCCTGGGAGCCACTCGCGAAGGCCCATACGCAGCGTGTGTGTGTGGCCGTGTGGGCGGAGCATCGCTCCAGGCGGCCCGAAAAATAAACGCAGGGGGGCCTCAAGGTTTTCGGCGCCGTGCGTTTTGAATTTCGAAGTGGGGATGGGGAGGAAGCAAGCCCGGGGGGGCTGTTGCTTCCACAGGGGGAGGGCGCGCCGGAGTCGGGCCGCGCAGTCATTGGGAGCACGTCGAGGGGGCGTGCTCCCAATGTTTTTTTCTGGAGCTCTCGTCTGAGTGGCTCACGTGGCGGGGAGTGCGTCGGGGGGCGCGCTCCCCGCTATGTTTTTCAGGGGGCTGCCTCGGCCGGGCCCGGTCTCCCGGGCCTCGGCTGTGCCCGCCGGACTACTCGGCGTCGGACGAGGGCATGACCTTGATGGGCTGCCCGTCGTCGCCCGTCACCGTCGTGCCTTCGGTCTTCTGCTGCGCCGCCGTGGGCGTACCCACCGCGAAGCTGAATACCCGCGACAGGTGCGCGCCGCGGAAATCACCCGTGACGGTGACGACGAGGTGAGACTGCCCTTCACCCGGCGTGAAGCTCACGTCGAACTCGGACACGGCGTCCTGGGTGAAGCTGCCACCCGACACGGGGGTGGCGGAGCTCTTCACTTCGAGTCCGTCCACTCCGGAGAGGCTGACCTTGACGTCGGTCGCCGGCGCGTCGAAGCGCAGGGAGACGCGGGCCTGGTCCTCACCCAGCTTCGCGTCCACCTTCACCGGCGCGCCGACCTTCGTGGTGTTCGAGGTGTCGCTGGGCGTGGGGTTCGACTTCGACGGGGAGGTGCAGGCGACCTGCGCCGTGAGCGCGAGGAGACTGGACAGGGCTGCGATTGCCTTGAGGTTCATGTGCGCTCCGGAATCACTGGCTGGTGATGGAGAGGATGGGGAAGGGATCGTAGTTTTCGGCCTCCTCCTGGAAGCCGAACACGACCACGACATACTGCGTGTCCGCCTGGGTCGGGATGCTGACCGTCTCCGTACCGGTGTAGTCGATGTCGGACTGCGCCAGGCGCCGGCCCTGGCCGAAGACTTCGATGCCCACGTCCTGCTCCGCGTGGGACGCGCTGAGCGTCATGTTCCGGCCCGTGCCGGTGAAGACGTAGTACTGGTTCTGCTCGCGCTTGTTGTAGTCGCGCCCGCCCACCAGGGGGACTTCGGTGGTGTACGGGATGCCCGGCACGTGGGTGTAGATGGCGCGCAGTGGCGTGTCCCCATCACCGAAGTCCGAGGAGATGGACCCGATGTTGTAGTAGGCCAGCAGCCGGTCCACGTCCGCGATGCTGACGCCGGACTGGGCCTTGAGGCCGTTGATGAACGAGCCGATGGTGGTCAGCGCGGGCGTCGCCTTCTGCGGGCCGACGAGCACGTCGTAGAGGATGCCCAGGTCGTACGACACCCTGTCGTACGACTCGTTGGTGCCGGAGTCGTACAAGTCATAGAGCAGCCGGAAGACGCTCATCTCGGAGAAGGCGCCCTTGCGCGGGTCGTCGGTGCTGGGCGGCTCGCTCTCCGCGTCGAAGCCGAAGGCGACCAGCGTCGAGGTGTCCCAGAATGTGTCGGCGTAGATGGGCTCCGGCAGCAGGATGCTGGCGAGCGCGTTGCCATAGCCTTCGCCGAAGGCGAGGCGCGGGTCCAGGATGTCACCGCTGGAGTGCGGCCCGCCCGGACTGTCCGCGCGCGACAGGTTGGCCTCGAAGTAGTGCCCCCACTCGTGGACGATGACGTGGGCGTCGAACTCGTCGGTGTCGATGCCCTCCCGGCCGAGCACGTAGATTTCGTTCTCCCTGAAGGAGAAGTGCGAGGTGCCGATTCGGCCATCCCGGCGATCCGGCGCGGTGCCCGACTGGGGCATGTTGTTCGGGCTCCAGTTCACCTTCAGCAGCGGGAAGTTGACCGGGCGCACGTCCATGAAGGCCCGCGACGCGGTGTACATGCTGTCGAGGATGGCGAAGGGCGCCGCGATGCGCCGGCTGGCCGTGTATCGGGAGCCCGCCCATCCGTGGGTCGCGTGCAAGTCCTTGGTCGTCACCGTCGCGGTGATGTCGCCGCCCACCGCCCAGATGGCGTTGTTGTCGGTGTTGTCCTCAATCTGGATTTCCGGCTCGGTCGTCTTGGCGAGCGCGACCACCGACAGCGCCCCGCTGCCGGAAGGGGTGTATGTGAGCGTGTAGCGCCCCTGCTGGTCCGTCGTTCCATCGACGAGCACCCGCGTGCCCTGCCGCACCTGGACCACGGCGTTGCGCACGGGCCGCTTGGAGGACTGGGCGAAGTCCAGGGTCCCCCGCCGCGTGGAGGGAGAATAGACGGCCGGGACGAAGTCGTACGTCACCGTGCCGCTCAGGGTGACGGGTTCTCCGCTACCGCCACCGCCCTCATCATCGTCACCGGGACACGCAGTTGTCAGCGCCAGGGTGAATGCGAGCGCCAGCACCTTGCAGGTGAGGTCTCGGGTCGGCTTGCGAGTCACGTCCATTCCGTTCTCTCCCCCTTGCCTCTCGCGCATTCGAGGGCAGGCGGGGCATTGTCGACAAGTCCGCAGCCAACTTCAAACGGACATCGGCCGCGGACCTGTCGTACCGGGCGTCAACTCAGGGAAGTGGCCCGTCGACCAGGCGGAGCACGTCCGCCAGCACGCCAGCGGCTGTCACCGCCGCGCCCGCGCCATAGCCGCGAATCACCAGCGGTGTGGGGCTGTAGCGCTCCGAGGTGAAGCTGAGCGCGTTCTCTCCGCCCTTCACCGCCGCCAGCGGGTGCGTCAGGGGCACCGGCACGAGCCCGACAAAGCAGCCGTCCTCCGTGACGCTGCCCACGTAGCGTAGCACCTTGCCCTCCGCGCGGAGTGCCTCCACGCGGCGCTGGAAGGCGGCGTCCACCAGCGGGAGCCGGGCGAGGAAGTCATCCAGCGGCCCGGTGGCGTCGAAGTCCGACGGCAGCAGGGAGTCCAGCGTCACCTGCTCCAACTCCACCTGGCGGCCCAGCTCGCGGGCGAGGATGAGCACCTTGCGCGCCACGTCGGTGCCGTGGAGGTCGTCGCGCGGGTCGGGTTCGGTGAAGCGCTTCTCCATGGCGGTGCCCACCGCCTGCGACAAGGGGATGCCTTCCTCCGTCAGGCCCAGGATGAATGACAGCGAGCCGGAGAGGATGCCTTCCACGCGCAGCACCCGGTCTCCCGTGCGCAGCATGTTCTTCAGCGTGTCGATGACAGGCAGCGCCGCGCCCACGTTCGTCTCGTAGAGGAAGCGGCGTTGGTGACGGGAGGCCGTCTCGCGCAGCTTGCGGTAGTGGCTCCACTGGCCGGCGTTGGCCTTCTTGTTGGCGGTGACGACGTGGAGCCCCGCCTCCATCAGCGACGGGTAGGCGAGCGCGATGTCCTCGCTGCTGGTGCAGTCCACGAAGACGGGCCGGCCCGGCCGCTTCGCGCGGGCCCAGTCGCGGAAGGCGTCCAGGGGCGCGGCGTCGCTGCTGGCCGCCAGCCGCTGCTTCCAGTCCTCCAGGGGAATTCCCTCGCTCGCCGTCGCGACGCGCTGGCTGTTGGCGATGACGCAGACGCGCAGGTCCACGCCGTGGGCGCGCAGCTTGGGCGCCTGCTGGTGGACCTGCTTGAGCAGCTCGCCGCCCACGCTGCCCACTCCGGCCAGCAGCAGCTCCACGACTTCCGTGGTGCCGAAGCACCGACCGTGGACATGGGCCAGGGCGCGGGGACCGTCCGTCTCCGCGATGACCGCTGAGATGCTGCGCTCGCTGGAGCCCTGCGCGATGGCGGCGATGCTGCAACCCACGTCCGCCAGCGCGCTGAAGAAGGTGCCCGCCACGCCCACGCGGTGGCGCATGCCATCACCGACGATGCTGAGCACGGCGAGCCCGCGCTGCTGCTCGATGGTGTCCACCTTGCCCGCCGCGCGCTCCATCTCGAACGCGACTTCCAGGGCCTGCACGGCGCGCTCCGCGTCCGCCTGCTGGACGCAGAAGCTGATGGAGCATTCGCTGGAGCCCTGGGTGATGAGCACCACGGAGATGTTGGCGAGGGCCATGGACTCGAAGACGCGGGCGGCGGTGCCCGGAACGCCCTTGAGTCCCGCGCCGCCCAGGTTCACCAGGGCGATGCCGGGAAGGAAGGAGAGGCCGCGCACGGGGTGCTCGGGCGGCGCGGCGTCGTCGGTGACGCGGGTGCCCGGGTGGTCTGGGCGGAAGCTGTTGCAGACGCGCACGGGGATGCCGCGCTCGCGCGCGGGCGCAATCGTCTTGGGGTGGAGCACCTTGGCGCCGAAGTAGGCCAGCTCCATGGCCTCCTCGAAGCTCACCTCGGGCAGCGGGAAGGCTTCTGGCACCAGCCGCGGGTCGGCGCTGAAGATGCCGTCCACGTCCGTCCAGATCTCCAGCAGCTCCGCGTCCAGCGCCGCCGCCGCCAGCGCCGCCGAATAGTCCGAGCCACCCCGGCCCAGGCACATCGTCTTGCCCCGGGTGTCACCGCCGAAGAAGCCCGGCATCAGCATCAGCCCGGGGCCGCCGGCCTCGCGCAGCGGCGTGAAGCGCGCCCGGGTCTCCTCCTGGAGCGGCGTGGCCTGGAGCGGGTCCCCCGCGCAGAGGATGACGTCCCGTGGCTCCACGGCGTGCGGCTCCAGTCCGCGTGCGTGCATCAGCGCGCCCAGAATCAGGCACGAGGCGCGCTCGCCCAGTCCGGACAGGTGCGCGAGCACGGAGGGCGAACATTCCCGCAGCAGCCCCACGCCCTGCAGCAGCCCGCGCAGCTCCGAGGCCAGCGTGGAAAGCCCCTCTTCCAGCGAGCGCAGCCGCGCCTCCCCCAGCTCCGCCGCCAGCTCGCGGATGATGCCGCGGTGGACGTCCTCGAAGCGGCCGTGGAGCGACTCCACCGGCTGACCTTCCTGGGCCGCGCGGGCCGCGTCCACCAGGAGGTTGGTGATGCCGGACACGGCCGAGGCGACCATCATCACCCGCGTCTCCTTGCGCGCCGCCGCGGCCAGGTCCGCCACGCCGCGCATCCGCTCGGCGTTGCCCACGCTCGTCCCCCCGAATTTCATCACCCTCATGAGCGCACCTCCGCGTGGAAGGCGGCGAGGCGAGACGGCGGGGGCGGCGGCGTCGACTGCGGGGAGGGCTGCATGTCGGGGCTCCTGCGGCATGTGAAAACAAAAAAGCCCCGCGCCGGAGAGCGCGGGGCCGAGCTGGAAACCAAGGGGGTTCCGTCGCTAGACCACCCGCGCCCGGCGGGGAGTCGTCGTGGTCGTGGTGGTGGTCAGCACGGTCGTCAGGACACACACGCGGGCGAGGAACGTCGTTCCCTCGCGCTGCACGTGCTGGCTGTTGACGCCGTTCATGAAGGGAAGGCTGGCCGAACTTGCCGCGGCAAGTCAAGCAGGGGACCCGGCAGGTCCATGCATGACGGGGAAGGGCTCGCGGAGGTCCATGCGAGCCCTCCCCGGCGTTCAGCTTGCCAGGCGCATGACCACCTGGGTGAGGCCGTAGAAGACCACCGCGGTCAGCGCCGCGGCCGGGATGGTGACCACCCAGGCCCAGATGATGCGGCCGGCGACGCCCCACTTCACCGCGCGCCAGCCCCGGGTGGCGCCCACGCCGACGATGGCGCCGGTGATGGTGTGCGTGGTGGACACGGGGATGCCCAACTGGGCCAGCGCGATGATGGTGACGCCGCCGCCCGTCTCCGCGGCGAAGCCGCCGATGGGCGCCAGCTTGGTGAGGCTGTGGCCCATGGTGCGGACGATGCGCCACCCGCCGAAGAAGGTCCCCAGGGCGATGGCCGCGTGGCAGGAGATGATCATCCACCAGTCGATGTGGAACGGCCGGTCCTTCCAGATGGTGCCGAAGAGCACCACCGCGATGATGCCCATCACCTTCTGCGCATCATTGGTGCCGTGGCTGTAGGAGAAGATGGCGGACGACACGAGCTGCAGCCGGCGGAACCACGAGTCCACCTTCAGCGGTGTCTGGCGGTGCACCGCCCACGTGCTCAACACCATCAGACCGATGCCCAGCGTCATGCCGATGAGCGGCGACAGCACGATGAAGGCGGCGATCTTCGCGATGCCCGAGCCCACCAGGCCCGCAAAGCCGAGCACCGGCAGCGTGGCGCCAATCATGCCGCCGGCCAGCGCGTGCGACGACGAGGAGGGCAGGCCCCACCACCACGTCAACAGGTTCCAGACGATGGCGCCCATGAGGGCGGAGAAGATGACGGCGAGCACCGCGCTGGGGCCCTGAGCCCGGAGCATCTCGAAGTTGATGATGCCCTTGCCCATGGTGTTGGCCACGTGGACGTTCCCGCCAAAGGCCGCCACGAAGTTGAAGAACGCGGCCCAGGCCACGGCGAGGTTGGGGGACAGCACTCGGGTGGAGACCACGGTGGCGATGGAGTTCGCCGCGTCGTGGAATCCATTGATGAAATCGAAGATGAGTGCGACCGCGACAATGAGGATGACGGCGGCGAGTAGCATTTAGCTGTGCTCCAGCACCACGCCTTCGATGACGTTCGCCACCGACTGGCACTTGTCGGTGGCGGTCTCAATGAAGTCGTAAATCTCCTTCCACTTGATGATGAGCAGCGTGTCCGCGCCGCTCTTGAAGAGCCGGCCGACACCCGAGCGCAGGGCTTCATCCGCCTGCGCCTCCAGGCGCTTGATTTCCTTGCACCCGGCCAGAATCTGCTCCGGCTTCTTGATGAGCCGCAGCGCGGCCACCACTTCCTGCACCTTCTGCGTGGACAGCACCAGCAGGCGTGCCAGCTCCGTGGCGTCCGGCAGGCTGGCCGGGATTTCGTAGTAGTGCAGGCGGGCGGCGGCGGCGTTGGTCAAATCCAACACGTCGTCGATGCGGGAGAGCAGGGTGTGAATCTGCCCCCGGTCGAATGGGGTGATGAACTGCTTGTGCAGACGGTTGAAGGCGGTGTGGGTGACTTCGTCCCCACGGTGCTCCGCGTCCTTGAGCGCCTGGACCCGCGGGGCGACGTCGCGGTAGTCACTGAGCAACTCGTAGAGCATCTTCGCGCCTTCGACGGTGACGGCACATTGCGCATCGAAGTCGTCGAAGAACTCGTCCGACTTCGGCATCAGCTTCTCGAGCATCCGTCCCTCCAAGTCGCCTGAGGGCAGGCGACGCCGTTCTTGAGGGCGGTTGACATGTCTGTCACGCACCCTTGGCGCGCCCGTGACTACCCTAAGTGGAGAGAATCTCCAGCCTTCCTTTCTGCTTGCCTGTGGCTTTCACCCTCGCTAGGGCGCGCCCGCTGGTGGCAGAGGGTGGGAGCCAGGGCTGGCCACCTTGCTCGTGGCCCGGCCGCTCAGACGGCGATGACAATCTTCCCGAAGTGGGCGCCGGACTCCATGTAACGCAGGGCCTCGCGCGCCTGCTCAAAGGGGAAGCTCCGGTCGATGACGGGCTCGAGGCGGTGCTGGGTGAGGAGCCGGTTCATGTCCTCGAACATGGCGCGGCTGCCCACGTAAGTCCGCTGGACGTCGAGCTTCTTGGGCTCCACCAGGGCGGGGTCCGGCTTGGCGAAGCCGCCGCTGAGCATGCCGATGAGGGAGATGTGGCCCCCGGGCTTCGTGGCCCGGACGGAGCGGGGGAACGTCTGTTCGCCGGCCACCTCCAGGACGTGGTCCACGCCCTGGCCGCCGGTGAGCGCCAGCGCCTGCTCGTCCCAGTCCGGGTGCTTCTTGTAGTTGATGGTGCCATCCGCACCCAGCGCCCGGGCGTGCTCCAGCTTCGCGTCCTGGCTGGAGGTGATGAGGACGCGCGCCCCCAACGCCTTGGCCAGCTGGAGCGCGAAGACGGACACGCCGCCGGTGCCCTGCGCCAGCACTGTCTGGCCCGGCTGGAGCCGACCCTCGGCGACCAGGGCGTTCCAGGCGGTGACGGCGGCGCATGGGAGGGTGGCGCCTTCCTCGAAGGACAGGTGGTCCGGGAGGAGGACGAGCCCCTCCGCGTCCACGACGACGTACTCCGCGAGCACGCCATCCACGCTGCCACCCAGGGCGTTCCGCGTCTTCTCCGGCGAGGCCGGGCCGTCCGTCCAGGTCTGAAAGAAGGTGGGGGCCACGCGGTCACCCGGCGTCACGCGTGAGACGCCGGGGCCCACGGCCACCACTTCTCCCGCGCCGTCCGACACGGGGATGAGGGAGGCAGGGCGCGGTCCGGGATAGCGGCCCAGGGCGATGTAGAGGTCCCGGTAGTTGAGGGACACCGCGCGGATCCGGACCAGCGCCTGGCCGTGGCCCGGCGTGGGCTCCGGCCGCTCCACCTGCACCCATGCGTCGGCGCTTCCTGTCTGCTGCAGTTCGTAGGCTTTCATGCGGGCATGACTATCCACGGACCGTCAGGGCGGCCAGACAACCAGACGGGAAGGGCTCGCTGGCTGGGTGGATTTGCCCGGAGTGAAATGGTTCGCGGTGGGTGCCTGCCCGGTGGCCAGGGAAGAGGGGCGGCAAAGGGGTGGGCAGGGGCGGAAAACCCGGCTACATGCAGGCGGCAGGGGAGCGGCCCGCCGAACGGGACGCTCCGGCTGCTGCCCCGGGTTCTCGCATGATGCCGACTCATCCCATGCCGCTGTCTGTCGCGCCGATGATGGACTGGACGGACCGCAACTGCCGGTACTTCCATCGCCAGCTCAGCCGCCACACGCTGCTGTACACGGAGATGGTCACCACGGGCGCCATCCTGCATGGCGACCGGGAGCGGCTGCTGGGCTACGACGCCGCGGAGCACCCGGTGGCGCTTCAGCTCGGCGGTTCGGAGCCGGCGGCGCTCGCCGAGTCCGCCCGCATTGGCGAGCAGTGGGGATACGACGAAATCAACCTCAACGTGGGTTGCCCGAGCGACCGCGTCCAGTCGGGCCGCTTCGGTGCGTGCCTGATGGCGGAGCCGGACCTGGTGGCTCGGCTGGTGGGGGCGATGCGGGAGGCGGTGAGCATCCCGGTGACGGTGAAGTCGCGCATCGCCATCGACGAGTTGGAGGAATGGCCCACGCTGGAGGGCTTCATCCGGAAGGTGTCCGCCGCGGGCTGCACCCGCTTCATCGTGCACGCGCGCAAGGCCTGGCTCCAGGGGCTGAGCCCCAAGGAGAACCGCGACGTCCCGCCGCTGCGCTACGACCTGGTGCACCGGCTCAAGGCGGAGTTCCCGCACCTGGACATCAGCATCAACGGCGGCATCAAGACGCTGGACGCCGCCGCGGAGCAGCTGCGCCATGTGGACGGGGTGATGATGGGCCGCGCCCCGTATGAGAACCCGTACCTGCTGGCCGAGGCCGACCGCCGCTTCTTTGGCGCCACCACGCCGGTGCCCCAGCGGCACGAAGTCGTAGAGGCCATGCTGCCGTACATCGAGAAGGCCATGCTGCGCGGCGCGCCGCTGGGCGCCATCACCCGGCACATGTTGGGGCTCTTCCAGGGGCTTCCCGGGGCGCGGGCGTGGCGCAGGCACCTGAGTGAGAATGCCCACAAGCACGGCGCGGGGCCGGAGGTCGTCGTGGCGGCGCTGGCGAAGGTGCGTCGGGAGCCTGAAGCCGAAGTCGCGGCCTGACCGCAGGGCATCACCCCGACACCAGAGGGAACCGCAGGTTCGAGCCGCTTCCCTTCGGCCCGGCATGCGATTCCCTCTGGCCCACCGCCGCGCTCGGCATGGTCCGCGTCCGCACGCAGCTCCCCGCCACCAACGTGGTCCCCAAGCACCGCTCCAAGTCGGCGCTCTCACGGGGTGTCAGGCATTGCGTCGGAGCTCGGCCCCACTCGCGAGCCCCCCCGCCTCTCCGGGAGCATCCGGCCCGGAATCAGCACCCGCGGCCGGAGCCGCCGTGTGCATGGCCATTCTTGTCGCATGCCGTGGCCGCGAAGGGCCCGTCATGGTTTGCGCATGGTTCCTTCACGAAGCGCGTCCAGCAGGGCGGGTGGGTCGCCTTCACGAAAGGCGGAGAGTCCCGCCTCGAAGTCCGCGCGCGCACCGTCCACGTCACCTTGACGCTCACGCAACACGCCGCGCGCGTGCAGCAGCTCCGGGTCCACCTCGTCGCCCGTCTGGGACGCGAGCGCCTCGGTGAGGTCCTGCGCCGCGTCGTCCAGCCGGCCCAGGCGGGCCCGCGCGGCGGCGCGCTGCTGGAGCAGCCACGGGTTGCCCGGGGCCTCCTCAATCGCGAGCGTCCAGTCCCGCTCCGCCGCTTCATCCCGGCCCAGCGCCTCCAGTGCTTCGGCGCGCTTCATGTGCAGCACCAGGGCCTTGCGGTAGCCCGCCGCGACGAGCGCGTCGAAGTCCGCCACCGCGTCTTCATGGCGGCCCAGCCTCGACAGGCACAAGGCACGGTGCAGCCTGCTGGTGAGGTGGCCGGGGGCCAACGCCAGCACGCGCTCGTACCACTCCAGCGCTTCCGCGGGGACGCCGCCCCAGATGGCCAGCGTCTGCGCCACTTCCAGCAGCACGCGAGCCTGCCGGGGATGGGCCTCCGCCAGCGCCCGTGCGAGCGCGAGGGCGGACGCATACCGCCCGCTGCGTCGCAGGCGGTCCACCTCCCGCAACTGGGCGGCCAGCTCCGGGGGACAGGCTTCGCGGCCGTTGCGCTCCACCGCCGGTGTCTCAGCCGTTCTGGGGGAAGGCGCGCGTCGCCGCGTCGTAGTCCGCCCACCAGCCCTGGAGCACCTTCATGTCGGTGGCGCGCGGCTCGTCGCCGGGGCCCGCCATGTCGAGGTACGCGTGCAGCAGCGGCCGGAAGTAGGGGTGCGCGCAGCGGTCGATGATGTCCTGGGCGCGCCGCTTGGGCGAGCGGATGTCCATGTTGAGCGCGTAGCCCTGCTCGGTGACGACGCACTTGATGTCGTGCTCGGTGTGGTCGATGTGCCGCACGTACGGCATGACACAGCTCACCGTGCGGCCATCCCGCAGCTTCCGCGTGGACGGCGTGTGGACGATGCTCAGGTACGCGTTGCGGAAGAAGTCACCCGAGCCGCCCAGGCCGTTGACGATGCGCGAGCCGTCGATGTGCGTGGAGTTGACGTGTCCGTAGATGTCCACCTCGATGGGGGTGTTCATCGCGATGACGAAGAGGCGGGAGATGATTTCGGGGCTGTTGGACAGCCACATGGGCCGCAGCACCAGCCGGTCCTTGCTCCGCTCGAACATGTCGAGGAAGCGCTGGCGGCCCTCGGAGGAGAAGGACACCGCGGTGGCGGACGCGTATTCGAACTTCGCGTCGTCCTCCACGTAGCGCAGCATCCCGTCCTGGAAGACCTCGGTCCAGAAGCGGATTTTCTGGAAGGGAGAGTCGTAGAGCTGGCCGATGATGGCGTTGGCCACGTTGCCCACGCCGGACTGGATGGGCGGCAGGCGCTTGCCCCACTGGTACTGCTCACGGCAGCGCATCAGGAAGTCGATGACGTGCTCGGCGATGCGCCTGGCGGTGTCATCCGCCGCCTTGAAGGGCACCGGGTGGTCGGGCGTGCGGGACTCCACCACCGCCACCACCTTGCTCAGGTCGAGCTCCACGTAGGGGTTGCCGATGCGGTCCCTCACGTTCACCAGCGGCAGCGGCCAGCCCACGTGTGGATGGACGGCGGGCAGGACGATGTCGTGGAAGCCCGTGTAGTCCGGCCCGGAGGTGTTGACCTCGAGGACAATCTTCTTCGCGCGGGCCAGCGCCTCCGCGCTGATGCCCACCGACGACGTGAGGACGACGCTGCCATTCTTCCGGATGCGCGACACCTCGACGACGGCCACGTCGATGTCGCCGTAGAAGCCATACATCAGGTTGCGCGCGAAGGCGGACAGGTGGACGTCCGTGAAGTCCATCTCCCCGGCATGGATGCGGCGCCGCGAGGCAGGCGAGGACATGTACGGACCGCGCTTGGCGATGAAGGGCGCCATGGGGCCCTCCACGTCCTCGGACAGGGACGCGCCGGACAGCAGGGTGATGCGGGCGTCCGGCGCCGTCTGGGAGAAGTGCCAGGCCAGCGCCGGCAGGAAGGTCTTCGGCTCACCCGACTTGGTGAAGCCGCTGATGGCCACGGTGTTGCCGTGGACGACGTGCTTCACCGCCTCTTCGACGGGGACGACCTTCGCCAGCAAGTCGGCGTTCTCGATGCGGTCCTTCAGCGTGCTCGTCACGGTCATTCCTGGAGGGTGAATGCTGTGGGGGGGCTGGGTGTAACACACCGCGTCTTGCCCGTGGCCACGGTGTTGGCCGGGAACAGATGGGCAGGCAGGCATGTTGGTGTGCCCGCGATTCCGTCCCCCGGTTCGCGACGCGATGCCGCTAGGCTGCGTCCCTCTTCAGTTAGCCCCCTTTCGTCGGGAGACATCCTCTACATGCGTAAGCTCTTCTTCGCTGGCGCGGGCATGGCCGTACTCGTGTCCACCGGCTGTGCGACGACCTCGCAGGAGTCCCAGAACTTGGCCACCGCGCCTCAGACGACCGCCCCCGCCGCGCCGGCTGCTCCGGAGCAGACCAACCCGCTGCTCGCGAAGTGGACGGGCGCCCATGGCGGCGTGCCGCCGTTCGACCAGGTGAAGGTGGAGCTCTTCAAGCCAGCGCTCGAGGCCGCGATGGAGCGGACGCGCGGCGAGCTGGCGGCCATCGCCAACGACACCTCGGCGCCCACGTTCGAGAACACCATCGTCGCGCTGGAGGCCGCCGGCAAGACGCAGGGGGACGTGGAGACGCTCTACGGCATCTGGAGCTCGTCCATGAGCGGGCCGGAGTTCCAGGCGCTGGAGCGGGAGATGGCGCCGAAGCTGGCCGCCTTCGACGACGAAATCTTCCAGAACGAGGCGCTCTTCCGCCGCATCGAGGCGGTGTACCAGTCGCCCGACAAGGCGAAGCTGACGCCCGAGCAGCAGCGGCTCACCTGGCTGCACTACACGCGCTTCGTCCGCTCCGGCGCGAAGCTGGACGCGGCGGCCAAGCAGAAGCTGGCGGCCATCAACCAGCGGCTGGCGTCGCTCTACACGTCCTTCAGCCAGAACGTGCTCGCGGACGAAGAGGGCTACACCGTCGTCCTGGAGTCCGAGGCGGACCTGGCGGGCCTGCCGGACTCCGTGCGCGCGGGCGCCGCCGCCGCGGCCGAGTCGCGCGGTCAGAAGGGCAAGTGGATCATCACCAACACGCGCTCCTCCATGGAGCCGTTCCTGACGTACTCGTCGCGGCGCGACCTGCGCGAGAAGGTCTGGCGCAACTACGTCAACCGCGGTGACAACGGCGACGCGCGCGACAACAACGCCATCATCGCCGAAGTCCTGAAGCTGCGCGCCGAGCGCGCCACGCTGCTGGGCTACAAGACGCACGCGCACTGGCGGCTGGAGAACGCCATGGCCCGCACGCCCGAGCGCGCCATGGAGCTGATGGAGGCCGTCTGGAAGCCTGCGGTGGCCCGCGTCCACGAGGAGGTCGCGGACATGCAGCGCGTGGCCAACAAGGAGGGCGCGAAGCTCAAGATCGAGCCCTGGGACTACCGCTACTACGCGGAGAAGGTCCGCAAGGCGAAGTACGACCTGGACCAGAACGAGGTGAAGCCCTACCTCCAGTTGGAGAAGCTGCGCGAGGGCATGTTCTGGGTGGCCGGCGAGCTGTTCGGCTTCTCCTTCACGCAGGTGAACGACGTGCCCGTGTTCCACCCCGACGTGCGCGTCTGGGAGGTGAAGGATCAGGCCAGCGGGCGTCACGTGGGCTTGTGGTACTTCGACCCGTACGCGCGCAAGGGCAAGCGCTCCGGCGCGTGGATGAACGCGTACCGCAGCCAGGAGCGGTTCCGGGGTGAAGTCACCACCATCGTCTCCAACAACTCCAACTTCGTGAAGGGCCAGCCCGGTGAGCCCGTCCTCATCAGCTGGGAGGATGCCTCCACGCTGTTCCACGAGTTCGGCCACGCGCTGCACGGCCTCAGCTCCAACGTGACGTACCCGTCGCTGGCCGGCACCGCGGTGGCGCGCGACTACGTGGAGTTCCCCTCGCAGCTGCTGGAGCACTGGCTGTCCACGCCCGAGGTGCTGAACACCTACGCGCTGCACTACCAGACGGGGAAGCCCATTCCCCAGGCGCTGGTGGACCGCATCGAGAAGGCCGCCACCTTCAACCAGGGCTTCGGGACGGTGGAGTACCTGTCCAGCGCGCTGGTGGACATGAAGCTGCACCTGGCGGGGGCTACGCCCATCGACGCGGACGCCTTCGAGCGCGACACGCTCAACGCGCTGGGCATGCCGAAGGAAATCGTCATGCGGCACCGCACGCCGCAGTTCGGACACGTCTTCGCGGGTGACGGGTACTCGGCGGGCTACTACAGCTACCTGTGGTCGGACACGCTGACGGCGGACGCCTACGAGCGCTTCACCGAAGGCAAGGGCGCCTACGACAAGGACGTGGCCGCGCTCCTGCGCAAGCACGTCTTCTCCGTGGGCAACACGCTGGACCCGGCCGACGCGTACCGCGCCTTCCGGGGCCGTGAGGCGGGCATCCAGGCCCTGATGCGCAAGCGCGGCTTCCCCGTGCCGGCCGCGCAGGCCGCGCCGAAGAAGGCCGCGAAGTAGTCGCCCGGTGACGGGCCCGGGCTACCCCTCCAGCGGGAAGAAGTGGCTGAAGGGGCCCGGGCCCTTGCCCAGGGGCAGGGGGTGCTCCAGCGCGGCGGTGACGTAGTCCTTCGCGCGCCGGGTGGCCTCCAGCGGCGGCTGCCCCAGCGCCAGATGCGCGGCGATGGCCGCCGACAGCGTGCAGCCCGTGCCGTGGGTGTTGCGCGTGTCCACCGCGCGCAGGTGCAGCGTCTCCAGGCGCTCGCCGTCGAACCAGACGTCGGTGCCGCGCAGCGCGCCCGTCATGCCGCCGCCCTTCACCAGCACCGCCTGGGGGCCGAGCCGGTGGATGCGGCGCGCGGCCTCCCGCATGTCCTCCAGCGTCTCCAGCTTCATGCCGGCGAGCAGCTCCGCCTCGTGCCGGTTGGGCGTGGCCACCGTGGCCAGGGGCAGCAGCAGCTCCTTGAGCGCGCCCACGGCCGCGTCGTCGATGAGGCGCGCGCCGGCGCGGGACACCATGACGGGATCCACCACCAGTGGACCCAGGCCCAGCACGCGCAGGCGCTGGGCCACCGTGGTGATGATGGCCGGGTTGACGAGCATGCCCGTCTTCACCGCGCCCGCGCCGATGTCGGAGGCCACGGCGTCGATTTGCGCGGCGACGGCTTCGGGGGGCATCACGTCCACGCGGGTGACGCCCTGCGTGTTCTGCGCGGTGATGGCCGTCAGGGCGCTGGTGCCGTGAACGCGGTGGAAGGCGAAGGTGCTCAGGTCGGCCTGGATGCCGGCGCCGCCGCCGCTGTCGGAGCCGGCGATGGTGAGCGCGGTGGCTACGGACTTCGAAGTCTCCATGGCCGCCATGGTGCGGGACCGGGTGCTCCGCCGCCAGTGCTTCCCGCGCTCACGGGTCCAGGAAGGCGTGTTTCACCGCATCCATCAGCGGGTCCCTGTGGCCGTTCGTCGGCTGGAGGAAGTGCCCCTGGCTGTGGGGCCAGATGAGGGCGCCACCCAGGTTCTTCTCGCGCGCGTACTGGCCCTTGACGGCGATGGAGCGCGGGTCTTCGTAGGAGACGTCGTTGCAGAGCCTTGGACCGTGGCCGCGCCCGGGGCGCCCGGACGGCCCGGGTCCTCCGTACCTCCGCCGGTGCTGCCAGCCAGTGTCCCCAGCACCAGGCCAAGCCAGCGCTGTCTCCACAGCGTCGACGGCTTCTTCACTGCGCCCCCCTGCGACGAGCCGCGTCATCTACACGACTTGTGTTTCGCGGCGAAGGTGCAAAATAGTCGCAATACTGTAAATTCGTGATTCGTGGAGGCGAGGCCTGCCGTGGGGCTCTGCCCTGGAGATGCAGTGGGGTGGCGGGCCGCCTTTGCTAGCGTGAGACGTCCCCACCGCGAGCCTTGCCGATGAAACGCATTCTCTTGTCGTTGTTGGTTGTCGTCGTTGCCCTCGCGGGGGTTCTCCTCACGAAGGCTTTTCGCTTCACCTCGCGGCAGGTCCAGCCGGAGGCGCCCGCGGCGTTCACCGTGGACGCGGATGCCGCCGCGGTCCGGCTGGGCGGTGCGCTGCGGCTCAAGACGCTGGCGGCGGCGGAGGGGCTTCCCGCGGAGGACGCCGCCTTCGCCGCGCTCCACGACTACATGCGGGAGCAATACCCTCGGCTCCATCAGGCGCTGAAGCGCGAGCCCGTGGGGGCGCACTCGGTGCTGTACACCTGGACGGGGACGGACGCGTCGCTGCGCCCGGCGCTGCTGCTGGGGCACCTGGACGTGGTGCCCGTGGAGCCTGGTACGGAGGCGTCCTGGACTCACCCTCCCTATAGCGGGCTGGTGGCGGACGGCTATGTCTGGGGCCGGGGCGCGCTGGACGACAAGGGGAGCGTGTTCGGCATCCTGGAGTCGGTGGAGGCCCTGCTCGCGGCGGGCTTCCAGCCCAAGCGCACGGTGCTGCTCGCCTTCGGTGGGGATGAAGAGGTGGGGGGGCGCGAGGGCGCGGAGGCGATGGCGAAGCTGCTCCGCGAGCGGGGCGTGACGCTGGAGTCCGTGCTGGACGAGGGCGGGATGATTGTGTCCGGCACCGTGCCCGGCGTGGCCTCACCGGTGGCCCTGGTCGGCGTGTCGGAGAAGGGCTTCGCCAGCGCGGAGCTGGTGGCGGATGGCGAAGGTGGCCATTCGTCCATGCCGCCGCCCCAGACGGCCGTGGGCGTGCTGAGCCGCGCCATCTCCCGGCTGGAGGATGCGCCCATGCCCGCGAAGCTGCGCGGTGGCAGTCGGGCCCTGTTCGAGTTCGCGGGGCCGGAGATGGGCTTCGGGATGCGCACGCTCTTCGCCAACCTGTGGCTGTTCGAGCCGCTGGTGCTGCGCCAGCTCACCGCGAAGGCCACCACCAACGCGGCGGTGCGCACCACCGCCGCGGCCACCATGTTCGAGGGCAGCGAGCGCGACAACGTGCTGCCCGCCCGCGCCCGGGCGGTGGTGAACTTCCGCATCCTTCCGGGAGACTCCGTGGCGGGCGTGCTGGAGCACGTGCGGCGCGTGGTGGATGACCCGCGGGTGAAGGTGCGCACGCTGGGCTTCATCAGTGAACCGTCGCCCGTGTCGCGCATGGACTCCGAGGCCTGGTCGCAGCTCCAGCGCAGCGTGCGCCAGGTGTTCCCCGACGTCGTCGTGGCCCCGTACCTCATGCTGGGCGCGACGGATTCGCGCTACTTCACCGGGCTGAGTGAGAACGTCTACCGCTTCATGCCGCTGCGCCTGGACGGCGCCGACCTGTCACGCCTCCACGGCAAGGACGAGCGCGTGTCGGTGAAGGGCTACGCGGACGCGGTCCGCTTCTACGCTCAGTACGTCCGCAACGTGGCCCAGTGATGCGGGTGGGGATGGGCTGAATGGCCCGCACGAGACGTGTGCGCCCCGTGCTTCACGCCGCTTCCGGCTTTCTACGAAAGTGATGTTTCGGGCGTTGTTGTCATGAATGTGGATGTGCGCAGCAGACGGGAAGCTCATGGAAAGTCCGTTCTGCCTGCACATCTGTGCACCGTCTGCACCTCGCATCCGTTGACTTGCCGTGACGCGTTGACAGCCGTGCGAAGCACTTTCAGCATTTGCTCCCATGGTGAACCCCCATCACAGGTCTCGGTTGGCGAGCGCGTTGCTCGCATCTCTTCTCTTCACATTGGTGGCCTGTAACGGCGGGGGAGGTTCGGCGAAGCCCGATGCCGGCACCGGCCCGAACACCCCGGACGGGTCAACGCCGGATGCTGGCGACGACTGTGGTGATGGTCAGCGCCAGTCCGGCGAAGCCTGCGACGACGGCAACAGGGTGGACGGCGACGGCTGTAACGCGACGTGCACCACGGTGGAGGGTGGGTTCATCTGCGAGGTGCCGGGAGCGCCGTGCGTCCACCTGGTGAACTGCGGAAATGGCCGCGTCGAGGACGGCGAGGAGTGCGACGACCGGAACCTGGTCAGCGGTGATGGTTGCAACGGGAGCTGCCGGATCGAAAGTGGCTGGGCGTGCCCGGCCCAGGGTGGCCGCTGCCGCGCGAAGGAGTGCGGTGACAACATCATCGCCGGTGATGAGGAGTGCGAGGACGGCAACACCACTCCGGGCGATGGCTGCAGCGACGTCTGCAGGCTCGAGGACGGCTGGAAGTGCCCGCCGGGTCAGCCGTGCAGCCGCACCACCTGTGGTGACGGCATCACCGAGGGCACCGAGCAGTGCGACGACGGCAACACCGTGATGGGTGACGGCTGCTCGCCGCTGTGCACCCAGGAGCCCCGCTGCTCGGATGGCAACTGCGAGGAGACGTGCGGCGACGGTCTCATCCTCCCCAACAGCGCCGTTGAAGAGTGCGACGACGGCAACACGCGCGCCAATGACGGCTGCTCGCCGGACTGCAAGCTGGAGGATGGCTTCGCGTGTGTGCTCGTCACGCAGGAGCCGCCGGCGCAGGTGTCCATCCCCGTCGTCTACCGTGACTTCCGCGGCTGGGACCTGCCCGCCGATCCCGCGAATGGCCTGCCCCGTGGCCACGAGGACTTTGAGAACCGGAACGCGGGCCGTGAGGACGGCATCGTCGAGAACCGGCTCGATGCCAATGGCCGCCCCGTCTATGCGAAGGAAGGCCAGGCGTCGAACAACACCAGCAACCGGGCCAATTTCGACCAGTGGTACAAGGCGGTCGAGAACGTCAACAAGACCATCGTCAGCACCTTCGTGCTGAATCAGCAGCCTGATGGCTCGTACGTGTTCGATAACGATGCGTTCTTCCCGCTCGACGATGTCAGCGGCAGTTGGGTGGCCGAGGGCCACGAGCCGCGGCGCAGGGACCTGGCGGGACAGCAGCGCAACTTCCACTTCACCAGCGAGGCCCGCTACTGGTTCGAGTACAAGGGCTCCGAGGAGCTGACCTTCCGCGGTGACGACGACGTGTGGGTGTTCGTCAACGGGCGCCTGGCGCTGGACCTGGGCGGTGTGCACGGCCCGGCGTCGGGCACCATCTACATGTCGGGCCAGGCGAGCACGCTGGGGCTGCGGCGGGGCGGCATCTACGAGGTGGTGGTGTTCCAGGCCGAGCGCCACACCGAGGGCTCGTCGTACCGCCTCACGCTCAACAACTTCCTCACCGCCCGCACCGAGTGCACCGCCACCTGCGGCGACGGCGTGGTGGACGAGGATGCCGGCGAGGAGTGCGACGACGGCGTCAACGCCGGTGGCTATGGAGAGTGCGGCCGTGGCTGCCTCTGGGGCCCCCGATGTGGCGACGGCGACGTTCAGGAGGACCAGGGCGAGGAGTGCGACGACGGCAACAACGTCAGCCGCGACGGTTGCAGCTCAACGTGCCGGCTGGAGATTGGCTGAGCCCGTCGTCCTGAGGTGAAGGTCGAGGCGCCGCTCCGGAAGGTTCGTCCTTCCGGAGCGGGGCTTCCCTGAAATCACTGAGTTCGTGCTGCCAAGGGAGCAGGCAGCCTCTGCTGGGCGGGCGTCTGCTATCGTCCGCGCGCCTCATGGCCTCCCGTTCGTTCGCGCTTCCGCTGTGCCTCATGTTGCTCGTGCTTGCCGCGCCGGCACGGGGGGCGGTGGTGCGCCCGGGCTTGCCTCCTCCCGAAGAGGTCATGGCGACGCTGCGGCAACTGGAGACGGCCCGGGCACGCGGCCGTGCCAGCGCGATGGACAGCGAGCTGGAAGCGCAGTCACGGGCGCGGCCCGGGGATTTGATGCCGCGGATGTACCGGGCGTGGCTCACCTTTCCCTCGGACGCATGCTGGAACGAGCTGAAGGCGCTCTCCACCCTGGACCCGGAGAATCCGTGGCCCTTCGTGGGCATGGGGCTCATCTACGTGCGCTGGGGGCTGCTGGCGGAGGCGCGGCCGCCCATCGCCGCCGCCCTGAAGCAGGCCCCTGGCTTCGCACCAGCGCTGTGGGCGCAGGGCGTGTTGCTCCAGGCGGAGGGCAAGCCCGCGGAGGCGGAAGTCCGGCTGCGTGAGGCGCTCGCCCAGCTGGATGCGCCGCAGATTCGGACGTCCCTGGCCATGTTGCTGGCGGGGATTCCCGAGCGGGAAGCGGACGCGCGCGCGGAGCTGACGCGGACGGTGGAGGCGTGGCCCGAGCAGCCCGAGGCGCTGCGGAAGCTGGCGCAGTTGGCCCGCGCAGCCAACGACGTGCGTGCGGCGGCGACCGCGGGCGAGAAGCTCGTGGCCCTCAAGCTTCGGGACAAAGAAGCACACCGGCTCCAGGCGGACCTGTGGCTGGCCGCCTCGGAGAAAGAGAAGGCCGCCGGGTCGCTGGAGCGCTACGCGGAGCTGGGCGGCGTGGAGCCTGCGGCCCTGGGGTTGCTGTCGCGGTTGTACCGGGAGCTGGGCCGCGCCGACGCGGAGGACAAGGCCCTGGTCCGGCTCGTCGCCGCCGCGCCAGAAGACCCGGAGCCGCTGGTTCGCCTGGCCGAGCTGGCCGAAGCGCGCGGAGATTCCAAGGCGGCCGAAACCCACCTGGTGAAGGCCTCCGAGCGGGCGCCCGCCCGCGCCGACATCCACGTGCTGCGGGCCCGGTTGGTGTTGAAGCAGGCGCGTCACCAGGATGCGCTGGCCGCCTACCGCGCGGCGCTGGCGGCGCCCGAGCGCCGGGTCGCCGAGGCGGAGAGCGAAGCCGCCGCGCTGGTGCGCCACTTCCGGCTGCCGTCCCAGCCCGCTCGGGGGACCCAGGACCAGATATACAACCGGGTGTCATTGGGCCTGGTCGCGCTCTACATGAACCGGCTTCAGCAGACGCCGGGAATCAAGGGCAACCTCAAGGTTCAAGTCCAGGTAGACGCGTCCGGCCGGGCCACCGGTGTGACGGTGCTCTACGACAGCCTCAACGAGGCCGTCATCACCGGCCACGCCCACTTCGCCTTCATGGATGCGCAGTACCCGCCGGGGCCCGACACGCCCGTGTTCCAGTACGTCTTCCGTCCGCCGAAGTGAGCCCCGGCCCCGGCCGTGCCTGTTCTGGCTCGGTCGGGCCGGTGGTCGCGGTGACTTACGGATTGCGCTGCTTCTGGATGCCGCTGCCGCCGTAGCCCTGCACCTGGTTGCGCATCCGCTCCCAGGTGGCGCGAGCCTGCCGCTCCTGCTGCTGCTCCGACTGGAGCTTGCGCTGGGACTCCTCCACCTTGCGCTGGGCGTCCGCCGTGGCGGAGGCGAAGTCGGCCTCGGACAGATTCTGGGCGCGTACGTCCTGGTTCGCCTTCAAGGCCTCGTACTCGGCCTGGCGGAGCTTCGCGTCGGCCACCGCCAGCTCGCTCTCCCGCAGCTCCTTCTGGGCCTCCATCGTCTTGATGGCGTGCTCGCGGTACCTCACCTGGGCCTGGGCCGCGCTCATGCTCGAGTCCGCGTCTTTCAGCTCGGCCTGCGCCTGGGTGATGTTGCTGCTCTGTCCGGTGGCGTTGGCGGCCTTCAGCGCTTCGTTATGCGCTTCCCGGCGGGCCTTGGCCGCGTCCTCGTTGCGCTTGGCCACCTCCAGCTCCCGGCGCGCATCCTTGAGGGCCACGTCGGAGCGGGTCACCGCGTCCTGGGCCATGCGCCGCTGTGCCTGGGCCTCGTGGACGTCGCCCAACTGGTTCTCGGGGACCCGTGCCAGCCACGACTCGTCCACCTTCGCCGAGCGCGTCGAGCTGCACCCAACGCTCGCCACCGACAGGGCCGCTCCCATCATCACGCCCGCAAGAACCCGACGCCTTCTCGATTGAAACATGCTCCGTCTCCTCTCCGTGTGCGCGTGTTGCCTGCAAAGACGGTAGTCACGCGTCGCTGGGGAGGCAGACGGCAGGGAGGCGTGCCGTGGCGCTGCCCTGACGGGGATGGGCGCGAGCGCCTGCCCGCACGCTCGCTCCACCCGGTGGGGACGGTCAGCGCTTCTCCAGGACGACGGCGTAGAACTCGATGCCCACGCCCTCACGGTCCTCGTCGGTGATGTGCTCCGGGGGCAGCCCGAGGAACTCGCGCACGGGCAGCACGCCGGCGGCATCCCGGGCCCAGGGGCCACACAGGTCCAGGTACTCGGGCAGGGAGTAGAGCTGGAAGGACTCGCCCATCTGCCGGAACGTACCGACGAACTGCTCCCACTTCGGGGTGCTGAGGTCCGGTGACTTCGTCTCGAAAGTGGTGAACAGCTTCGAGCCTGGGGCCGCCCAGTCGTACAGGTCGCGGAAGAACTGGCGGTTCTCCTCGGCGGACAGGAACACGGTGATGCCATTGGCGCCGAAAGCGACGCGGCGCTCTCCCTCCAGGAAGGCATTCACGTCCGGCCGCCGCAGGAAGGCGCCCGCCTGGCGGATGTCGCACTCCATGTAGCGGACGCGAGGCGTGTCCCCCAGCAGATGGTGGGCGGTGGTGATGGTGAGCGGATTGACGTCGCTGTAGAGCACGCGAGCGTCTGGCAGCACGGCGTGGACGTGGTCCCCGGTGGGCAGTCCCGACGCGAAGTCCACCCAGTGGTGGAAGCCGTCGGCCGCCAGGCGCTGCGCGGCGGTGCGCAGGCAGGCGCGCAGCATGCGCACCCACTTCCGGGTGGAGGGCACCAGCGAGAACATGTACTCCGCCGCCTGCCGGTCGGCTTCGAAGTGGTGCGTGCCTCCCAGCGTGTAGTCGTAGATGCGGGCGGCATTGGGGACGTTCGGGTTGACGCCCGGGATTCGGGCGAGCGCTTCGGTATCCATGCGGTCAGGGCCTCCAACGGATCGACGGGGTCTGCGAAATTGCTTCGGGGCCGGTGCGGATGAGGCCCACCAGGAGGAAGTCGCCGTCCTCCAGGGCGCCATCGTATGTGCCGGGCGCGACTTCCCGCACCTCGGGTGATTCCCGCCAGCACGGATGGTCGCCTCGGATGGGGGTGGTACAGTCGCCGCCACCGCATGGCTCTTCTCCCCGCGTCTCGTCTGGATGTGCTTCGCGCTGCCCTCCTCGTGTTGGTGACGAGCTGCGCCACCCTGGTGTTGGAGCTGGCCGCCGCCAGGTTGCTGGCGCCCTTCATCGGGGCTTCGCTCCACACGTGGACGAGCATCATCGGCGTGGTGCTCGCGGGCATCAGTCTGGGCAGCTACGCCGGGGGCCGGCTGTCGGAGCGGGGCGCGTCGTTCCGGTGGCTTGCGGGCCTCACCGCGCTGGGGGCGGTGCTCGCGCTCCTGCCGCTGGGATGGGTGGCCGTGCTGGGGGATGGCGCCGCGCTGCGGCCCATCCCCGTGCTGCCGCGCACCTTCCTGCTCACCTTCCTGGGCTTCTTCCCCGTCAGCTTCGTGCTGGCCATGGTGACGCCGCTGGCGCTCCGGCTGCTGCTGCCGGACCTGGGGCGCGCCGGGCGCATCGTGGGCCTGCTGTACGCGCTGGGCACGTTGGGGAGCCTCGCGGGCAACTTCCTCACGGGCTTCGTGCTGGTGGCGTGGTTCCCCGTGCCCACCATCGTCCTCACCGTGTCGGGCGCGCTGTTGTTGTGCTCGCTGCTGGCGCTGCCCAAGGCCTCCGTGTCCGCGCCGCCCGTGGAACCGGCGGCCCCCGCGACAGCCGGCGCCGTGGGGGCAGCGGATGCCGCGCCGTCCTCGACGGGCGTGGACCTGCGCACCCGGCCCGTGTTGGCGTGCTTCCTGGTGGCCAGCGCGAGCTTCTGCACGCTCGCCATCGAACTGGCGGCCAGCCGCATCCTGGCGCCCACCGTGGGCGTTTCCCTGCTGAGCTGGACAGGCATCATCGGCGTGGTGCTGACGGGCATGGCGCTGGGCAACTTCGTGGGCGGCCACCTGGCGGACCGGTGGCCCCGGCAGGACGTGCTCGCCGGCTCCATGCTGCTGGCGGCGGCCAGCTGCCTGCTGATTCCGCCCATCCACCAGTGGCTGGTGCTGAAGGGCCACTTCGACGGCCTGGGCCTTCAGTCGCGCATCGTCGCGTACACGGCCGCGGTGTTCCTGCTGCCGGTGACGGCCCTGGGCACGCTGTCACCCCAGGTGCTCCGGCTGGCGCTGGCGGACGTGGAGCGGGCGGGGCGCACCGTGGGCCGGCTGTACGCGTGGAGCACCGCGGGCGCGCTGCTGGGCTCGTTCCTCACCGGCTGGTGGCTCATCGCGAAGGTGGGCGTCTACCCGCTGGTGATGGGGGCCAGCCTGGGCCTGGTGGCGCTGGCGGCCTTCGTGGGGCAGGTGTGGCGGCGGCCCCTCTTCGTCGGCGCCACCGCGGGCACGCTCGCGCTGGCGGGCATGTTCGGCGCGCTGGGCCTGTTCGCGTCGCCGTGCACGGAGGAGACGGACTACTTCTGCATCAAGGTCAACCAGGTGGAGCATGACGGCCGGCGGCTGCTGGCCATGCAACTGGACCACCTGACGCACACCATGGTGGACCTGGAGGACCCGTCGTACCTGGGCTACCCGCACGGGTACATCCACTCGGAGGTGGTGCGCCACGTGGCCGCGCGCACCGCGGAGCCCCGGGTGCTGGTGATTGGCGGCGGCGGGTACGTGGTGCCGCGCTGGGTGGAGACCTACGTCCCGCAGGTGCGGATGGAGGTGGTGGAGATAGACCCGGCCGTGACGCGCATCGCGCTGGAGCGCTTCGGCGTGAAGCCGGACACGCGCATCGCCTCCTTCAGCCTGGATGGGCGGCAGTACCTCCAGGAGATGGCGGAGCGCGGCGCGTACGACTTGATTGTCCAGGACGCGGTGAACGACCTGTCGGTGCCCTACCACCTGATGACGCGCGAGTACGACATGCTGGTGCGCTCGCTGCTCAAGCCGGACGGCCTCTACCTGCTGACCGTCATCGACGAGATTCCTCGGGGCTCCTTCCTGCGCTCGGCCCTCCGGACGATGCAGGAAGTCTTTCCCCACGTGGAGCTGCTCCACGACGCCCGCAGTGGCTCCAAGGGGCAGGGGGTCTACATCGTCGCGGGCTCGGCGCAACCCATGGAACTGGAGCGCCTCCCGGAGTTGCTGCGCGGCCTGGGCATCGAGCAGCCGCGCACGGGCCGGGTGCCTCGCGCGGAGATTGACGCCTATCTGGCCGCGGGCCCCGCGTTGCTGCTCACGGATGACTTCGCCCCGGTGGACAACCTGCTCGCGGAGCTCTTCCTCCTCCGCGAACAGGTCGCGCCGTAGCTCAGCGCTTCACGGCTTCGATGATGCTCGTGCCGGCCTGGGTGGGGCGGATGCCCACCAGCTCCCAGGCGGTCCGGGTCAGCAGTGCCTGGAATTCGTTGGCCGTGCGCTCCCGTCCGTCCACCAGCACCATCATGTTGAGGTCCATCAGGGGCACGGGAGAGGGCGTCTGGTTGTCGGGCATCACCAGCTCCAGCACGAAGAGCCGGGCTCCCGCGGGCGCCGCGGCGTGGATGTTCCGCAGGATGGCGGCGGCGGAGTCCTCGTCCCAGTCGTGAAGGATGTGCTTGAGCAGGTAGGCCTCGGCGGAGGGGAGGCCCGGCTCGAAGAAGCTGCCGCCCACCAGCTCCACCCGTCCATGGAGGCCCTGGGCTTCCATCGGGGCCTTCGCGCCTTCGAGCACGTGCGGCAGGTCGAAAAGAATGCCCCGGCAGGAGGGGTTGGCGCGCAGCACCCGCGCCAGCAGCGCTCCCTGGCTGCCGCCGATGTCCGCCACATGGGCGAAGGGGGAGAAGTCGACCTGTTGCGTCAGCTCGTGGGCCACCAGGGCCGACAGGTTGCCCATGGCCCGGGCGAAGTGCGCCGCCTCTTCGGGGTGCTTGGCGAAGTGCTCCCAGATGTCCGTCCCCAGTGCCTCGCGGACGGTGGACTTCCCGGTGCGAACGGCCTCGGTGAGCTGGCCCCAGGGCAGCCAGTGGGCGCGGTCACTCTGCGCGATGGCCACGTCCCGCAGCGAGCCGGGGATGTCCGAGCGGAGCCCTTCGCCCATGGGCGTCAGGGCAAAGGTCCGCTCACCAACCTCCTGGAAGATGCCCGCGGAGATGCCGCCTCGCAGCAGCCGGTACAGGCCGTCCGCGCTGATGCCGAGCTCGTCCGCCAGCGCGCCACTGCTCCGCGGGCCCTTGGAGAGCAGGTCCGCGATTCCCAGACGGGCCGCCGTGCCGATGACCTGGGTGAGCCAATAGCCGCCGATTCGCTCATAGAGGAGCTGCGTGGGAAACGGAGTCCCGCCGGGAGTCTTGTCCATGCTGGGACTCTAGCAGCGCTCAAATCCTGTCATCACCAGGGATGACGCTAATAAGCCGTGAGCCGAGACTCCCCGGCGGCGCCACGACAGGGCGCGGCGCCAGGGAGTCCACCGCGCCGGGCTACTTGCCCTTGCTGTAGTCGCGGCTGGCGATGACGCCCTGGACCTCGGCCAGCGCGCGGGCGCCGGACGCGGACTCGAGCGCCTTCTCGGCGATGGCCTGGACCTGACGCTTGGCCTCGGCCAGCTCCGTCTGAAGCGTCTGGAGCGCCTGGGCCTGCTTGGTGGCGGTCTCCTTGAGCGAGGAAATCTCCATGGCGGCGACGCGCTGCGCCGTCTCCGCGTCCTTGGTGGCGAGCGTGAGCTTCAGCTCCCACTCGGACTTCACCCGGTTGCCGGTGATGGCCGCGGCGGTGTCCGTCTCCTTCTTGAGCACCAGCGGGAAGTCCGCCACCTGCTTGCGCAGGTCCTCCAGCTCCTTCTCACGCTGCTTCAGGGCGTCCTCGCGGGTGGCCCAATCCTTCTCCAGCTTCTCCTTGCGGTCGCGCTCGGTGGCGGCCTGCTGGCGCAGCGACTCGGCGAAGGCATCCTGCTCCTTCTTGCGCTGGAGCTGGGTGTCATAGGCGTACTCCTCCTCGGCGCGCTTGCGGGCAACCTCGGTGGCCTGCCGCTCGGCGGACTGGTCCGCGGCGGCCTTCGCCCGGGTGTCCTCGATGTCCTTCTGGAGCCGCTCCATCTCCGCTTCCAGCTCGGCCTTCTTCTTGTCGTACTCGGCCACGAGCACGTCGATGGCGCTGGCGGCCACGTCCTTGCCGTGCAGCCCGTTCAGCTCCTCCGTCTTGAGCTGGATGGCCTCGTCGAGCTGCTTCAGCTCCTCCACCAGCGAGATGACCTGCTCGTTGATGCCGGCCAGCGTCTTGTTGATGGTGAGGCCCGCCTCCGTGACTTTCTTCACGGCGGATTCGGCGGTGAGGCTGGACACGTCCGCGAGGACGTTCTTCGCGTGGGCCTCCTGCGCGTCCTGCTCCTTGGTGGAGACGATGGGCTTGTTGCGCGCCTTGCGAGCGAGCTCCTCGAAGGCGGCCTTGGTGGCCTCGGTGGAGCGGTTGCGGGCGACAACGTTGCGCTTGGACGTCTTGCGAGTAGCCATGTGACTCTCCAGGTAGGGCACGGCCAGGGCAGGCCGTGAAGCCCGCGAGGGACGTGAGGGTTTCGTGGAATCGCTGGTCCCCTTTTCGGGCGACCATGGGAGAAAGATACCTGGGGGGTCTGACACGGTTGGCCGGGTTTCAGGCGGTCTGGCGGGGTGCTTGGAGCCCCCAGAAGCGCCGCCGGGCGGCCCGGGTTGCGAGGCTTGGGGCACAGCGCCCTTGTCCTCGGGGCCGGGGCCCGGCTAACTCGCAGTCCCCGAAACGGCTCAAGGGAGAGCGTCAATGCAGGTCGTCAGTGTGAAGAAGGCCCTCGCGGGAGGGGTGGAGGAGGGGACGAAGGTGGAGGTCCGCGGCTGGGTGCGCACGCGCCGCGACTCCAAGGCGGGCATCAGCTTCGTCAACGTCAGCGATGGGTCGACGTTCGACCCCATCCAGGTCGTCGCTCCGAATTCGCTGCCCAACTACGAGAAGGAAATCCTGCACCTCACCGCGGGCTGCTCGGTCATCAGCCGGGGCACGCTGGTGAAGTCCCAGGGCAAGGGGCAGGCCTATGAAGTCCAGGCGGACGAAGTCCAGGTGCTGGGCTTCGTGGACGACCCGGACACGTACCCCATCCAGCCCAAGCAGCACACGCTGGAGTTCCTGCGCGACGTGGCCCACCTGCGCGTGCGCACCAACACGTTCAGCGCCGTCACGCGCGTGCGGCACCGCGCCGCCCAGGCCGTCCACCGCTTCTTCGACGAGGAGGGCTTCTTCTGGGTCAACACGCCCATCATCACCGCGAGCGACGCGGAGGGCGCCGGGCAGATGTTCCGCGTCTCCACGCTGGACGCGGTGAATCCGCCGCGCACGCCGGACGGGAAGATTGACTGGCACAAGGACTTCTTCGGCAAGGAGGCGTACCTGACCGTCTCTGGCCAGCTCAACGCGGAGGCCTACGCCCTGGCCATGTCCAAGGTGTACACGTTCGGCCCCACGTTCCGGGCGGAGAACTCCAACACCACGCGGCACCTGGCCGAGTTCTGGATGATCGAGCCGGAGGTTGCCTTCGCGGACCTCAACGAGGACGCGAACCTGGCCGAGCGCTTCCTCAAGTATGTCTTCAAGGCGGTGCTCAATGACTGTGCGCCGGACCTGAAGTTCTTCGAGGAGCGGGTGCAGAAGGGCGTCACCGAGCGCATGGAGAAGTTCATCAACTCCAGCTTCGAGCGCATCGACTACACCGAGGCCGTCGAAATCCTGAAGAAGGCCAAGAAGAAGTTCGAGTTCGCGCCCGAGTGGGGCAAGGACCTCCAGACGGAGCACGAGCGCTATCTCACCGAGGAGCACGTGGGCCGGCCGGTGGTGGTGATGAACTACCCGGAGGCCATCAAGTCCTTCTACATGCGCCTGAACGATGACGGGAAGACGGTCGCCGCCATGGACGTGCTCGCCCCGGGCATTGGCGAAATCATCGGCGGCAGCCAGCGCGAGGAGCGCCTGGACGTGCTGGACCAGCGCATCCAGAAGTTCGGCCTGAAGCCGGAGAGCTACCAGTGGTACCGCGACCTGCGGCGCTACGGCTCCGTGCCACACGCGGGCTTCGGGCTCGGCTTCGAGCGGCTCATCGTCTACATGTGCGGTCTGCAGAACATCCGGGACGCGATTCCCTACCCGCGCGTGCCGGGCTCCGCGGCGTTCTAGGCCGCCGTCCGAGTGTCCCCTCCACCGAGGGAGGGGACACCCGCCTGCTCAGGGCAGTTGGCTCTCCAGCGCGCCCCAGCGGGTCAGAATCCACTGGCGCACGTACTCGACTTCCTCCTCGTAGGAGTTGAAGTCCTGGCGCGTGTGCCAGTGGGGGAAGTTGCCATGGCCGCCCCACGGGTCGTTCGGGTCGCCGAAGGCGAGGTGTTTGGCGCCCCACTTCGCCCAGTCACGCCGCGCGGAAGGCGCCGTCTCCTGGACGTAGCCGTCGATGAGGGCCTGCATGACCTCCACGTTCAGCGTGTCGCGCAGCAGCGCCCGGTAGCGCTCGCGCATGGGCCCGGCGATGGTGGGGTCGGCCAGCATGCGCTGGAAGAGCAGGTTGTCCTCGCGGAACGTGGGGCGCGCCGTGGGTGAGGTCCGGGTGGTGTCGTAGGACTGCCCGAAGCTCGCGTCCAAGTCCCAGGGGATGAAGCGCCAGGGGCCGCCGGTGGCCGGGTCGTAGGCGTGGTAGGCATTCTTCGCCTGCGAGTCCACGCCCAGGATGAGCGTGTTGAAGATCCACCAGTCCTCGTAGTCCCGCGCATTCATCCGCTGCGGGAAGCCGGCGCGGAAGGCGTCCGCGTTCGAGTCTGCGATGAATGCGGTGAGCGCCTCCAGGGGGGCGAACGCGCCAGGCTCGCCTTCCTCCGGGGAGCCCTCCGATTTCTCGAAGCCTTCGTGGAGGCTGCTCTTGGGCGTGCCGTCCTTGCGCAGGCGCGAGAAGTTGGCGCGGTGGTCCACGGCCTTGAAGGCGTCCGCGTCCTTGTCGATGCCGTGCGCGGCCATCAGGCGCTTGTTGACGTGGTCCGCAGCCGTGTAGAGGCCGACGTATTTGTTGTTGGCGTAGAGCACCGCGCTGTAGGTGCGCAGGTGGATATGGCCCGGGCTCATCCGGCTCCACACGTCGAAGGCGAGCCGCGAGCGCATGTAGGAGTTGTCATTGAACGTGGTGATGAGCACCACGCGCTTGCGGTCCTCGAAGCCGTTTCCGAAGACGGGCTCGGTGAACAGGTTTTCGTCCGGGAATTTCAGCGTGAGGCTGCGCTTGGGGAACACGCTGGAGGTGGCGCCCCGGTACTTTGCCTCCAGGTCGAAGCGCTGGCCCCGGTAGACGAGCTGCACCGGCCGGTAGCCGCCCGCCGTCAAACCGCCTTCGTAGGAGAGGTGGAACACCGGCAGGCCGAACTCCTCCGTGTAGGCCGCCGGGTCGACGATGGGGACGTTGCCGGGCGCGGACTCGTTCTCCGCCACGCCGACCTTGAGCGTGCCCGTCTCGCCGGTGCTCTCTTCCCGGAGCGTGAGGTGCCACACGGCGGCCTGGTCCTTGCCGGGCGTCCAGCTCAGGGTGCCCGTGGCCGCATCGAACCGGGCGCCGGGCGGCAGGTTGTCCACGATGAAGCGCGTGTCGGGCGCGGCATGGCCGGTGGTGCAGGTCACGGTGGCGGAGATGGGCTCGCCTTCGAGCACCCAGCGAGGCTCGCCCGCGGTGGGCGCGCAGAGGTTGGTCTGCGGCGGTGGGCCGCCATCGGGCTCGCCGCCGTCAGGGGTACCCGGGCCGGTTCCCGCGTCGGGTGTCGCCCCTCCGTCCGTGCTGTTGGAGGGCAGGCCCGCGTCGGGAAGCGTCCCGTTGTCAGGGGGCTCGCTGGTGGGGTCCGGAATGCCACGGCTTCCGGAGTCGCCACCACACGCCACCACCAGCCCCGCGACTCCCGCCAGAAACAGCCTTGGAAAGCGTTTCCCGCCCACCTGGTCCCTCCCCCCTCGAACGCCACGTCAGGCTCGCAGGATTAACCATTCCGTGACGCGCCTGGCACCCCCCGCGGTGCCGGCCGTTGTCGGCTCGTGGACGCCGCCGGAGGGAGGGCGCCCAGCGGGGCCAGGACGAGACACGCGGTGTCCAGTGGACAACCTCCCTGGGCCCGCTCGCTTCCCGGGGGCTATCCGGCCTTGAGGCGCACGGAATCAGAGGCGTGCTTCGCGAGCGCCTCGGCGATCTGGTCCGACTTCCACAGCGGGTCCAGGCAGGGGCAGAAGTAGCCGGGGCCCGCCTTCTCGCGCACGGCCCAGGTGAAGAACTCGCGGGCGGTGTCGTGGAGCTCCTCGGGCAGGAAGAGGGCGGCGACGTCGTACTCGGTGAAGCGGAGCAAGCCCGGCACGCGCCACTCGCGCTCCCAGTCGAAGCGGTAGCTGTAGGGCGCGTTGTGGTGGTCGCCTTGGATGTCCACGAAGGGCGTCATGGACCAGATGGGCTCTTGCTGGGGCGAAGGCGCCGCGAGCGCGCGCTCCACCTGATGCTTCAGGGCGAGGTGCGCGGGGGAGGCGTACTGGACGTACCAGACGGGGCCGCCGCCCTGGGAGAGGATGTAGCTCTTGCTGAAGCCAATGCCATACAGGCTGCGGCGCTGGACGAGCCGGGCGAGCTGGTCCAGGGGAATCTCGCTGAAGCACACGGAGCGGTGGCGCTCGGCGACGGCGGGCTCTCGACGGGCGATGCCGAAGCCCTCGGCGCCGGGGATGAGCGTCCGGGCGCCGAGGATGCTCATCATGTTCTGGTAGGCGTCGAGATAGGGCGGTCCCGGCTTCGTGAAGTGAACCACGAAGTCAGACATGTCTCGCCACTGTGGATTCGTCTGGTAGCCGAGCATCATCCCTACTCCGCAGGCAATGTCTCGGACAGAGCGGGGGGATGCAACTCGAACGACGCGTGGCACGCCGCGCCTGCCTGTCTTGTATTCGGGGGGGCGAGGGCTGTCGGCGCAACGCGTTGCTTCTGATGACCAGGGAGGGAAGCCTCCTGGGGGGCAGGAGCAGTTTGAGGCGGCGGCCCGGTTGACGGCGCTGAGGACGAAGCGCCGCCGAGCGCGGTGGGGGGGGCGACGGGCTGGTGCTCGGGACGTTGCGGCTCCTCGAGGCCCTTGTGCAGCGCCTGCGTGGTGCGGGCCTCAGCCCTCAGCCCTCAGCCCTCAGCCCTCAGCCCCCAGCCTTCGGCGCCGCGCTCTCCCGGTCCGCGCACGGCAGCCCCCGACAGGACGACAACGTTGGGGGGCGGCAACTTCGGCGCCGCGCTCTCCCGGTCCGCGCACGGCAGCGGTGTGTCCGTTCACGTGCCGAAGGGGTCCCACCCCCTCTGGACGGAGGCGCGCATTACCCGCTGATTTTTCTCACCTCGCCTGCGAGAGTGAAAGTTGCGCCATTTCAGGTTGTCGAACTTCAGGATTTTGCGGCCATGGCCCGCAAGCGGGGACGTCAAAGGCGCGGCTCACGACGCGCCCGGCGAACCCATGGCCTTGCCTTGCCACAATGCTTGACACGCGATGGGACGGATGAGGTCGAACATGTCTGGAAGGTCGGTGCTGGCAGTGTCGTTTGTCGTCTTGGCCTGCGCGCCGGCGATCGCGCAGACGGGGCAGTGGTCGCAGCCGACAAAGACCGAGCAATGGTCGCAACCGCCGCAGGCGCAATCGCCCGCCCCGACGCCGCCCGCGCCGGGCAAGGGCGGGCCCGGCCAGTCCCAGCCGGGCCTCGGGTCCAGCCCCACCACCACCCAGCAGGTCGCTCCCCGGGCGATGGACAATCCGGAGGTCGTCCAGCCGCAGGGCAAGGTCCCGGCCGGCATGGTGGGGCGCTGGAATCTGTGGGTGCCCGGCGGCATCTGGTACAGCACCGACGGCAGCCGCATCTATCGCAACTATGCGCAAGGCGCCGCCATGAACAGCCTGACCATCCGCGCCAACGGCACCTATAGCTGGGGCGGGACGACGGGCCGGCTGACGGAGATCCGCCCCTGGTTTGCGCAACCCGGCGAGCGCTATTTCGCCGTCCAGCTCGATGCCGACCTCAAGTACATGGCGCGCCACGATGCGGGGAAGGGCAAGGTCGACCTGTTCTTCTGGGGTGTGGGCGGCCACGCGGCGACCGGCACGCGCTGAGGCGTGCGCGGCGCCTGCGGCCTCCGCGCCCGACCCGCGCGCTGCGATGCCGCAGTGGCTGTGGGGCCGCGTCATCGCCCCCCGCTTCGCGGTAGCCGGGGCGCTCCAGGCCACGGACCGGCGGCGTGGAGCCCCCTCCATCGCCCAGGGGGCGGGGGCCTCCGAGCCGTGCCTCCACGCGCGGCGCTACGGGGACGACGCAATCCTGTTCTCGAGCCCGCGCTCCTCGTAGTCGGGCCAGCCGAAGTGGCCTTCGTACTCCTCGACCCCCAACTCCGCGGTGGCCGAGGCACGCAGGGCCTCGAACTGGCCTCTGTCCCGCATCTCGAGCAGCGTCGCGACGAGCATCTTCCCCAAGTGCTCCTCGAGTTTCGCGTGCGCCTCGGGCGTGCCCCAGGTCCCATCCTCGCGGGCCGCGAGCTTCGCGCCATCGAGGCCCACCAGGGACGGCCTGTGCTCCTTCACGTCGGCCCAGCGCGGGACGAGGAGCTCCGCGAAGCCGAAATGAGTCATCGCGTCGCCACGCCCCGGCTCGGCCGCCGGGTCGAGGTCGAAGCACACGTTCAGCGTCCCGTTGTCGGTGGAGTACTGGAGCTCCAGTCGCTGGAGCGGCCGTGCGTCCTGGACCCGGGCGAAGTCCTTCACCGCCTTGGCGAGGAACTTCGCGACGCGCTGGCGCTCCTTGCCCAAGTCCAACGGGGCGACCTTCTTCTTCGGGGGAATCGCGACGTAGTACGAGGCGCGGAAGGCACCCTCGGTCCCCTCCCACGGAGCCAGGGCGATGAAGGCCTCGGTCTCGTGGCCCTTCGCGTCCTTCAACACCAGGTCACACCAGTAGGTCGGTTGTGGGTGCAGGCGCTGCGTGCGGAAGACGGACCACCGGGGCTGCACGAAGGGCTTCAGCGTCGCGCTCGTGACTCGGAAGCCGCTCTTGCCGAGTCCGCGGATGAAGCTGTCGTTCTGGCGGGGAGGGCCGGACTCGGGAAAGTCGGGATGTTCGTGCGCCCGCAGGCCGGACCAGTCACACGCGTCGAACAACTCGCGCCAGCGGTCCACGAAGGCGACCGCGCCCGGGGGCGTGGGAGGAGAGGACGTCATGCGGCCGCTATACCTCAACGGCCGCGCAGCTTGGGCTCCACCAATCCGGGCGTGCCCCCGCCTCCTGGGGCGCGGGGATTACGGTGATTTCCGTGCCGCCCTATCTGGGCTCCTACCGCGACTGCGGCAACCCAGAGTCCTCAGGGCCGCGAGGCCGTGACCCAGACGCCGGGCCTGGGGCGCAGGGTGATGGCGGGCGTGGGGTGGATGACCTGGCCCGGCGTGAGGTTCAGCCGGACGCGTTGGAGCAGGGTGGCCAGCACCAAGACCAACTCCATCAGCGCGAACTGGTTGCCGATGCACTGACGTGGCCCACCGCCGAAAGGGAACCAGGCGAAGCGTGGACGCGCCTGCTCCCGTTCGGGAAGGAAGCGATCCGGGTCGAAGCCTTCGGGATTGTCCCAGATGCTCGGGTGCCGATGCGTCACCCAGGGGGCGATCAACAGATGGGCGCCTTTGGGAATCCGGAATCCGCCCACGAGGTCCTCCTCGGTGGCGATTCGAGAGAGGGCCCATGCCGGTGGATAGAGCCGCAAGGATTCGTCCACCACGCGGTGGGTGAGTTCCAACTGGGGCAGGTCCTCGTACGTGGGGTTGCGGCCACCCAGCTCACGCGCCAGCTCCGACTCCATGTCCCTGCGTACGCCCGGGTGCTGGGACAACAGCATGAGGGTCCATGCCAGCGCGCTCGCCGTCGTTTCATGGCCGGCGATCAGCAGGGTCAGGACCTCGTCGCGGAGCTGCGTGTCGCTCATCCGCTCGCCCGTGTCATCGTCGTGTGCCTCCATCATCATCTGCAGCAGGTCGTGGTGCTCGCCGCTCTCGCGTCGTCGCTTCGCGATGATGCCGTGCACCACGCGGTTGAGGCTGCCGACGTCTCGCTCGAACTGCCGATGGGCGGGAAGCGGAAGGCGCAAGGAAAGCGGCACGGGTTGTGTGAGCCGCTTGTAGACGAACACTTGCAGCCGGCTCATCGCCGTCGCGATGTCATGCGCGGCGCTGCTGACGTCGGCGCCGAACAGCGTCGTGCTGGCGATGCGAAGCGTCAGGCGGGTGAAGTCCTCGGCCACATTGAACGCGGCGCCCGTGTCGGCGCGGGCCTCCAGCGTGGCGGCGAGGTCCGCTGCCGCGTCCACCATGGTCCTCGCGAAGCCCGCGACCCGTTGGCGATGGAAAGCGGGTTGCGCGAGCCGGCGCTGCCGCAGCCAATGGCCACCCTCGCTGGTGAGCAGGCCGTGGCCCAGCAGTTCTTGAAGCACCCTGAATCCGCGAGACTGTTTGCTGTAGTTGCGCGCATGGTCTTGAAGGACGTGGCGCACGCCATCCGGGTGCGCCACCAGGACGAGGTCGGTGGGCCCCATGGGGAGGCGCACCACGTCGCCGTATTCCCGCACCTGGGCTTGCAGGAAGTGGAGCGGGTCCTTTCTCAGGGCACGGAGATGTCCGATCAGCGGGGCTCCTGGTGACAAGGGCGGAAGCGGCGCGGCGGTGGACGCACCCGCTGGATGGATAGACATGGCCGCGAGCTCCCTTCCTGGCAACGAAGCCTCGTGCTGGGCATGGGGTGTTCATCCCCGGCGGCGCGCGCATCCGGGCCCGGCTCCGGCCCGTTGGAGGGCGCACGCTGGCTGACTACCATTGGCCTTTTCTTGACGAGGGAACGCTCTTGGAAACCCTGTTCCGAAATGGTCGCCTGGCGCTCGCCGCCGTGCTCGTCCTGGCCCTGGCGCCCATGGCCCTGGCCGCCGCGGGCAGTCCGCAACTCCAGGCCTTCTTCCAGCAGGACCTGACCAGCGCTGACTACCAGCAGAAGGTCTACTCGCGCGTCGCGGGGAAGTGGCGGCAACCCGGGGCCAAGGGCACTCCCGGTCTGGGGAAGAAGACGGTGGTCCGGGCCGTGATTGGCCGGGACGGCAAGCTCCTCTCCGCCGACGTGTCCACGGAGTCTGGTTCGAAGACGTGGGATGCCGCCGCGCTGTCGGCCGTGAAGAAGGCGGCGCCCTTCCCGCCGCTGCCGGCGAACTTCCCCGGCGCCACGCTGGACGCCCACTTCCACGTGGCCTGGGCGGCCGGGCCCTGAGCGCGGTATATGGTGCGCCCATGGCGACTCCTCATATCTCCGCTGCCCCGGGTGACTTCGCTGACGTGGTCCTCATGCCCGGCGACCCGCTCCGCGCTCGTTACATCTCCGACCGCTTCCTGGAAGGTGCCCGCGAGGTCACCTCCGTGCGCAACATGCTCGGCTTCACCGGGACCTTCCGGGGCCGGCGCGTGTCGGTGATGGGGCACGGCATGGGTGTTCCCTCCATCTCCATCTACGCCACCGAGCTCATCAAGACGTATGGGGTGCGCGTGCTCATCCGCGTGGGCAGCTGCGGCGCGCTGAGCACCGACGTGAAGGTCCGGGAGGTCATCGTCGCGACGGGGGCCGGCACGGACTCCAACGTGAATCGGATGCGGCTGATGGGGCATGACTTCGCCGCGGTGGCGGACTTCACGCTCGCGCGCAGGGCCGTGGAGGCGGCGGAGCGGCGCAACAAGCCTGTGCGCGCCGGCCCCGTCTTCACCTCCGACCTCTTCTACCACCCGCAGGAGCAGCTCAACGCCACCCTGGCGCGGATGGGGGTCCTGGCCGTCGAGATGGAGGTCGCCGGCCTCTACGGCGTGGCCGCGGAGTCGGGCGCCCGCGCGCTGGGGTTGCTCACGGTGTCGGACCACATCATCACCGGGGAGAAGCTCACGCCGCAGGAGCGGCAGACGACGTTCGACGAGATGATTGAGCTCGCCCTGGACGTCGCACACGCCGAACCCACGCCGTAGCGCCTTGTTGGTGGGCAGGCGGGCAGGGGGCCTGTCCGCTCTGAAGGTACGAGAGGGCCGCTCTCGGAGCGCTTTCCAGCGCCGGGGGCGGCCAGAATTCCCGGACGGTGCTTTGTGCCCAGCGGGATTCCGGGCCATCCTCCGGCCCGGTGCGTTACCCAATCTGGCTCCTCCTCGTTTGCGCCGGCTGTGCCGCGCGTATCTCACCCCACGCTGGCACTGCGCCGGCCGCCGCCGTGCGTGCCCAGGACTCCGTCCCTGGGGCCGCCGCCGAGCCGCTACCCGAGGCTCCTCCGCTGGCGTCCGCTTCCGCCACCGAGCCGGTGGCCCCGGTGGCGGAGGCTGCTTCCGCGCCCACGTCCACCGCGGATGACTGTGCGTTGAGCGCGGAGGACCTGGAGTCCGAGGAGGAGGAGCTGGCCGAGGGCGAGGGCGACGACGGCGAGAAGGAGACGCCGGACGCCGTGGCCGCGGGCGCCGCTTCGACAGGGCCGCTCTACACGGCTGACATCTCCGATGAGGAGCTGGCGCGGCGGTGGAAGGACGAGATTGCCTCGCTGGGCTCCATGGCCGTGGGCTTCGCGCACAGCGGCCGGCTGGTGAACGCCAAGCAGTTCCCCCAGGGGGAGGACTGGATCGTCGTCACGCCCGCGGGCGCCTGGGCCACCGAGGAGACCGTCAACTACCTGGCCGACGCCATCCGCGACGTGCGCGCCCGCTTCCCGAACGCGCCTCCGCTGCGGGTCAATGGGATGAGCCACAAGGAGGGCGGCTACATGCGCCCTCACAAGAGCCACCAGAACGGCCGTGACGTGGACGTGGGCTTCTACTACCCGACGGTGGACCCCATCCGGACCCGCGCGCGCGAGCACGTCATCGACGTGCGCATGAACTGGGAGTTCATCCGCTCGGTGCTCGTGAAGACGGACGTGCAGATGATTCTCGTCGACCGTCGCGTGCGGAAGGTCATCTACGACCACGCCGTGCGCGCGGGCGAGGACAAGGCGTGGTTGGACTCGATTTTCAATGACGGCCCCACGGGCATCGTCCGGCATGCCCGCGGCCACCGCGACCACTTCCACATCCGCTTCCACAACCCGCGTGCCCAGGAGCTGGGCCGCCGGGTGCAGCCGTTCCTGGCGCTCCAGCCGGAGCACAACGTGACGACGCACCGCATCCGGAACGGTGACACGCTGGGCGGCATCGCGCTCAGGTACGGGTCGTCGGTGGCGATGATCAAGAAGGCCAACCGGATGAAGAACAACTTCCTGCGCGCGGGGAACCGGCTGTCCGTGCCCCTGCGCGGGCCCTGCACGCACTGCCCGGTGCCGCCGCCGCTCGTGCTGCCCACCCGGCGCCTGCCGCCGAACGTGGTGGCGCCGGCGATGGTTGCCGCCGCTCCCGTGGCGAAGGCGGAGAATGGGTGTGTTCGGACCGAGGGCGCCGTGGCGCGGGAGGCGGCCACCGTCGTTCCCGCGGTGGGCGCGGCCTCCGTCGAGGCGGCATCGACTGTGTTGTCCTCCGCTCCCGTGGCGGAGTCGGCTCCGGTGGTGACGTCGGCTGTGGGGAACTCCGTGGATGCGGCTGTGGTGAAGCCCGCGGCCGGTGGGGCTCTGGACGTGGCTGCGGTGAAGCCTGCTGGAGGGACATCCATCAATGTGGCTTCGACGGTGAATCCCGCGAACGCCGTCAACGTGGCGTCGACGGTGGTCCCCGCCGCGGCGGAAGGGGCCGCGGCGACGACGCCTGCCACCACGGAGACCGCGGTGGCGCAGCCCGCTTCCGCCAAGGTGGCTCCGGCGGAGCAGACCGCTGCGTCCAGCCCGGCTCCGGCCATGGAGCCCACCGTCGTACCGACGCGCGAGAAGGGCGAGGGCGCCGCGGGCATCACTCACGGCCGCTGACCTGTCCTCCACCGGCCATGCAGGCTTGGGCCCCGTGTCTCCCATGGGGTGACACGGGGCTCGTTCGTTCCGGAGTGTGGTAGGCACGGGCCGTCCATGGCGTTTTCACCGCACAAGGGCCGCTCGCTGGCCCACAAGGCCCGTCAGCGCTCCCCCGGCCACCACTACAACGCGAGCTTCATGTCCGCCGCCGACCGCGCGGAGACCCTGAGCTGGCTCGCGACGCTCCACCCGCTGTGGGAAGAGCGCTACTCCAAGCACTTCCCCCCGCCACCGGGGCAGTCCCAGCGGCGGCTGCTGCGGCCGGTGTACTGGCTCGGCAACTGGCAGTTCGCGTGTCTCGACTACTACCACCCGCCCAAGGGCATCCTGAACCGGTGCGTCCAGGCCGAGCCCTTTCCGGCGGTGCTCCAGCGCCAGGTGACGAAAATCGAGGAGCTGGCGCGGCGGATGTACCGCGGACCGGACATGCCTCCCCGCTGGCACCTCAACACCTGCCTGGTGAACTTCTACGGGAGCCGGTTGGAGGACGGGCGCTGGGTGGACACCGCCCGAGTGGGCGAGCACAAGGACTTCGAGCCGGGCCCCGTGGCCTCGCTGTCCTTCGGTGAGCGTGCCCTCATCCAGTTCGTCACGTCCTCCCGCCCAGGCGAACGTGACGCGGTGGTGCTGGAGCAGTGGCTGGATGACGGCTCGCTCCAGCTCTTCGGCGGCGCGCGCTGGAAGGACCAGACGTTCCACCGCGTGCAGCGGGTGGACACGCGCACGGGCAAGACGCTGGCCCCGGAGCTGCCGGACTTCCGCACCCGCCGCATCAACCTGACGTTCCGCTACGTGCCGGACGAGCACGTCATCCCGTTCGCCGCGCTCTCCCGCGAGGCGCGCGAGGACGTGCGGCCCTATATGGCGAAGCTCGCGCAGGGCAGCGCCTTCTTCCGCGAGGCCCTCGCGCGCGAGGCGCCGGGCACGCCGGCCTGACGCAGGGCCGCTCCGCGCCTACGAGCGGCGCTTGCCGTGCGAGCGCGCGTGCCGCCCCGGTGTCTGGTCTGGCGCGCGCTTCGACTGCCCGTGGTCCTTCTGCGGAGGGCCCGGGTCCTTCTGCGCGGCGAGGAAGGCCTCCCAGGCCTCCTTGAAGACGGGGTCCTCGCGCGGCACCTGGACGCGGGGAATCTCCGAGCGCATCAGGTGCTCGATGCGCGTGATGACCTGCCCCTCGCGCGTGGTGGCGAAGGTCGAGGCGACACCGCTGGCGGCGGCCCGAGCCGTGCGGCCGATGCGGTGCACGTAGTCCTCGGGTGCATGGGGCAGGTCGTAGTTGATGACGTGGCCCACGTCCTCCACGTCGAGCCCGCGCGCCGCGATGTCGGTGGCCACGAGGCAGCGGTAGGTGCCGTTCCGGAAGCCCTCCATGGCCTGCTTGCGCTGGTTCTGCGTGCGGTCCGCGTGCAGCACCGCGGTCCGGTGTCCCGCGCGCTGGAGCGCCCGCTGGACCTTGTCCACGCGCTCCTTCGCTCGGGTGAACACCAGCGCCGTCGCCGAGTCCTGGGCCAGCAGGGTGAGCAGCAGCGGCGTCTTCTCCTCGGGCCGGAGGAAGTACAGCCGTTGCTCGGCGCGCTCGGCGGGCGTGCCGCTGCGGGTGACCTCCAGGCGCACGGGCTTGTACAGCCGGCTCTTGGCGAAGCGGGTGACGTCGGGCCCGAGCGTCGCGGAGAACAGCAGCGTCTGCCGGCGGCGAGGCAGGTGGGCGACGATGCGTTCGAGCTGCGGCAGGAAGCCCATGTCGAGCATCCGGTCCGCTTCATCCAGCACGAGCGCTTCCAGGTGCGGGAAGCGGATGGCGGTGTTCTCCATCAGGTCCACCAGCCGTCCGGGCGTGGCGATGACGAAGGAAGGCAGCGTCTTCAGGGTATTGACCTGCGCGCCCATGTCCTCACCGCCAATGACGGTGGCGTGCGTGAGGCGGCGGGGCTCCGCGAAGAAGCGCACCGGCTCCGCGATTTGCTGGACCAGCTCACGCGTGGGGGCCAGCACCAGCGCGAGCGTGCCCTTCTTCCCCGCGAGCCGTTCCACCAGGGGGAGGACATACGCGGCCGTCTTGCCCGTTCCGGTGGCCGCGCAGCCGATGACATCCCTCCCGGCGAGCGCTGGAGGGATGGCCTGCTGCTGGATGGGCGTGGGCTGCGTGAAACGCGCGCGGCGCAGGGCGCCCAGCGTCTCCCGCGAGAGGCCCAGATTGTCGAAGGTGTCGCTCACGGCTTGGGGGTACCACGTCGCGAGGCCTCGTGGGAAAGGGCCTCACGGGGCAGGCACCGTGATTCCCGCCCGCCAGGAGGGCATGATGGCCGGATTGGAACACCTGATGCCCTTCACACCGCTGCCGGTGGTCCTGGATACCAACGTGGTCCTGGACCTTTTCGTGTTCGATGACCCCTACACACGCCCGCTGGCCGAGGCCCTGGCGGCGGGGACGCTGACGGCCTGGACGGACGCGGACACGCTGGCGGAGCTGGGCTACGTGCTGGCCTCGCGCAACTTTCAACCCGGCCTGGGGGCGCCCCATCGGACCGCTGCGTTCGAGCGCTACCGGGCCCAGGTCCACATGGCGCCGTCCGCCGAGTCCGTGCCCACGCCGTCATTGCCCCGCTGCCGGGACCGGGACGACCAGAAGTTCTTGAGCCTGGCCGCGCGAGCCGGAGCGGCGTGGCTGGTGAGCAAGGACAAGCGGGTGTTGTCCATGGCGGACCGTACGGGCCTGTCTTTCGCCATCCTCACGCCCCGGCAGGCCGTGGCTCGCCTACCACCCAGGGGGTAGATACACGCCGCCCGCTCCGGAACATCTTTCGCGTCGAGCTGCACATTCACTCGATTTCCAAGCGAGAGAACATGTTCCGGATTGCGATGGTCGCGGCGCTGGCCCTGTCCACCTTCGTTGGCTGTGGTGGCGATGACAACAATCCTGATGGCACGCCGCAGAAGGTGCAGTGTGATGCCTCGAACTGCGCGGGCTGCTGCTTCAACAATGTCTGTCAGACGGGGACGTCGACCTCCGCGTGCGGCAAGGCAGGGGCCACGTGTCGGGCGTGTGGCACCGCGCAGGTGTGCAAGGCGGACCAGACCTGCGGCGTGGACCCGGAGGGTGTCTGGCGCGTCCAGCCCGTCTCCGCCCAGATTGCCACCACCAACAATGGCTCGGCGTGGGACGCCGACAGCTCACCGCCGGACGTGTTCGTCGAGATGGCCTGCCCGGGAGGCACGTCCGTGTTCATCTCGGACGTGGTGCAGAGCTACACGCCAGCGTGGACCACGGGCGGGTGTACGGCGCGAGCGAGCCAGTTGATGGCGGAGCAGTGGGCCTTCCGCCTCTGGGACGAGGACCTGGCGTCCGACGACACCATCACCGAAGTCCTGGGCACGCGCTTCACCGAGCAGCACTTCGCCGCGGGCACCGTCACGTTCGGAGCCTCCGGCGGCATGACGTCGCTGACGGTGCAGCTCCAGAAGCAGCCCTGAGCACGGGGGCTGAAGCGCACACGGCGGAGCCGGACAGGGTTGCCGGGTCCGCCGTGTACGTTGATACGCTGAGGCGGCTCAGGCCCGAGGCGCCGGGCGGTAGCGCAGCACCTGGACCCGGGTCTCGGAGACGAGGAAGCTGGTGATGGCGGTCGGGCTCGCCTTGCCGTTCGTCTCGCCCCAGTCGATGACATGGATGCGCAGGGAGACGGTGCCCTCCATCATCATGTCTGTCTGGTCGTTCGTAAGAACGACATCGGCTTTCTCGCCCGCGTAGGTGACGAGCGTCTGACGGAAGGCGTACCAGGACTCACGGCTCCCGGAGAGCTCGGACTTGCCACGCAGGAACGCCGTGGGGCGGGCAAGTGAGCCCAGGAGGAAGTCGCCGCCGGTGAGCTGGTGTTTGAGCTTCTCTGCCGCGGGGAGGCTGGGGTCGCCGCAGCCCATGCACTCGCCCACGCAGGAGCAGTCGTAGCTGTCCTCGCGGGTCCCCGCGCGGCGCTTCTCACACTTGCTGATGCAGGCCTTGGTCTGTTGGGCCTCCTTCTTGTCCAGCTTCTCGATGCTCGCCAGCATCTGCGCCTGGCTGGCATCCGCCTCGAAGAAGGACGCGTCTCCCAGGTGGAGCAGCCCCGCGACGCGCACGATGCCGTCGCTCTCCATGGCGGACAGGGCCGTGCGCGCCGAGGCCGTCTGGGCCTTGAGCTGCGCCGGCTTGACGCGTGTCCACTTCGCGCGCGCCTCGGAGTCCTGGCCCTCGTAGTCGAGGCTCGCGCGGTCGAAGAGCTCGGCCACCTTCTTCGCGCGGTCCAGCGCCGACTTGTAGCTGTCCTTCACCGGAACCGTGGAGAGCAGTCCGACGGCGTAGGTATTTCCCCGCGGAGGCTCACCCTCCTCGTATGAGCGCTCCAGCGTGAGCAGCGTCTCCACCTCGTAGCGGGGCGCCCACTCCATCTTGGCGGCGCTTCCGCCGCGGGCAGCGGCCTGCTTCCGCTCGAGCGCGAAGGCGCGGACCTGCTCGAAGGCCGCGGCCTCGGCCTCCGGCTTGTAGGGGTCTTCCCCCTCCACGTACACGCGGAAGTCACTGAGGCAGGTGTCGTCGTAGGACGTCCCGGGATAGGTGGAGACGAGCGTGAGCCGCACGCCGTGGACCTTGTTCGGAACGGGCAGGCGGACTTCCTGCCAGCCGAGGACGTCCTTCAGCTCCATCTCCAGCGCGGTGCCCGTCGCCTGGGGGCCCGTCTCTCCCTGGACCAGCGGCTCCAGCTTCACCTTGCGAGGCCGGGCGTTGGCGCGGAAGAGCTTTTCGGACTTCTGGAAGCCATTGCGAAGGAACAGGCGGTAGGTCTTCGCGCGCGACAGCTCCGGTCCCCACCATTCAATGGCCTCGCCCTCGCCGCGGCCCTTGGCGCCTTCCACCCAGGCGGTGGCCGGGTCGTCATCCGCGATGTAGAGCGGCAGATAGTTCTGGGCGTGCTTGTTCCAGCCGTTCTCCAGGAAGGAGGAGGCCGTCACACGGCGGGGATGCAGCCGGTTCGCCGAGCCCGCATTGGGTTCGAGCATGACGGGCGGTGTCGCGGCGAGGAGGAGCGACAGGAGAATCATGGCGTGCGTTCCTTCGGGCTGTGTGACAGCGGAAAAGGTTGAAGGGGCTCGGCCCAGAGCACGAGCTGGGACAGGCCCGGCGGGTAGAGCCCCGAGTCTTCCTGCTCGCGGGACACGAGGTGGTAGACGACGCGCGCGTACCGGGCCCCCTTGGGGAGCGGCACCTGGCGTGTCTCTCCAGGCAGCAAGCGCGTGTCCTCCACCGCGCCCAGGTGGGGCAGGGGCTCGTGGGGCCATTCCCGGACCTCCAGGCTGCGGCCGAACGTGGCCACGGTGCGGGAGGTTTCGAAGAGGGGGCCCTCGGAGACTTCCACGCTCACCCAGCGCATGACGTCACCCGAGGGAAAGGCATGGCCCACCTCGTGTGTGGAGACGCGGAGTGACGCGCCCGCCTGTTCCACCCGGAGCGCGGCCTTGAGGGACTCGGTGCGCCGCGTGCCTCCGAAGCCGTGGTCTCCCTGGGGCATGTGGCAGGTCGTGCAATGGCGCGTGTCACCGCTCTGGGTCTGCCAGCGGCGCCACTCTCCCACTGTGTCCTGTTGAAGCTGCGTGGAGGAAAGCCGCACCCGCTGGCCCGCGCTCGTCAGCACGGGGAAGCCGAACTGATGACAGCCCGCGCAGGGCATTCCGGGCGTCTGGCCTTCGTTGCCCGTGGGGGCATGGCAGCCGGCGCAGGTGACACCGCGCTCCTCGGGAGGGCTGTCCTTGGGGAGCGGGCCCCGCTCCAGGTTCCGGGCGAGCGGCGCGTGACATTGCACACACCAGCCGGGCCGGTCCTCGGTCAACGCGACCTGGAAGACGTCATCCGTGCGGGCCGTGGCGTGCCCGCTGTGTCGCCAGGCGTCCACCTGGACGGCGTGGCATTCCGCGCAGCGCTGGACATTCCAGTCCGGCAGGTCATGCGGCGCGGGTCCCACGTCCATGCGCGCGGTGCCTTTGGGAAAACGCGCCGTGGGGGCTGTGGCCAGCAGCGAACAGGCGAAGAGGACGAGCACGGACACGGTGGCCCCGCACTGTAGGCGTGATTGGGAGGGGCGCGATACAACGCCTCACTCATGAAAGCCTATGAAATCCAAGCAGGGTTCGGGTTGGACAAGCTGGTGCAGGTCGAGCGGCCGGACCCGACGCCCGGCCCCATGCAGGTGCGGGTGCGCGTGAAGGCCACGAGCCTCAACTCCCGTGACTTGATGATGGTGGAGGGGCGTTACAACCCCCGGCAGAAGCTGCCACTCATTCCCAACTCGGACGCGGCGGGCGTCGTGGATGCGGTAGGCCCGGGTGTGACGCGGGTGAAGCCCGGTGACCGGGTGATGAGCCTCTTTTCCCAGGCCTGGAGCGCCGGAGAGCCCACGCGGGCGGCGCAGGTGAGCACGCTGGGGGGACCGTTGGACGGTGCCCTCGCGGACACGATGCTGCTGCACGAGGACGGCGCGGTGCCCACGCCCGCCCATCTCACCGATGAAGAGGCTGCGACGCTGCCGTGCGCGGCCGTGACGGCGTGGAGCGCGCTGGTCACCCATGGGGCGCTCAAGGCGGGTGACACCGTCTTGCTTCAGGGCACCGGTGGCGTGTCCATCTTCGCGTTGCAGATTGCGAAGCTGCTGGGCGCGCGAATCATCATCACCTCCAGCAGTGACGCCAAGCTGGCGCGAGCCCGGACGCTCGGCGCGCATGAAGGCATCAACTACGGGACGACGCCGGACTGGGACAAGGCTGCGCGCGCGCTGACGGGCGGCGTGGGCGTGGACCACGTGGTGGAAGTGGGTGGAGCGGGAACCTTCGAGAAGTCGCTGCGCGCGGTCCGGCCCGGCGGCACGGTGTCTGTGATTGGCGTGCTCAGCGGTGGCGCGGGGACGGTGCCGCTGACGCCCATCCTCATGCAGAACCTGCGGGTGCAGGGCATCTTCGTGGGCCACCGGCAGAGCTTCGACGCGCTCAACCGGGCCTTCGCGCTGCACGCCGTTCGCCCGGTGGTGGACCGCGTCTTCGAGTTCTCCGAGGCGCGCGCTGCTTTCGAGCACCTCAAGAGTGGGGCGCACTTCGGGAAGGTGGTCGTCCGGGTGGGGTGAGGCAGTCCCCATCGCCAGACGTGCGCAGCCGTGACGCCGCTTCGTCCGGGCACCGGCATGGTCCCGCCGGTGTCGTGCACGAGGTCATCGAAGTCGGGCCCCGGAGTTCGCTCCGGGAGCCCCGAATGACGGCTCAGGAACCCGCTTCGTGCGAGCCTGGGTCGGACGATGAGGCCGGGCGGGCCACGTAGGAGACCTGGGGCCCGCCAGTCCGCGGTGAACGCGGTCCTCCGCGGCCCTGGGACTGGCGCGGCTGTCGAGGGCCACCCTCGTTGCCGCCATTGCCCGGACGGGATTCCCGGACGGTGTTCTGTGCGGGAGCGCCTGGCATGGACCGAGTCTCGACGACGGGCTCCGGCCTGCCATTGCCGCGCCGCTCGTTCCGGTCGGCGCGAGGCCCTCCACCGCGAGGACCCCTCGGGTTCGTCGGTGAGGCGAAGGCGTCGCCGCGAGGCTCGGTCCGAGATGGACGGCCGTTGTCGAACGCACGCTGCTCATTGCCGGGCACGTTTGGATTGCCACCGCGCGAGTTGGCGCGGGGAGGCCGGCCATTGCGTTGTTCGTTCTGGCGGGGGCCACTCGAGGGCGCGCTGTTCGCGAGCGGCTCATTCGGCTGGGAGCCGCCCATGCCTCTGCCGTTCGCACGCGCGTCATTCTGGCGGGGGCCGTTCTGGAACCTGCCGTTCGCACGAGGCTCGTTCGTGCGCGGACCGCCATTCGAGCCACGAGGCTCATTCACGCGCGGGCCGCCCTGGGGGCCACCACTCGCACGCGGCTCGCTTGGGCGCCCAGGCGCACCGCTGCCCGTCCGCTGCCCAGTCTGCGGCGGCCGTGCGCCGTTGCCTCCGCCCCTCGGCGGGGGCCGGCCTCCTCCAAAACCCCGGTTGCGCCCGCCCCGAGGCGGAGGTGCCGCCACCGCGGGCTTGCCACGCTCACCGCCACCCTGCCTGAGCACCAGCGCCTCCAACTCCCGAAGCTCGGCCTCGGCGGCCTCTTCGGGCGTCATGTCGCGCTGGGGGGCGGCGACTTGCTCGACCGGCGTGGGCGGCGGCGGACGGAACCCGCCCCTGCGCTCGTCACCCTGGGGATGGAACCCCTGGTTCCGAGACCCTCCGCGACCGTGATGGCGAGGCCCGTCCCGGAAATTGCCCGACGGCACGAAGTCCGGGGTGAGCTCCCGGCGCACGTAGGCATTCCAGATTTCGCTCGTGTCGCCCGCGGCGCCATGCAGCCAGGGCGCGGTGCTCGCGAGGAAGTTGCGGACGTTGTCCAGGTCGCGCCGGAAATAGAACTCCGCGCGGTTGTTGCGAGCAGCCGCCACCGTCTGCGGGAAGTCGATGATGACCGGCCCCGCATAGCTCATGAGGATGTTGTACGGGGACAGGTCGCCGTGGATGAGGTCGGCGCACAGCATGTTGATGACCTGCCCTCGCAGGTCCACGTAGAGGGCGTGCGCATCCTCGGGGGTGGTGGGCGGGGCTTCCACCATGCGCGGGGCGGGGTGTCCCTCTGGGTCCAGCACCACCTCCATGAGGAGGATGCCCTCGTAGAACAGCACCGGCGTGGGCACGCGCACACCTTGGGCGTGCAGCTTGTAGAGCGAGTCAGACTCCGCGCTCTTCCAGGCGTCCTCGGCGGCGTTCTGGCCGAAGCGGCTGCCCTTCTCCATGGCGCGGCGCGTGCGCGAGTTGCGCACCTCGCGGCCTTCCCGGTAGCCCACGTTGTTGCGGAAGTTGCGCTCGTGGCGCTCCTTGTACAGCTTGGCCGCGACCACCTGGCCGGCATGCTGGACCAGCCATACCTCGGCCTCCTTGCCCGTCTTCAGCTGGCCGATGATGGCTTCGATGATGCCATCGGCCAGGAGGGTCTCTAGCGAGTCATTCATTCCGACGCGGGGTTCCAGTGGGGGCCGGGCAGGATTGGCGGCGCAGTAGCGAGCGTGCGGGCGGCCCTGTTCGCGGCGCACGGCGGCATGTGAACATCTCGCGGGCCCTTCTTGCTACCAACACGGTGCGGCAAGCAGTCAAGAAGGCTGGCGGACGGCCTGCTAGCAGTTTGCCTCCCGGGGTTCCAGGGTAGCCTGGGCTTTGAATGCGCTGGGTGGGTCATCTTGGACCATGTTTTGGGCTTGATTCCAGGCCCTCCCCGCGGTCCGCGTTCGCCAGGGGACGGAGGCCGCACCCCCTCATGGGTGGGTGGGGGCGCGTGCCGATGCTTGGACCCGAACGAGGGAGCGCTACGATGCGCGCCGTCCAGGGAGGGGTTCATCATGGCGACGAAGTCACGCAAGACGGCTGTTGCGAAGAAGTCATCCCGGCGTACCGCGACGGCGAAGAAGGCCACGCCGAAGAAGGCGGCTGGCAAGGCGCGCGGCGCGAAGAAGACCACCGCGAAGAAGACGACGACCACGAAGAAGACGACGGCGAAAAAGACCACGGCGAAGAAGGCGGCGGCGAAGAAGGCCCCCGCGAAGAAGACGACGGGGAAGAAGGCAGCGGCCAAGAAGACCCCCGCGAAGAAGGCCACCACGCGCAAGGCGGCGACGCGGCGGACCTCCAAGTCTCGGCGTGAGCGGCCCGTGACAGGGGCGCCCTTCGTCGAGCAGGTGGAGACGACGTCCGCGGGGCTCCAGCCCCTGGCGCCCGTCCACGCCGCGGTGGACGAGTTCACCAGCTCCGGCGACGAGGTGCTCGACATCTTCCAGCGGTACGACCGCGACCGGACCGGCACCATCGACCGTGCGGAGTTCGCGCGCCTGCTGGAGGCGCTGGGGCAGAACATCTCCGACGAGGAGCTGGAAATCGCCGTCGACATCGTCGACACGGACCGCACCGGGAAGATTTCCTGGAACGAGTTCAAGGCCTGGTGGAACAGCCGCTGACGGCTCGTTGCAACACCGACCTGGTCCGCGCGCGCGTCTGGCATGATGCGGTCCGAGCGGGCCTTCATTCTCGCGGCAGGGGGAAGGGTGGCTGACCTGGCGTCAAGCGCACATGCAGCGATTTTCGAGCACTCGCGGGATGGGGTGCTCGTGCTGGATGCTGGGCAGCGCATCGTGGAGGTCAACCGCGCCGCGGAACGCATCTTCGGGCCGCGTGCCAGACTCGTGGGGCAGCCGGTGGGGCTGCTCCTGCCCGGCTGGCGTCCTCCCGAGCCCCGCGCTCCCGCCGATGCCGCCCTGCGCGAGACGGAGCTGGCCGGGCATCGCCCAGGCGGCTCTGGCCCCGCGCACTACCTGCGGGTGGTGACGCTGCCCCTGTCCGGAGAAGGGGACGGGGGCTGGGTCTTGCAGCTCCATGACATGACGGCCCGCCTGGAGGTGGAGGCCTCGCTCCGGCAGCAGAAGGAGTTCTTCGAGGCGGTGGTCATCAACAGCCCGGTGGCCATCATCACCATCACCCGCCAGTTCCGCGTGCTGTCGTGGAACCCCGAGGCCACGCGCCTGTTCGGGTATTCGCCGGCGGAAGCGCTCGGCAAGCACATCTTCGAACTGGTCGCCACCGAGCCCACCGTCCTCCCGGAAGCGGAGCAGGCGTCGCGCGAGGTCGTGCAGCGCGGGCGGCTGCGCTCCGTCACCCGGCGGGTTCGCAAGGATGGCAGCGTGGTGGATGTGGAGCTGCGGGCGCTGCCGGTGTCGGTGGGCGGGCGGCAGCTCGGCTTCATCGCCATCTACCACGACATCACCGACCTCGAACGGGCACGCAAGGCGGCGGAGGCGGCCAATCAGGCCAAGAGCCTGTTCCTGGCCACCATGAGCCACGAAATCCGCACGCCGATGAACGCCATCATCGGCATGACGGGCCTGCTCCTGGACCGGGCGCTGACGGAAGAGCAGCGCGACTTCGTCGCCACCATCCGGCAGAGCAGCGAGGCGCTGCTGACGTTGCTCAACGACGTGCTGGACTTCTCCAAGATCGAGGCCGGTCGCTTCGAGGCGGAGCTGCGGCCCTTCGACCTGCGCCTGTGCGTGGAGTCCGTCCTGGACCTGATGGCCGTGCGCGCCAGCGAGAAGGGGCTGGACCTGGGGTGTGACCTCGCGCCGCAGCTGCCGCAGATGCTGGTGGGCGATGCGTCGCGCCTCCGCCAGGTGCTGCTCAACCTGGTGGGCAACGCGCTCAAGTTTACCGAGCACGGCGGCGCGGTGGTGAGCGTGGAGGGATTGGCCCTGGGCGGCGCGGAGGGCGCGGCGGACTGGGAGCTGACCTTCAGCGTGCAGGACACCGGCCCGGGGATTCCCGACGACCGGCGCACCGGGCTGTTCCAGCCGTTCAACCAGTTGGATGCCTCCGTGTCGCGGCGCTTTGGCGGCACGGGGCTGGGGTTGGCCATCTCCAAGCGGCTGGTGGAGGCCATGGGCGGCACCATCTGGGTGGAGAGTGAGGGCGTGCCCGGACAAGGCACCACCTTCCGCTTCACCCTGCGCGCCCAGGCCGCGCCACAGGCCTACGCGGTGCAGCCGCGCCAGGAGCAGGGGCTGTTGCAGGGCCGGCGCGTGCTCGTCGTGGATGACAACGCCCTGTTTCGAAGGTTGCTGGGCCGGCAGCTCCAGGCGTGGGGCCTGGTGCCCGTGGAGTCCGCGTCGGGGATGGAGGCGCTCGCCCAACTCGAGGCGGGGGCTTCATTCGACGCGGTGCTCATCGACCACCACATGCCGGGGCTGGATGGCACCGCGCTGGCCGAGCGCATCCGGCAGCGCGAGGAGACGCGGGCCCTTCCCCTGGTGCTGGTGTCGACGCCGGGCCGGCGGGGCAATCCCCCCGAGGGCCTGTTCGCGGCCGTTTTGTCGCGTCCGCTGAAGGACTCGCAGCTCTACGACGCGCTGGTGTCGTGCTTCTCGCAGCACCTTCCCCAGCTCCCGGAGCCCCGGCAGACGCGGCCCTCGCAAGCGGGGCCCTTTCCGGGAGAGCGGCCGGGGGACACGGTGCCGCTGGACATCCTCCTGGTGGAGGACAACGCCACCAATCAGAAGCTGGCGCTGCTCGTGCTGGAGCGGCTCGGCTACCGCGCTGACGTGGCGCTGAACGGCCGCCAGGCTCTACAGGCGTTGTCCCAGAAGCGCTACGACGCGGTCCTCATGGACCTGCAGATGCCGGAGATGGATGGCCTGGAAGCCACGCGCCGCATCCGCCAGGAACTGCCGCCCAAGGCGCAGCCCTGGGTCATCGCGATGACGGCCAACGCCATGGACTCCGACCGGGAGCAGTGCTTCGCGGCGGGCATGGATGACTTCCTGGGCAAGCCCATCCGCGTGGAGGCGCTGACGGCGGCGCTGCTGCGCTGCCAGCCCCGGCGTTCAGAGGTAGCACCGGAGCGGCGGGTCGCGAGCGGCGCGGTCGCGCTGACACCACTGCGAACGGTCATGGAAGGCCTGCCGGACGCGGCGCGCATCCCGGGCCTGGAGTCTGCCGCGCTCGCCCGGCTGTGGGCGGAGCTGGGGGCGCAGGCGGCGCAGATTCTCCCCGAGCTCATCGACACCGCGCTGCACAGCATGCCGGCGCTCCTGGAGGACGCGTACTCGGCCCTGGTGCGTGGGCACGCGGATGACCTGGGCCGGGCGGCGCATACGCTCAAGTCGAACGCGGCCTGGTTCGGTGCCAGCGCGCTGGAGTCGCAGGCCCGCGACATCGAATTGCAGGCGGACTCCGGGCTGCTGGAGGACATGCCCGAGCGGCTCGAGCGATGCCGGACGGAGCTGGAAGTGACGCGCCTATTGCTGGGCCGCCTGCGGGACAGCGTCCTGGCCCTGTCCGGCGCCTGACACGCGGAGAGCGGGGCGGCCCGGATTCCGCGGCGAAGGCGCACGTCGACGGTGCGCGACGCCCCATCCGAGCGCTATCTCTTCTGGCTCATTCGCGAATGCCACCGAGGAGATTCAAAGCGCATGGCCCGATACGACTTCGACCTGTTCACCATTGGCGGCGGCTCTGGCGGTGTGGCGGCCAGCCGCAGGGCCGGGGCACACGGGGCCCGGGTGGCGGTGTGTGAGGACCGCGACGTGGGCGGCACGTGTGTCCACCGCGGCTGCGTGCCCAAGAAGCTCCTGGTGTACGGCGCGCACTTCCGGGAGGAGTTCCAGGACGCGGAGGGCTACGGCTGGACGGTCCAGGAGCCGCGGTTCACCTGGAGCAAGCTGCTGGCCGCCAAGGACAAGGAGTTGGACCGGCTGCGTGGCGTGTATGCGCGCCTGTTGCGCGACTCGGGCGTGACGCTGATGGAAGGGCGCGGGCGCGTGGTGGACCCGCACACGGTGGAGGTGGCCGGAAAGCTGTACACGGCCGAGCGCATCCTGATTGCCACCGGCTCGCGGCCCTACCTTCCGCCCGACATCACCGGCATCGAGCACGCCATCACCTCCGATGAGGCGCTGTCCTTCCCCGAGCTGCCTCGGCGGCTGGTCGTCGTCGGGGCCGGGTACATCGGCGTGGAGCTGGCGGGCGTCTTCCACGGGCTGGGCTCCAAGGTGACGATGTTGATTCGCGGCGCCAGCGTGCTGGGCGGGTTCGATGACGACGTCCGCTCCTTCCTCACGGAGGAGATGCGCAAGAAGGGCATCGAGCTGATGACGGACACCTTCATCCGGGACATCGAAAAGCGCGCCGAGGGTGGGGTGAGCCTGCTGACGAGGGGGGGCGAGACGGTGGAGGCGGACGCGGTGCTGTTCGCCACCGGGCGCGTTCCCAACTCGGGGGGACTGGGGCTGGAGGAAGTGGGTGTGGTGCTGGACGCGCGCGGCGCGGTGGTGGTGGACGCGTGGTCCCGCACCTCGGTGGAGAGCATCTATGCGGTGGGCGACATCACCGACCGCATCAACCTCACGCCGGTGGCCATCTCGGAAGGGCGTGCCCTGGCGGAGACGCTCTTCAACGACAACCCGACGCAGATGGACCACACCAACGTACCGTCGGCTGTCTTCAGCCAGCCGCCCGTGGCCTCCGTGGGGATGACGGAGCAGGAGGCGCGGGAGCGCCATGGGAAGCTGGACATCTACGTCACCAGCTTCCGCCCCATGAAGCACACCCTGAGCGGGCGCAACGAGCGCACCATGATGAAGGTGGTCGTGGAGCGCGAGTCCAACCGCGTGCTCGGCTGTCACATGGTGGGGGCGGACGCGCCGGAAATCATCCAGGGTCTGGCGGTGGCGGTGAAGTGTGGCGTCACCAAGAAGCAGCTCGATGCCACCGTGGGCATCCACCCCACCGCGGCCGAGGAGTTCGTCACCCTGCGCGACAAGCGGCCGGACCCCGACGAGCGGCTGGCGGCGGAGCTGGGCCATGATGCGGCGGTGTCTACCCGGCGCTGAGGCCCGCCTCGGGGCGGGTCAGGGGGGCGCTCGTCCCGCCGTCCCTGGGCGGCTTTCGCACTGATTCGAGAGGTGACGACCCCATGAGTGATTCCTCGACGGAGGCTCCCTCCCCAGGCGGCGCGCGCATCCGGGGCATGGAGCAGGTGGACCGGTTGTCGGTGCCGCTGCCCCACGGCACCGAGGTGACGACGCGCGTGGAGCGCCTGGCCTCGGGAGGCCGCCGCATTCCGCAGGGCGTGGTGGGCCGTGTGGTCCGCGCGCATGACGGCGGCTTCGACGTGCAGATTGTCGGCGTGGGGGAGGTGTGGTTCGCGCGGGACGAGCTGGTGCCCCGGCGCCCGGGACAGGTGCAGTTCGCCCAGCGCCGCGAGGCGGCCTGGAGCGCGCTGACGCCGTGTGTGGTGCTGGAGACGCGCGTGGGCAGCCATGCATGGGGGCTCGCCGACGAGCGCTCGGACGTGGATGTGCGGGGCGTGTTCGCCTTGCCGCTCCCCTGGCGGTTCGGACTGGTCGACCCGCCCAGGGATTTGGTGAGCGCGGATGGCAGCACCACGTACTGGGAGGTCCACAAGGCGGTGGAGCAGGCGCTCCGCGCGGACCCGAACACGCTGGAGACGCTCTTCGTGCCGGGCGTGAAGGCGTTGGATCCGGTGGGCGAGTGGCTCCTGGCGGAGCGTGACGCCTTCGTGTCCAAGGCCCTGTTCGGCAGCTTCGGGCGTTACGCCATGAGCCAGCTCGACAAGCTCACGCGCAGCCAGCGACTGGCGGAGCATCGGGACCTGCTGCTCGAATGGCTGTGCGAGGAGCCCGCGCCGGATCTGGACGAGGTGGCGCGCCGGCTGTCGGCCGTGTCGCCCCGCGAGGCGCCGTCGGCGCAGGACGCGCTGCTGGCGGCGAAGACGTACGTGAAGCAGCTCTACCGCTCGCTCTGGGACCAGGGGCTGTTGGCGGCCAACGACTTCAAGGCGCTCACCACTTATGCGCGAAGCGGCGGTCAGCGTCCTCCTTCCGCGCGCGAGCTGCGCCCGAAGAACGCCTACAACCTGCTGCGGCTGGTGGCCACGGCGACAGGGTGGTTGCGCGAGGGCACGCCCGTCTTCGAGGCCACTGGCGCGCTGAAGGCGCGGCTGCTGGACATCAAGGCGGGCCGCGTGCCGCTGGAGGACGTGCTGCGGGACGCGGAGGCCCTTGCGCCGGACCTGGAGGCCGCGCACCGGGAGAGCCGTCTGCCGGAGCATCCGGACTACGAACGCGCGGACCGGTTGCTGCGGCGCGTGGGCGAGGAGCTGGCGCGGCGCTGGGTGCTGAAGGAGCCCGGGCCGCTGGGACGTGACGCGCCGGAGGCCCCGGCCATGGGGTGGAGGGATTCGGAATGAAGGGCACCTTGACGGAACATCAACGCGCGATGGCGGACCGGGTGCTGGACGAAGAGTCCCGGCACCGCGCGCATCTGGTCGTCTCCCTGTCCGGAGCGCACGCCTATGGCTTCCCCTCGCCGGACAGCGACCTGGACCTGAAGTCCATCCACGTCGCGCATACCGCGGCGTTGTTGACGCTCCAGCCCGTGCACGTCCCTACGGAGCGACTGGAGGTGCTGGAGGGCGTGGAGGTGGACTACTCGTCCAACGAACTGCTGCCGGTGCTCCAGGGCATCCTGCAAGGCAATGGGAACTACCTGGAGCGGGTGCTGGGGGCCATCCCCCTGCGCGTGTCTCCGGACCTGGAGTCGCTGCGTCCGCTGGTGCGCGCGGTGCTGTCGCGCAAGATGTACCGGCACTACAACGGCTTTGCCCAGGGACAGCTGCGCGAGTGGGAGAAGAGCGGCTTCCGTTCGGCGAAGCGGCTGCTCTACGTGCTGCGCACCACGTTGACGGGCACCCATGCGCTGCGGACCGGCGTGGTGGAGACGGACGTCACGGAGCTGCTGTCGCGGTACGGTTTCGCGGAGGCCCATGCCCTGGTGGAGCAGAAGCTGCGCGGGGAGAAGAGCGAGCTTCCGGAGGCCCTGAGCGAGCGGTGGCGCGGCGAGGTGTCGCGCGCGTTCGAGGTGCTCGAAGCCGCGCGGGCGGACTCGGTGCTGCCCGAGTCGCCGTCCGACGACGCCGTGGCCGCGCTGGAGGCGTGGATGCTGGACCTGCGGCGGAGGCGCTTCGACGGATAGCCGCTGGTTCAGGGGGCCAGCGCCGCCCGGATGAGGGGCTTCACCTCCGTGGAGAGGCGCATCGCGAAGCTGACGACGCCCGCGCCCGGGTCATCCCGCTGGAGGTGCATCCCGAGGACGGCGTAGTAGCCCGCCTCCCGGTCCACCCAGGGCGTCCATCCGAACGCCCCTGGCGAGCTGATGACGGCGCAGCCCTGCGCGGGCGTGGGGCACTCCAGCCACGCTGTCAGGCCGTAGCGGAGGTCCAGGCCCATGTCCGCCGCTGGCGAGTTGCCGACGACGACGTCAGGGAAGGGCTCGACGGCCTGTGCATCGAAGAGCTCCGGCGTGCCCACGACGCCGCCGGCATGCGTGCCCCGGTGGAAGACGAGCGCCAGCAGGGGCGCGTACTCATTCATGGACGCGCGCAGCCCGCCCGCCACCAGGGGATTGGTGGTGCCCAGCGGGTGATTGGGCGCGGTGAAGTAGGTGACGCCTGAAGGCAAGCCCAGCGGCTGGGCCAGCGTCTCGGTGAAGAGGGCGTTCCACGTCTTGCCCGTGCTCACCTCCGCCATGCGCGCGGCGACATGCAAGTGCGTGCTGCCGTAGTCGAAGCGCGCCCCGGGAGCCGCGACCTGTGAGGTCTGGGCGATGCTGGCGACACAGTCCGCCAGGGTGATGCCGGATTGGAACGCGCAGAGGTGCGAGGGCTGCAGTCCCGACGTGAAGGAGAGCAGGTGACGCAGGGTGATTCCCGCCTTGTTCCCCGTCCAGCCGAGCACCTGGCCCGTGGTGGAGTCCAACGAGAGACGGCCCTGGCGGATGAGCTCGAAGAGGAGGGTGCCGGACACCATCTTCGACGCGGAGGCCACGGCCACCCGCCGGTCCGGCGCGAAGTCCCCGACGATGTGTTCGTACACCTTGCGGTCCTGCGCGTCGTACACCGCGAGGCCCAGTCCCGGGACGGAGGCACCCGCCTCGGCGACGCGTGCCTCCAGCACGGCGGTCACCGTGGACCACGGCGAGCCGGCGTCCGGCTCCGGGGTTCCGGCATCGTCCAGAGGGCTCCCCGCGTCGGGCTGGGGAACTCCCGCGTCGGGGGCGGATGGAGACGCGCCTCCATCCGGGGTGGGCGCGTCTGATTCACCACAGGCAGCCAGGACGACTCCAAGGACGACCAGCAGCGTTCTCCGCATGCCCGTCATCTTCGCATCCGCTCTCTTCAACCCGCTACCCGGGCGGAGGTTGCGGCGAATTCAGCAGGTCCAAGCGCTGCTCGCGGTCCCAGACCACCTGGTGGCCCCGCTTGAAGTACCAGACGCGGTGCCAGGGAATCTCGCCGTCCGGAACGAAGGCCGCGAACGGCATCTCCTCGCGCGTCTCACCATGGGCGTCGTAGCCGATGGTGAACTCGCGGGGGTCGAACCGCGGGTCCCACTGGATGCGGTGGTAGACCTCGCGGCTGGTCGTGAAGCGTTCGTCGGACATGGCGGACTCGCGGGAAGCGGGGAGAGGAGACGCGCATGCCCTCATGACATGGGGGCATGTCGCGCCGCACCCGACGCCCCACCGCGGGGCTGCCTGACGTGTCGTCCCTAGGACGGATTCACCCCCGCCACCAGATAGAAGCGGAACTCGCCCGAGTTGACGCTGTAGGCCGCGTCCACGCCCACCAGGGGCAGCACGATGTTGCGCAGGTACAGCCGCAGGCCGGCGCCCACGCCCTGGGCCACCGTGGCGTTGCCCAGCCCGTCTTCCGCGTCGGGCAGGTAGCTGCGCACCACGCGCCCATTGACGTCCCGCAGCTCCCGGTCCCCGGGCAGCTTGCGCCACATCATCATCCCCGTGTCGGAGAAGGCGACGCCGCGGAAGGACAGCGGGTTCACCGTGAAGAGGGGGAAGTGGTACTCGGCGGTGAAGGACAGGCGCGTGTCGCCCCGGAACTGGCGGTAGACGAAGCCGCGCAGTGAATTGCCGCCCATCACGAACTCCTGATGGAAGGGCAGGTCCACCCCCGCCACGGCCTCGCCGCGCAGCACCAGGTTGTGTTCACCCACCAGCCGCAGGCCATGGCGGTACAGCAGGCCGAAGCGCTCGTAGCGGAAGTCACTGCCGACGCCGGGATTGGAGCGCTCGTAGGAAGCCTCCAGGTTGAGGCCCTCCATCACCGCGTGCAGGTTCTGCCGCGTGTCGATGCCCACCATCAGCCGCAGGGATGCATCCTGCTGCGACGGGCCCAGGGAGAACGCGGGCGTCGTCACCTCCTCGGAGGTGTCGGGGGACTTCGCGTCGATGGACATCAGCCGGTACTTGGCCGCCGCGCGGACGCGCTCGAACAGCAGGAAGCCCAGCTCTCCGGCGATGGACGCGGAGTTCATTCGCGTCCGTCGCACCACCTCTGGGCGCCGCTGGCCGGAGCCGGCCTGGTACTCGTCTACCCGGTCGCTGCGAAGCTGGCCTTCCAGGCTGAAGCGGAGCTGGGGCAGCCCGAAGAGGTTCGGGTCCAGGAAGCCCGCGAAGATGCCGCTCTCCGCCGTGCTCACCTGGGCCGCGGTCGCGAACTTCTTGCTGCGGCCCCAGAGGTTGTTCTCCGCGTACAGCACGCCGCCGCCGACGTTGTCGGATTGCAGCACGAAGGTGGGCGCCACCACCCAGGAGGCCTTGTCCTCCACCTCCAGAATCAGCCGCACCCGGCCCGGCCCGGAAGGCTCGTAGCTGACCTTCACCTCCTGGAAGAGGCCCGTGGCGACCAGCCGCCGCTCGACCTTGGCCAGGTCCTCGAGCGTGAGCGGGTCTCCTTCCCCCACGCGCGCATAGGCGCGCACCGTGTCCGGCTGGGTCTTCTCCGGGCCGCGGACCACCACTTCCTCGACGACCGGGTCTGACTCCGTGATTTGCGCCGGTGCCTGGGACGCCAGGAGGCTCAGCCCCAGCGCCGCGCATCGAACCCACACGCGTCTGCTCATCACTCGTTGCACGTCCGTGAAAGGGGCTGCCGGCCGCGCCCGCCAGGCGCAATCTACCTCCAGTTTCGTCCCGGGAGGTGCTCCTCGCGCCGTGCACGTCTGCTATGCCAGGGCGCATGTTCTCCTTCATCCGCCAGTTCCGGCGTCGGCGACTGCTTCGCCGCCCCTTTCCGGAGGCCTGGCTGGGCTACCTCGACGCGCGCGTGCCCTTCTTCCGCACCCTCTCCCCGGAGCTGCGGCAGTCCTTCCTGGACAAGCTCAAGGTGTTCGCGTGGGAGAAGGAGTTCATCGGCGCCGGCGGCCTGGAGGTCACCGACGAGATTCGCGTGGTGATATCCGCCACCGCGGTGCAGCTCGTGGTGCACCTGAGCCTGTCGTATTACGACCGGCTGCGGGAGGTCATCGTCTATCCCAGCGCCTTCCGAATCCCGGACCGCACGGGCGGGGTGCTGGGCGAGGCGAAGAACTGGGGCTCCGTCATCCTCTCGTGGGAGTCGGTGCTCGCGGGGCTGCGCAACCCGGGCGATGGTCACGACACCGCCACGCATGAGTTCGCCCACGTGTTGGACCGGGCCGACGGCGCCTTCGATGGCACGCCCAACCTGCGCGCGTATTCGCATTACCGGGCCTGGAGCGCGGTGATGAGCGAGCACTTCCACAAGCTTCAGCAGGGCCAGCGCCGGGAACGGCAGGTGCTGGATGACTACGGTGGGCTCAACGAGGCCGAGTTCTTCGCGGTGGCCACCGAATCGTTTTTCGAGAAACCCCGGCAAATGCAGGAGAAGACGCCGGAGCTCTATGAGGAGCTGAAGCGCTTCTACGGGTGGGATCCCGCGGCTGGCACCTGAACGTCCGAGCGTGAACGTCTCGGCTGTGCTACGCGGCGGCTAGGATGTTCATCTCCTGGAGTGGAATCCATGGCCTTAGCCACCGGTCTGTCCCCATCCATGTTCATCGACCTGGAACGGGAGGCCTGGCGGGCGCTGCGTGCCGCTACGCCTCTGCCGCTGAAGTCCGAGGACATTGATGGACTGCGGGGCCTGGGAGAGCACCTCGACCTGGACGAGGTGGTGGACGTCTACCTGCCCTTGTCCCGGTTGCTGAACCTGCAGGTGGCCGCGGCGCAGCGGCTGTGGGCGGAGCAGCAAGCCTTCCTGGGAGGTTCGGCGCAGAAGGTGCCGTACATCATCGCCATCGCCGGGAGCGTGGCGGTGGGCAAGAGCACGACGGCGCGCATCCTCCAGGCGCTGCTGAAGCGGTGGCCGGACCATCCGCGCGTGGAATTGGTGACGACGGACGGGTTCCTCTTCCCCAACGATGTCCTCACCGCGCGCGACTTGATGAAGCGCAAGGGCTTCCCGGAGAGCTACGACCGGCGCGCCCTGGTGCGCTTCCTGGCGGAGCTGAAGGCCGGACGGGCGGAGGTGGCGGCGCCGGTGTACTCGCACCTCGTCTACGACGTGGTGCCTGGCGAGGCGCAGGTGGTCCGCCAGCCCGACATCCTCATCCTGGAAGGGCTCAACGTCCTCCAGGCCGGGGCACAGGAGGGGAAGCAGATGCCGGCGACGTTCCTCTCCGACTTCTTCGACTTCTCCATCTACGTGGACGCGCACGAGCACGACATCCGCCGCTGGTACGTCAACCGTTTCCTCAAGCTCCAGCAGACGGCGTTCCGCGACGAGCGCAGCTACTTCCGCCGCTTCTCCGAGCTGAACCACGAGCAGGCGATTCAGCTCGCGGAGTCGGTGTGGGGCGAAATCAACGGGCCCAACCTGGCCCAGAACATCGCGCCCACCCGTTCTCGCGCGCGCCTCATCCTCCTCAAGGGCCCCGACCACAAGGTGAAGCGGGTGAGGCTGCGCAAGCTGTAGCCGCGCGTCAGAAGCGCAGGCGGTAGTGGAGCGCCTTGGGCCGCGTCAGGGCGTCGAAGCCCAGCGCGCTCAGCGTCACGCCGCGTCCGGAGTCCTTCACGCCGCTCCATGGCAGCGCGGGGTCCAGCGCGTCACAGCGGTTCATGTAGACGGTGCCCGCTTCCAGTTGCCGCGCCAGCCGGTCCGCGCGCTCCCGGTCGGACGTCCACACGCTCGCGGTGAGGCCCAGCCGCGAGGCATTCATCAGCGCCAGGGCCTCCTCATCCGAGTCCACCGGCGCGATGGGCAGCAGCGGCCCGAAGGACTCTTCGCGCATCAGCCGCGCCTGGGGGCTCACGTCGCGGAGCAGGGTGGGCTCGAAGAACCGGCCCCGTCCTTCCACTTGTACCGCGCGGCCACCCGTGACGAGCCGGGCGCCCAGGCTCGTGGCGTCCTGGACGAAGGACTGCAACTCGGCGGGGTGCCAGGGCTGGGCGATGGGGCCCATCGTCGTCTGCTCGGACTCCGGGTCGCCCAGCACGTAGGCGCGCACGAGTGGCTCAGCGGCGGCGATGAAGCGCTCGTACAGCGAGCGGTGCACGTACACCCGCTCCACGGCGCAGCAGCTCTGCCCCGCGTTGTACATGGCACCGTCGACGATGTTTTCCACCGCCTTGTCGAAGTCACAGTCCGGCGCGACGTAGGCCGGGTCGTTGCCTCCCAGCTCCAGGCCGATGTGGAGGAAGCGCTCGCGCGCGGCTGCCTGCATTCTGTGGCCGCCGAGCACCGAGCCCGTGAAGAGGACGTGGTCCACACGCGCGTCACCGACGAGCTGCTCCGTGCCTGGGTAGTCCAGGAAGATGGCCTGCACCGCGCCGTCGGGCGCGCCTGCTTCGGCGAAGGCGCGCGCGAAGTGGCCACCGCACAGGGGCGTGCGCGGCGAGTGCTTCACGATGACCGCGTTGCCTGCGAGCACGGCGGGCGCAATGGCATTCACCGCGGTGAGGAGTGGGTAGTTCCAGGCGGGCAGGTCCAGCACCACGCCCAGCGGCTCCTTCGCGATTCTCCGCTCGAAGCCGTCCTTGGGCGGCAGGACGATGTCCGCGAGGGATTCCTCGGCGATGGCGGCCATGTGGCGCAGGCGTCCCGCCATGCCGCCCACCTCACCCCGGGCCTGGGACAGCGGCTTGCCCATCTGCCGGGTGATGTCCCGTGCGATGGCGTCGGCGTTCTTCTCCATCGCCTCGCACGCGCGCAGCACCCGCTTCACGCGCTCCGCCACGCTCAGGGCGCGCAGCGCGCGCGACGCGGCGCGGGCTCGCTCCAGCACGGTGTCCAGCTTCGCGGGCGACGTGGGCTCGACCGAAGCGGCGACGTCACCGGTGAAGGGATTGTCGACGATGTGAGTGCACTGGCTCATGGCCTCACAGGAAAGCCATGGACGCGCATTGCGTCATGGGTCCACGAAGTCGCCGGCCGCCCCAGCCACCCCGGCGCGTGAGGTACGCGACAGATGGCGTCCGGGAAGTGTTGTCGGCCCATCGCCAGCCTCCGTGCTTCAGGCGTCGGGGTGACGGGGGCGTGCCGCAGCGCCATGCCCAGCGGCAGTCAAGGCTCGCTCTCGTTCCCCATCGCGAGGCCGTGACCCGGCGTCAGCGCGTCCCGCCCGCTGGCCGCACCATGTCGATGTGGGGAATGCCGTCCTCGTCATAGACGTCGCCCTGCGTCTGGAAGCCGAAGCCTTCGTAGAAGCGCTGGAGGTAGTGCTGGGCCCCGATGTGGACGGCGGCCTGTGGGTACAGGTTGTCCAGCCGGGCAAGGCCACGCGTCACCAGCTCGCGCCCCAGCCCCTGGCCCCGTGCGCGGGGCGACGTCACCACGCGGCCCAGGCTGCTCGCCTGGGGATACTTCGCACCGGGAGGCAGCACCCTCAAATACCCGGCGAGCAGCCGGGTACCCTGCGACTCCGTGTGGAGCAGCAGGTGTTCCGCGCTCCGGTCGAAACCGTCCACGTCCTGGTAGATGGAGCGCTGCTCCACCACGAAGACTTCCTGTCGCAGGGCGAGCACGTCGTACAGCTCATCGAGGGACAGCGCCTGGAAGGACTTCCATTGCCAGCATCGCATGAGGAGGGCGTCTAGCATGGGTTAGCGTGCGGGGCTTTCCTCGGCGGATGCCCGGCGCATGTCTCCCCCTTCATTGGTACGTTCGGCGCCGTGATGACGAACGACTCCGCGCCTGGACGCCGCTCACGCCGCGTGGTGGCCGTCACCGTGGCGACGCTGCTCGCCGCTGGACTCGCGGAGCTTGCCCACCTGCCTGCCGGGGCGTTGCTGGGGGCGATGGTGGTGTCCATCGCCGCGTCGCTGACGCTGTCCGTGCACGTCCCGGTGCCGCGCCGGGGGCTGCTGGTGGCGCATTCGGTGCTGGGGGGCGCGCTGTGTTCGTCCTTCTCTCCGGAGGCCTGGAGCGCGCTCGCGGACAGCTGGGCCGTGTCACTGGGCGCCGTGGTGGGCGTGGTGGCCGTGGCGCAGGGCGTGGCGTGGGTGTGCGCGAAGCTGGGCTACCTGGACTCGCGCACCGCCACCTTGGGGCTGATGCCGGGCGGCGCGTCCGCGATGGTGGCGCTGAGCGATGAGCTGGGCGCGGACGCCCGGCTGGTGACGCTCTTCCAGTTCATGCGCCTGTGCATCGTGATTCTCGTGGCCGTGGTGGTGGGGCGGTGGGTGGGGGATACGCCGGATGTGGCAGTGGCCCGCGCGGCGGACCTGCCGGGCTCGCCGCCACCGCTGTGGGCATGGCTGACGACGGCGGGAGTGTCCGCGGTGGGCAGTTTCCTGGGGCTGCGCTTGAAGCTGCCGGCTGGTGCCTTCCTGGGGCCTGTGTTGCTGGGCATCCCCCTCACGGCGCTGGGCCTGCCGGTGGGCGCGTGGCCCCCGGGCCTCCTCCCGTTGGGCCTGTGGGTGCTGGGCGTGCGCGTGGGCAGCCAGTTCGATGCCTCGGCGGTGCAGGATCTGAAGCGCGTCGCTCACGTCGCACTGGCGGCCTCGGTGGGGATGGTGGTGGGGTGTCTGCTGCTGGCGTGGGGCTGGTCCGCCGCCACGGGCGTGGACCTGCTCACCACCTACTTCGCGACGTCTCCAGGCGGCGCTGACTCCGTGCTGGCCATCGCGCTGGGCACGCGTGCCACTTTGTCCGTCGTGCTGGCGGTCCAGGTGGGACGGCTGCTCTTGATCTTCCTCGTCGCACCGACGTTCCTGCGCAGGCTGTCTTCCGCCCGGAGCGCGTGAGCACCCCGCTGGCCAGGCTGGCAGGCGTGCCTGCCCGAGCGGGCGGGGGCAGGTGTGCGCCCGGGAGGTCCGAGGGGAGGGCGGACGTCCGGCGCGGTCAGGGATGCGCGGTTAATATGTAGGCCGCGATGACTGCCCCGCACGATGCCCTGCCTGTTCCCAGCCTTGCTCCGAGCATGGAGGCGCTGGTCTCATTGCTCTCGCGCCGCAGCACGGTGGTGCTCACCGGGGCGGGGTGCAGCACCGAGTCAGGCATCCCCGACTATCGGGGGCCCGGGACGCGGGCGCGGGCGCGCAATCCCATTCAGCATCGCGAGTTCCTCACGCGCCCCGAGGCCCGGGCGCGCTACTGGGCGCGAAGCCTGAGGGGCTGGCCGCGCTTCTCCTCGGCCCGGCCCAACGCGGCGCACGCGGCGCTGGCGGAGCTGGAGCAGGCGGGCCATGTCCGAGGCCTCATCACCCAGAACGTGGACGGGCTGCACCATGCCGCTGGCAGCTCGCGGGTGATTGAGCTGCATGGCGCACTGGCCAAGGTCCGGTGCCTCGCGTGCGGCGCGCAGGAGGCGCGCGAGGCGTTGCAGGCGCGGCTGCTGTCGCTCAACCCTGGCTTCTCCCTCGAGGTGCTGGAGCTGCGTCCGGACGGTGACGCGGACCTGACCTCCGAGCAGCTGTCGTCCTTCCAGGTCCCTGCGTGCCTGGTGTGTGGTGGAACGCTCAAGCCAGACGTCGTCTTCTTCGGCGACAACGTGCCGGTTCCCACCGTGGCGTCGGCGTTCGCCCTGTTGGAGGAGGGCGACGCGCTGCTGGTGGTGGGCTCCTCGCTGGCCATCTTCTCCGGCTACCGCTTCCTGGTGCGCGCGTCCGAGCGCCGCATGCCCATCGCCATCCTCAACCTGGGGGAGTGCCGGGGCGTGGAGCTCGCGGACGTGCACCTGGAGGCGCGGGCAGGGGATGCGCTTCCCCGGCTCGCGGCGGCACTGGTCCGGAGCTGAAGGGCCGTACGGCAATCACCTCACGTCGTACACCTTGCGGACCGGGCTCCCTCCGCGCTCGATGTCGAGCTCGAGGTGCGAAGCGCCCCGTAGCAGCATGAAGGCCTCCAGGGCTCTGTCGGGCGCGTCGAGCGAGACGCCATTGATGCGCCGGAGCACGTCACCAGACTGGATGCCGAGCTGCTCGTAGAGGGAGCCTTTCTTGATGGAGAAGACCTTGAAGCCCTGGGGCTTGCCGTCTCGGAAGGACGGCACCACCCGGGCCTGGGCGAGCAGGCCGTCCATATTGGAAAGCGCGTCTTCGACAGCGCGGCGGGACACCTCATAGGTGTGCTCACCCACCGCGCGGACGCCCGTCTGCGCGGGCGCGGC